>JANQMA010000019.1 GCA_028280285.1 Candidatus Omnitrophota bacterium | reverse complement strand
AAGCCCGGCAATCACAGGCCCGAGTTCGCGGATCAATGAAAGGGCTATGATCGAACCAAGCTGTGATTCGGCGCCGAAGTGTATTAGCACATAATACACTTGTAGGCTTAGGACCATCCCTGTAAATAACCCTGTCAGCACAATAACCAAAATGGTTTTGACACCGAAGAAATAGATTTGTTTGACAATCCTGTTGAATGTATAGGGAGGAAGAAATGTGTAGTAAAATGATCGTCCTAAAAATTCGCCGATTCGTCCTAATTCCCTAATGATGCAGATCGCATTTTTGCCCAGTGCCTGAATGAGATGAAGCATATATGTTGTAAGATCCTTATTTTGTTGAACTTAAGTACGTATATAATATACAAATATAATCAAATTTTCAATAAATCTTTTTATTAGTATTATTAATGATAGCTCCCAATCTAAAACAGAAAACTATTTCCATTTATTCACCCAGATTGTAGAATTATAACCGTTATATGCCCCCGGTGCGTCTGCACCCGGTGCAGCATATGGTTAGACAGGAGGAGACTATGAAATTATTGATAATAAAGGGGGGTCTGCTTCTTGCTCTGCTCTTCGGTTTTGTCATGGGGGCTTATGCCGCCGGCAACAAAGTAACTATTACAGAAGATGGAGAATATCGTTATATTAAAAGTAAGTGTAATGGACGTCAAGGCATTACTCCATGGGAAAAACAAGGCATATGTCGTAGTGTCCAGGGCAGAGCGGGATGCGTGCCGGGAGATCACCACCTTTAGTAATGAATGATTTTTTTGGAAAATATAACAAGTTTTTGATACATGGATGCAGACCGGCCTTTATGCTTTTATGCGTTCTTCATTTTTTTTCTGAGCGTCCGCTTTGGTTGGACGAAAACTTCGTTCTGGCGTCGCTTCATGAGTTTAATTATGCGCAGCTTTTTGGTGTATTAAAATACGAGCAGGCCTTTCCACGTATTCATTTAGCCATCATTAAATTTATTGCTGCTCCGTTTGATTTTCATGTTCTTGCTCTTCGTTGTGTTTCGTTTTTCTCTATGATAGGCGCGTTTCTTATTTGGCGCAAAATTTATACAAAAGAAATCAGTTTTCCTGGTGGGATATTTATATGTTTGTTGGCATTTGCCTGTTCCTATCGAATGGTTTATTATGCGGCCGAACTTAAACCTTATGCTATGGATGTTTTTGCCGTCGGATTATTTGCACTTTTTATTTTAAGACAAAAAACAATAACAAATAAAAACATCACAAAGTTGGATTATGGGGCGGTGATTTTATTGCCGTTTTTGAATCTCCTGGGATATGCTGTGTTTTTTATTTTTTGGATTGTCCCTTACAATTTTTTCCTTTTAATAAGGAAAGATAAAAAGTTTATTCCTATTTTTATTATAAGTTGTGTGGCGTCGTTATCGTCGGTTGTTGCATTGTATTTTACAGATATTCAGTTTGTCCTTAACTCGGCCGCACGGCAAGGCTATTGGGAGAGTTATTTTATTTGCACCGAATCAGTTGGATGTTTTTTCTCAACATTTGGCGAAGGTTCAAAACGGCTTGTGACCTTTTGGTTTGGTAATGCCAAAGTGTTTGTCCATGCGGCGATTATTTTTATACCGTTCGCATTTTTTGCTTTGGGCAAGTATGGTGCGGGGGCACTTATGAAAAATAAAGGCAAGGTTGCGGATTTAGCGACGATCGGTTTTGTTCTGGTTGTGGAACTTTTTGTCTTTGGACTTCTTCATAAATATCCGTTTACCGGTGACCGCATTACGCTGTATTTAGCACCCTTTTTCTTTTTCTTCATTTACAAGGGGCTGACATCTATTCCTATCAAACCGGTTCGCTGGTTTTTTCTTGGGTATTATATTGTCTTTTGCCTGGCTTGTTTGTGCAATACCTTTGTCCATTATGCCCAATTATATTAAACCTACGAGGTTTAACGGGTAATTTCCCACTGTAACCTCGTAGGTTGTGAGGACTTTTGTCCAGGCTTGTATTAAAGAAGAGTATTGGTATAATGTTTAATTCAGTTGTTGGTCGTTGGTCGTTAGTCATTAGATGGCCAAATACCAATGACAAATGACTAAAGACTAACGACTAGGTTAAGGAGGAAATATGAGTCCAAAAACAAAAAAGATTTTGAGTATCATCATAGTTGTTTTGATTGTGCTTATTGTTGGGCGCAATATGATTATTTCAACCGGCATTAAAGCCGGGGCCAAGGCTGCTGTTGGGCTGGATGTCAAAATTGGTAAATTTCATCTCGGCGTCTTTAAGTCTTATGTGCAAATTAAAGACTTTAAAGTGAAAAATCCTAAAGGGTTTGCCGAGCCGTTAATGGTGAATATCCCGGAAGTATATGTTGATTATAACTTGGGAAGTATTTTAGGCGGCAATGTCCACTTAGAAGAGCTCCGTTTTAATATGGAAGAGTTTGTTGTGGTTAAAAAGGCAGATGGGACGGTTAACCTGGATGCGATTACAGCTCTGGGGAAAAAAGATGATGCAAAAGAGGATACAAAAGCAGATAAAGCGAAAGACAAGCCTAAAGGCAAGGCCCCGGATATTGAAATCGACAATCTTCATCTAAAAATAGGTAAGGTTAAAATGATTGATTATACCGGTGGAGGCGAACCAAAAATAAAAGAATATACAATCGGTATAGATGAAAAGCATGAGAATATCAAAAATACAACGGCCTTGGTTAGTTTAATTGTCTTTAAGGCCTTGTTTAAAACGCCGATTGCGAATGTCGTCGATATTGATTTAGGCGGCCTGCAGGATGCTGTGGGTGGCAGCTTTAAAGCGGTGTCGGGCGTAGCCACGAAAACCCTTGATTCAGCGACGGATTCATCTAAGAAAGTATTAGAAGGAACTTCTGATAAGTTGAAAGGTGCTGGGGGTAAATTAAAAGGATTATTAAAAAAAGTTACTGACTAATGGGGTCTGATTTTTTATTTTCCATGGCCGTACTTAGTACATAGTACTTGGTACATCGTGGAGCACAAAGTACTAAGTTCTAAGTACGAAGTACAAAACAGTTTTTATAAATATGCGTAAGTTGACACACGAAGAGATTGTTGCCCGGCAAAACGAAAAGAAGAGCAGCGAAAAATATCCCATCTGTGTTGTTCTTAATAATATCCGCAGCTTATATAATGTCGGTTCCATTTTCCGTACGGCAGATGGCGCCGGCATTGAAAAGATATGGATTTGCGGGATTACCGGCCATCCTCCTAAAAATCAAATTACCAAAACAGCATTGGGTGCCGAAGAGACCGTTGACTGGGAGTACTTGCCCAATGTGGTTGATGCGCTAGACCAAATCAAACAACAAGGCTATGAGATAGTGTTCCTTGAACAAATTTCCGGGAGCATGCCTTATGAAAAATATGTTCCAGAAAAGCCGGTGTGTCTGGTTTTGGGCAATGAGATTAATGGCATAACCGAGCAAGTGTTGTCCTTCTGTGATAAAGCCATTGAAATTGACATGGAAGGGCTTAAAAATTCGCTTAATGTTTCGGTTGCCTTTGGGGTTGTTGTTTACCATTTACGGCATTGTTTTAAAACAATGCCCTTTATTTTGAATAAATAATTAATAATCTATGTTATGAAAGTGAAATCACAATGAATCAAAAAGATACAAGGCAGATGTGGAAGTCTTTGTCGCTTCTTTTGCGTTCGCATCCGTGGCACGGTATTCCAATCGGGGAAGATGCTCCCGAGACAGTTAATACGTATATTGAAACCGTCCCGACGGACACGGTCAAATATGAAATTGATAAAACCAGTGGTTTTTTGAAAATTGATCGTCCGCAAAAGTATTCTAATATTTGTCCGACACTGTATGGCTTTATTCCGCAGACTTATTGCGGCAAGCGTATTGCCGATTTTTGTATTGAGGCCACGGGACGCAAAGAGATCGTCGGGGACGATGATCCGCTCGATATTTGCATTCTAACGGAAAAGACAATCGGGCATGGCGATATTATGGTTAAAGCAATTCCTATTGGTGGTTTTCGTATGATCGATCAGGGCCAGGCCGATGATAAAATCATCGCGGTTATGCATGGAGACGCGCTTTATCGTCAATGGCGGGATATTGAAGATTGCCCGCAGGGTTTTATTGATCGCCTGCGCCATTATTTTGTGACGTACAAAGAGCTTCCGAATACCGTTGATCCGATTTGTGAGATCACGCATGTTTACGGACGGGAAGAGGCTTTGGAAGTGATTAATCGCAGCCGCGAAGACTATAAGGATAAATTTTCCGACCTGTCGGACATGATGAAGGAGAATAGTGAAATCTAAAAAAATTATTATTTCGATTGTCGTATTGCTCTTTGTCGGCGGTTTATTTTTTTTGGGACTCAAGCATCATCATGAAATATGTCCTATCTGTAATGTGAAAGAGCTTAATGTGGATGTCGTCAAACATTACATCGAAGGTTTTGGTCCGTGGGCTATTCTAGTTTATGTTCTTCTTTATACAGTCAATACCGTTACACTTATTCCGCCGATTGCATTTATGTCGTTATCAGCCGGGGCTTTGTTTGGTCCGGTTTGGGGAACGGTTGCGCTTTCACTTGGCGCGTTTTGCGGGACCACGACGACATTTATTATATCCCGGTTTTTTGGTGGCAAGTTAGTTGATAAATTTGTTAAAGGCAAGGCCGCTGATTTTAATGAGAAGTTGAGTAAAAATGGATTTATTGTGCTTCTTCCGATGCGGCTTATCGGTTTTCCGCCCTATGAATTTGTGAACTACGCTTGCGGGCTTTCTAAAATTTCCTATAAAGACTATATTGCAGCGACGATGCTTGGGATGTCGCCGGCGATTATTATTCAAGTGCTTTTAGCGGATCGTCTTGCCAATTTCAGCTGGAAAGACCCGGTGCTTTATGTTGCCATTGGACTTTTTGTCGCCATGGGTGTTATTACGGGAAAGATTATTAAACGGCAGAAAGAGACAAAGGGTTAAAGCTTTTTAGGTGTTGGGTGTTAGTTAAAACCTTAAACCTAAAACCTAGCACCTTTTAGAGGATTAATTATGCCAAAGTATGATTATGATTTGATCGTGATCGGTGGTGGCGCGGCCGGACTGACAGCATCGACCTTTGCCGGGCAATCGGCCGCGAAAACACTTCTCATTGAAAAAGAGGAAAAGCTCGGCGGAGACTGCCTTCATTACGGGTGTGTTCCGTCGAAGACACTGATCAAAAGCGCTTATGCCAACAATGTTATTCAAAATGCTGAAAAGTATGGCCTATCAAAAACAGAAGCAAAGCCTGTCGATTTTACAAAAGTGCGCACACGTATTAAGGATATCATTGATACGATTCAAGAACATGATGAGCCTGAATATTTAGAAGACAAGTATAATGTCGAGACACAATTTGGTGAGGCCAAGTTTGTCGATCCGCATACGATTACACTGAATGGTAAAACGATTACATCGCGTTATTTTGTGATTGCCACCGGTTCATCCCCGTTTGTCCCGCCGATTGAAGGGATTAATGATGTTCCTTTTATTACCAACGTTGAAGTCTTTTCACTCGATAAGCTGCCACAGAAAATGATCGTGCTGGGCGGCGGTCCTATCGGCATGGAGATGGCCCAATCCTTTAAACGGCTTGGGGCTGATGTCACGGTAGTTGAATTTGCGCCAAGTATCTTAATAAGAGAAGATCCGGATATTGCCGAATATATGACCGGCATTATGAAGGAAGAGGGTTTAAATCTTCAGGTTGGTACTAAAGCAACGAAGGTGAAACACAAAGATGGTATTTTTGCACTCACCGTTGATAAGGATGGTCAAGAGTCGACGCTTGAAGGAGATTGTCTTCTTGTGGCGACCGGCCGCAAACCCAATGTTGACGGCCTTGATCTACAAAACGCCGGTGTTGAATATTCGCCGCGCGGGATTAAGGTCAATGACAAACTGCAAACAACAACCAAAAATATTTACGCGTGCGGGGACATAAACGGTAGTTTGCCGTTTACTCATGTTGCCAGTTATGAAGCGGTGGTTGCGATTACTAACATGATTTTAAAAGTTCCGTCTAAAGCGGACTACACTAACACACCGTGGTGCACTTATCTTGATCCGGAGGTTGCTTCTATTGGTTATAATGAAACGCGGGCTAAAGAAGCCGGTATTGAATTTACGGTTCATAAGGAATCATTCGCGCATAATGACCGGGCGCTGGCTGAAGGTGAGACAAAAGGTTTTATCAAAATTCTCATCAACAAAAAAGGCCTTCCGATTGGGGCACAGATTGTCGGGTTTCATGCCGGGGATTTGATCCATGAATGGGTGCCTGTTTTAAACAGCAAACTCAAACTATCCGCTTTGACCAATTCCATCCACGCCTATCCGACCTTGTCGGAAATCAATAAAAATGCCTCGGTCAATTACATGGTCTCAACCGTCCCGGCCTGGACCAAAAAACTCCTTAAAGTCCTATTTGGCTATCAAGGCAAAACATAGCTCTAAGCGGTAAGCCATAAGTTGTAGGTGATAACCGTCTCAAGCACCGGGTGCTTGTTTGAGGTTATATGTGGAAGGTTGACATTCAGTAAATATGTGCTATATTATGTACGTACATAAAGTAGTACATATAAGGAGGGTGTTATGACCACGATCACAGCCACAAATGCGCGTAATAACTGGTTCGAATTAATCAAAAAGACAATTAAATCACATATTCCGGTAAATATTACCTCAAAGGAGGGTAATGCGGTTTTGCTATCCCAAGAGGATTATGACAGTTTGATTGAAACATTGGAATTATGCTCTGATCCGGGTTTTGTCAAAAGTGTTAAAAAGGCGGATCAGGAAATTAAAGATGGGAAAACATATTCCATGGATGATGTCTTTGGAAGCGATTAAAGCCAATGTATACGATCAAATTTTCTCATCAAGCCAAAAAAGACATCGATAAACTCTCGGCCAAACAAAAGAAAAAACTCAAAGGTGTTCTCACCAATTTTATTGCTATAACTCCCGAGGGTGGGAAAAAACTTATAGGGGAGTTAACCGGCAATTATTCCATCCGTTTAACTATCAAAGACAGGATAGTCTATTCCATTGATAAAAAAGAAAAGGTCGTTTGGATCAAAAGAGCGCGGACACATTATGGAGAATAGTGTCGGGACTAATTTTTCCACTCAAATCTTGTGTGGTCCAAGCGCCGGTGCTAGAATACCCTAAATCAAAACAGGAGAAGGGGTTCTGTGGCTCGTATTATATTTTTAGTTTCCATTTTAATGGTGCTCATCCTTACCGTAGTGCTTGCGCCAGCCATGCCGTCGATTATCTGGTTGCTTATCTTTTTATCTCCCGTGATTATATTGGGTTTTTGCGACATGATTCAGTCGAAGAAGGCGGTCCGCCGTAATTTTCCTATTATCGGTAATTTTCGCTATTGGATGGAGATGATCCGTCCAGAGATCAATCAATATTTTGTCGAATCCAATTCATCCGGTGTGCCTTTCAGCCGTATTGAACGTTCGGTCGTTTATCAAAGGGCCAAAAATGTCCGTGATTCTATTGCCTTTGGAACGCAAAGGGATTTATATGAGGTTGGTTATGAGTGGGTCAATCACTCATTAACCCCGCGGGATGTCAAACCGGAAAATATGCGCATTGATGTGGGCGGGCCTGATTGCACACAACCCTATAATGCGAGTTTGTTTAATATAGGGGCGATGAGTTTTGGTGCACTGAGCAGCAATGCAGTGGTCGCCCTTAATGAAGGCGCTAAGATCGGGCACTTTGCGCATAATACGGGTGAGGGCGGCATTAGCGAATATCACATGCGTGGTGGCGATTTGATCTGGCAGATCGGGACAGGCTATTTTGGTTGCCGCACAAAGGACGGCCGCTTCGATCCCAAACAGTTTGAAGATAAGGCCTCAAGCTCATCGGTTAAGATGATTGAAATTAAACTCTCGCAAGGAGCCAAGCCCGGCAAAGGCGGAATCCTTCCTGGAGCTAAGGTTAATGCCGAAATTGCCCGTGCCCGTGGTGTCGAGGAAGGCAAAGATATTATCTCGCCGTCCGCGCACAGCACATTTGATACGCCGATTGGTTTGTGTGAATACATTGCCGATTTAAGAAAGCTTTCTAAAGGCAAACCGATCGGGCTTAAAATGTGTATTGGCAAGCCACGTGAGTTTATTTCTATTTGTAAGGCGATGAGAAAGACCCAGATCATGCCGGATTTTATTGCCGTCGATGGGGGAGAAGGCGGTACAGGGGCTGCCCCGCTTGAGTTTGCGAATAATATGGGTAATCCTTTAACCGAAGGGTTGATTTTTGTTCACAATGCTTTGGTTGGTTTTGAATTAAGAGATAAGGTGCGTGTTATTGCCAGTGGTAAAATTACAACGGGGTTTGGCATGGTGCACCGTTTAAGTACGGGCGCGGATTTGATTTATTCGGCACGTGCCATGATGATGGGTTTAGGTTGTATTCAGGCACTTAAGTGTGATTCCAATCATTGCCCCGTCGGTATTACGACCCAGGATCCGGGACTGGTCGTCGGGCTTGTGGTTTCCCAAAAACGTCAGCGTATTGCCAACTATCACCGCAATACGATTTTAAGTGTCAGTCAAATCATCGGCGCGATGGGTCTTGATCATACACAGCAACTCAGGCCTTATCATCTGATGCGCCGGGTCGATAATACACTGATTATGAATTATGAAGAGATTTATAAATATTTAACACCGGGTGAGCTTTTAACCGAACCGTATCCTAAGCGTTTTCAGCGGGCCATGAACGCATCGCGTGCGGATACGTTTGAATGTATTGGGGAGTATTAATGAGTGTTTAATTTACGCGACTAAAAGGAGCGTAAATTAAACACACGAATTAATCCCGAGCCAATTTCGATTATTTTCAGTGGCGAGGGATCTAAAAATATAAATCAGAATCATGACTAAACGCATATTACTGGTCGATGATGATCCCCTTGTGATCAGAATTGTTAAAAAGATCCTCGAGGCAACAGATTATACAGCCGACTTTTGTGAAGATGGGCTGGATGCCCTCGTGCAGCTTAAAAATGATCCGCCTGATCTTGCCATTTTAGATATTATGATGCCGGAAATTAATGGGTACGATGTGTGTTATCAATTGCGGTACAATGATGATTATAAACATATTCCGATTATTCTTTTAACGGTACGGGATAAAGAAATTCCCGACGCAATTTCGCAAAAAGAAGATATTGTTCATATCAAAAAACCGGTCGATGTCAAAGAGCTTTCAGAAGCGATCGATACTTTCTTAACATAAAATGTCGGCGCATTTACCAAAAACTAAATTCACCATTGTTATTGTTTGTGTTGTGGTCGTTTTTGTTTTCGTCTTGGATTTTTTGATCCGCTTGGATCAGTCTCCTTTTGACAATCATGACGCTGCACGCTCTTTGGGGCCTGCCAATGCATCTGTTCAGGTTGTTGAATTTGTTGATTTTCAATGCATGCAGTGCAAAGAGGGAAGCCGTTTATTAAAAGATTATTTGAATCGTTATCCGGATGAAATTTTTTTAACCGTTAAGCTTTTTCCCTTGGCAGAACTGAATTCAATGGTGAGTGCGCGCTACGCGTATTGTGTATCACTTCAGAATAAATTCTGGCCGTATCATGACCTATTGTTTGCCAAACAAGTAACATGGCGGACACTTAATAATGTTGAGCCATATCTTAAGTCTTTGACAAAAGATGTTGGTGTCGACGGGATAGAGTTACAACAATGCCTTCTGGATAAGGCGACGCAAAAGGCGATTTTTCAAGAAAAGTTGCTTGGTGAATCCCGTTTTGTGCACACAACACCAACGTATTTTATCAATGATGAAATGATTGTTGGGGTCCAGGAGCTAAATAAAAAACTTAAGGAACTTTGGGAATGATAGAGGTTAAGGGTATCATTAAAAAATTCGGTCCTGTGGAAGTACTTAAGGGTATAACGTTTTCTGTTGATAAAGGTGAGATCGTCGGTTTTCTCGGGGTCAATGGGGCCGGTAAAACAACGATGATGCGCATCTTAACCTCGTTTCTTCCGGCCACCGACGGGGAAGCGCGCGTAGCCGGATTTGATGTGCAAAAACAACACCTTAAGGTTAGAGAAAATATCGGCTACTTGCCGGAAAACCCGCCACTCTATGACAATATGAGTGTTGTCAAATACTTGGAGTTTGCGGCACGCCTTAAAAACATCCGCGGGCGTAAATTAAAAGAAGATGTCGCCCGTGCGGTGGGACGCTGCCATTTACAAGATGTGGTTAAACGCAGAATAGGAATTCTTTCTAAAGGGTATAAACAACGCATCGGCCTTGCTCAGGCGATTCTTAATGAGCCGAAGGTTCTGATCCTTGATGAGCCGACGACGGGGCTGGATCCGATTCAGGTCGATCAATTCCGCAAACTACTTAATGAGTTAAAGCAAGAACACACCGTTATCTTAAGCACACATGTGTTAACCGAAATTGAACGTGTTGCTGAGCGTGTGCTTATTTTAAAAGACGGGCGTATCGGCCTTGATGCCAAAGTCGAAGAATTAGTGGCTCAAGACGGTACTTTAGAGAAAACATTTATGGGGTTTAATGAGTCATGCACAAACTAAACGCGATTATCCGTAAAGAAATTGACTATTATTTTAATTCACCGATGGCCTATATCATTTTGTTTTTAACCATCACAACATTTAATGTCTTTTTCTATCTGATTATTGATCATAATAAAGAAGCGACTTTGGATGATGTCTTCCGTTTGATGGAATTCTTATTTTTATTTATCATTCCGCTTTTGTCGATGCGTGTGTTTGCCGAGGAAAAAGAAAACGGCACCATGGAATTTCTTATGACAACACCGACAAGCAATACAATGATTGTGCTCGGCAAATATTTAGGTGTGCTCACATTCTATTCGCTGATTATTTTAACGACGTTAACGTATTATTTTATTCTCGCTATTTTTTCATCCATTGGATTTGTCGAAGCGATGACGGGGTATTTTGGCTTGTGGCTTGAAGGGGCGATGTTTATTGCGATCGGTGTTTTTTTCTCGTCGCTCTCAAGCAATCAAATTATTGCCGGGCTTTTGGCCTATTGTGGGATTTTCTTTCTTTACTTTTGTTCGACCCTGGAAAAATATGTCCAGGGAGGAGCAAAAACATTTTTGCATTACATGAGCTCGCTTAAGCACGCCGAAAACTTTGCGGTTGGTGTCGTTGCGTTAAGCGATCTTGTTTATTACGTAACAGGTATTATTTTATTTATCATTTTAACCAGAATATCGATTGAACAGAGAATATGGCGCTAAAGTCGAATAAGTTTATCTTTATCTTATCTTTTATTGGTTTTTGTATTCTTTGCACCGGGGCCGGGCTTATTTATGTTGAGCAAGGAACATCTATTCTGTCGATTGGTTTGGTTGCGGTGGGGCTTATCGGTTTTGTGCTGCATATGATTTATCTTAACCGTTATATGCAACGCTTTAGAGAAAAATTTCATTTAGGCCGCATAATCATTTTAAGTATCCTAACCTCCGTTTTTATTGCTGTTTTTTTTCTTGCCAATTACTGGGCGCATCAAAGCGATCTGCGTTGGGATCTGACACGGTATAAGCAACATACACTTAGTGATGTCACCATTGATATCCTAGAGGATCTTAATCTGCCGATTAACATGACGGCTTTGGTGGTCGGCGCACCACCTAAATACCTCGATGATTTGTTAAATGAATATAGAAGAAGGGCCGGGGGCCTTGTGACCATCGAGGTGGTCGATCCACTGGTTAATCTTGGTTATGCCGCTCAGTTCGGCAATGTGATTTCCGGTAACGAAAAGAAATTGATTGTCGAAACAACAGGTGAAGGGGCACGCCGCGAAGACATTGATTTTACCAAGGATCCTTTGGGCGAGGAACATATTAACAATGCGCTCATGCGGGTTCTAAGACCTGCACAACACATTTATTTTCTCAAAGGACATAATGAATACGCGCTGGATGATGAAGGCAATACGGGTTTGTCGATGTTTGATCAGGTTTTGGTCAATAATAATATTTTGACACATTCGCTTATTTTAGGCGACAGTGGTCAAATTCCTGAAGATTGCAGCCTGCTGATTATAGCTGGCCCTAAGCAGCATTTATCTGAGAAAGAAGAGTTGACCATTCATGAATATATGAAGGGCGGCGGCGATGTGCTCTTTTTGATTGAACATACGGTGATCACCACACCGGAGAAACCGCTGACAGATGAAGAAAAAGAACTTAATCCTGATCTGAATCGTATCTTAAATAAATGGGGTCTTAAAATTCTTCCTGATATTGTGGTGGATATTAAAAGCTTTATTGGCCAGGATGTCGGGGTGCCGGCCACCAACAACTATTTAACCCACCGGGCGATTGTCAGTAATTTGGATTATACGTTCTATGTGCGCCCGCGTTCCATTACAGCAACCAGACATAAAAGAGAAACCATTAAATTGGTCCCGCTTGTCTTGACCGCCTCACCGTTTCCGCAAAGCTGGGGCGAGTCCAATCGTATGCTTGAGGTCAAATACAATGAACGCGAAGATAAAAAAGGCCCTGTCCCGATTGCCTATGTGGGCTTTGAACCGCGTGATGAGACCAAGGCAAGTGACACACGGTTTCTCGTGTTTACCGATGCCGACTTTCTTACCAATGCCTATATCAGCCAATTCAGCAATGCCCAGATGGGGCTTAATGCCGTCAGTTGGCTGATGGAGCTGGACTATCAGGCCTATCCCGACATCAAAAAGGTGGAGGTTGAGCCGCTGGAGTTGACCAGCACAGAAAAGCGCATGATTATTGCCATGCTTACCTTTATTCCCCTCATGATTCTTTTTCTCGGATTTTCGGTCTGGCTTAAAACAGTGACCGTCAGATCTTAAAAACTCCGCTCAATCCAGTTATTTTCGAAAATATTTTATTTAAAACGGCTTTAATGCTCATAAATTATTGAAAATAAACAGTTTATGGAAATATAATTTTTTTTGAAAGAAAACGCTTCCCTTTTTGAGGAGGCCTTGTGTTGCCTCTTTTATGGTTTATACTTTATATGCAAACAGAATTTGATCTTTAAAACGTTACTCGTATTGATAAGGGCAAACCCACTGAAAGGTGGGGACGCAAAGCTACAGGGTCCTGAAAATGGATAGCCAGTTGCCACTAATTGGGACTTTTAAGCGTCTGCTCTTATTATTTAGAGTAGACGCTTTTTTTATTTGAGCGCACAACTTATGGAGTGAAGCGACATAAGTTGTAGCAGCGAAAATAGCTCGAGTCCGCAGGACGAGAGGACTGGTCGGCTTTCCAAACGGAGCGGGACACGGAGCAAAATTAAAGGAGTGAATCAAAATGGGTAAACAACGGATATTGATGAGGTTGGCGATAACACTGATGATCGGCGGATTTTTGTGTGCGACAGCCGGAGACGCTGCGGCTAAATATGTCAAGCCGGATGTTATGGAAATTATCAAGAAAATAGAGCTTTCCAAAGATGCTGATAAAGCCGCCCAGCCTGAAGAGGTAGCGGCCGATTATAAAGAGATTATGGACCGTTTGATCACGATTGCGGCCGAGAAATACGGCATTATTTTCGTCGTGCATAATGATCAGACAGACCAAAAAGACTTCTTCTCCTCCAATGAAGGATGAACTCGAGCAGGCCGCCTAGGGCCGGCTTGGGGTGAAAAGCGCGGATGTTGCACCCATCCGCGCTTTTTTCATTAATTAGTGTCAGAACTCGATAAACTCAATATTTACAAACACTTACATATTAATTAGTATAACCACAATTTTAATTATATCGAATTTGTCTTTAACTCATTCAATACCAAATATTTGCTGAGTTCTGACACTAATTTTTGTAAAATCTTATCTTTTTCTGTTGTCCCGGTATGTCCTACTGTGTCCCTTGCCAACACGAAAAAATGTTTTATACTTTCTGAAATTACTTGAGAGAAGGCATATGAAACGAAAAATCAAGACATTTTGGGACAAGCAAAAAGGGGCCATTATCCTTGTATCATTAGGGATCGTCATTTTCACCATGACAGTGGTTAGTACCATGGGGATTGCGAAAGATGATACTACGAATGATGAGCTTGTAGGACTTCCAACAGGCTATCATGGGCTCGGCTGGAAGAATTTCGGCTATCTTAAGCCGATTCCGATAGGTTCCCAGTCTGGCTATAAAAGTGTCCTGAGTTCTTCAAGTAGCTCAACCGGATCGACACGCAGTTTTGGCACATTAGGCTTTGTTGGGGCCGGCGCAGGTATTGGCGGGCTTGGATTTGCTGCCTCACAAGGATTTGGTGGTGGCGATGATGATTCAGGCGATGGCGGGACAACGACGCAGCTTACCTTATTGGAAGACAATATCGGAGGCGATCTGCTGACAAGCTCTGACACTCAAGAAGACAAAGAAGACGAAGAATACGCTGATTGTGACTCGGAAGACGAAGAGTGTGAATATTTAGCAACACATGCAATCCCTGAGCCGGGCACAATATTTCTTTTCGGAAGCGGCGCTGCCGCAGTAGCTTTAAGACGCAGAAAAAAATAATTTTATTCAATCCTTCAAAGAGCGTAAGCGAATCGAAGGGCATTCATCCATTCATTATTCCGTATCTAATTTATAATTAAGGGGACACAATACTTAATTATTAATTAAGTATTGTGTCCCCTTAATTATTTTTCCTTGCATTATCCATCCCAAGTTGTTAGTATTCAATACTATGAATGAGCTATTTCCAATCTTGCAAACAAATTATTTCGGCAATACGCTCTATGCCTACGGCGAGGCGGGGCTGTTTTTTATCCTCAGTATTTGCCTGATCAATATTATCCGCAACAGCATTGTCCACCGTCTTAAAGAACTGGCCGCAAAAACCGAGACGACATTCGACGATTTTCTTATCACCCTGATATCTAAAGTCATCATGCCGCTTTTGTATTTTGGGGCTTATTATATGGCGTCGGGCTTACTCGTTTTAGGGGAGGCCTACGACAAAGGATTCGGTATTATCTCCAAGGCCATTATTACGATTTATGTGGCGCGGTTTGCGATCGAAATTCTCAATTATGGGGTAAAGGTTTATCTTAAGTCTGCCGGATTTGAAGAAAATGCCCGCAAGAGTTTGATGGGGATTATGCGTGTGGCCAAACTTCTTATTTGGGCGCTTGCGGTGATCTCCTTTTTTGACAGCATGGGCTTTAAGGTGACCGGTATCCTCGCCGGTTTAGGTATCGGTGGCGTGGCGGTCGCCATGGCCGCGCAGGCTGTTCTGAAAGATCTGTTTAGCTATTTTGCCATCCTGTTTGACCGTCCGTTTGAGATTGGCGACTTTATCATTGTCGATGACAAGATGGGTGTGGTCGAGCATATCGGCATCAAGACAACCCGTATCAGCTCATTGGGCGGTGAGCAGATCGTTTTTTCCAATACCGATTTGACCGATTCGCGTGTTCGCAACTATCGCCGGATGGTGCGCCGCCGCGTTCTGTTTCAAATCGGTGTGACCTACGGCACGCCGGCCGAAAAGTTAGAAAAAATCCCTGAGACAATTGAAGCGATTGTCCGCGGCATTGCCGATACTGAATTTGATCGCACGCATTTTCAAGGCTACGGCGACTTTTCGCTTAATTTTGAGATTGTCTATTATGTTTTAGGTAATGACTACAACAAATTCATGGATATCCAGCAGGAAATCAATCTCAAAATCTTCCGCGAGTTCGAAAAAATGGGTGTTGAGTTCGCCTTTCCTACCCAGACACTTCATGTGCATAAAGAATAAGTGGTCTGTTTTTCCTACCCAAGAGTTCCATTTCGCAAAATATCCGGAAATATTTCATTAAAATCATAAATTATTGAAATTTAAATAGTTAAGAAATTTCGATATCTCAGATTTCTTTGCGAAAGCCCCTTTCATATGGCACACTTGCACTACATATCTACATATACTAATAATATAGTATTCTAGCCATCCCAACCTACGAGGTTGCGGTGGGAAATTACTTATTAAACCTCGTAGGTTCAATAGGTCAAAAGGTGCAGAGTCGTTATATGAAACACAAGTTTTTAAAAAGTCAGCTGCGGAAGCTTCTTAGCGTATTTATAAGTTTGTCTATGATATCCCAAACAGCCATCCTGCCGACAGGTTCTGCCTCGGCGCAGATGATCGCCCCGCTGCCGGTGCCGGGAAGCCTTACACCGCTTAGCCCTGCCTACCATCCGCCCCTTATGATGGGGCTTAAGATTGATGTCAATAACCCCTTCAATATAGAGTTTCTTATGGATCAAGGGCAAGACGCCTTGGCCGAAGATACGCAAAGAGAAGAATTCACCAAACTCATCAAATACTTTCTCTCAAGCCTCACAATCGCCGAAGACCATATGTGGGTGAACTTATCGCCCTATGAAAAGGACCGTGTCATTGAAGATGATTTGGGTCAAACGCAGATGGGGATGGACCTATTGGCACAAGACTATTTACTGAAGCAGATCACCTCATCATTGATGTATCCGGAAAATGAAACCGGCAGCCAGTTCTGGGAAAGGATAAGGGAAAGGATTCGAAGCGAATATGGTACAGAAGCTGTGCCGGTCAATGTGCTTAACAAGGTATGGATTGTTCCGGAAGAGGCAGTGGTGTTTGAAGAGGGGGATACGGCATGGGTGTATCATGTGCATCTTAAAGTTATGCTTGAAGAGGATTACCTAGCGCAACAAAAGAGTGATCAGTGGTCAGTGATCAGTGATCAGTCAAAAAACACGACCACTGACCACAGAACACAGACCACACAAATCATCCGCGAAATAATATTGCCCGCCATCGAAACCGAGATAAACGAAGGCAAAAACTTCGCGGTCCTGCGCCAGATTGTCAATGCCATGGTGCTGGCCACCTGGTACAAGATGAATCTTAAGGAATCGATTCTGACACAGAACTATGCCGATAAATCCAAACTAAAGGGGATCGAAGTCAAAGAAGGAGCATCCCGGGAAGATATCTATCAGCAGTATATCGATGCATTTAAGGCCGGGGCGTATGAGTATATAAAGGAAGAGTATAATCCTATCACCCAGGAGGTGGTTGCGCGTAAGTATTTCTCGGGGGGGTTTGAAGACAATTTATCCAAAACATTAATAACGGCAGAACATATCTTTGAGATACCGTCTAATATACGCAGTAAGGGGGCGCAGGATGTCCAACGCGCCGTGGATCAGGGAATATTGAGCGTCCAAAGCAAGTTTAACTTCACAGAAGACGCTGATAACGCATCGCTTACGGAGGAGGCTACTAAAGAGTTGGACAGATTGATTGGTTCTGAAGCGGTGGTGCAGCTGGGGCTCATCAATGAGCTGGGTGCCGGTCAGCAGTATGTTGATAATTTTACCAAGAACGTTGAAGCCTCTTTAACCGGGAACCTCAAAGAAGATTTAGATAATCTACAAAAAGCCGGGGATGTGCTCGTTGGTTTAAAAAATAAAGCGTTCACACAACCTATTGAAAAGATGGAAAAAATTATAAAAGAGAAACAAAGATCAATAAAAAAACAAGCAAAATCAGCGGCACTTCAAACAGAGCCGGACACTATTAATAATCAGTCAAATGAAAGAAGTGAAGTTGTTTTAAAGAAAAAGGCCAGGGTTAAGCACACATTTAAACATAATGATAAGGTTAATTATTCGTCATTTAGTCCGGATGGAAAATATATCGTTACAGCAAGTGATGATCAAACAGCGAAGGTGTGGGATGCAGAGACGGGCGGGGAGTTATTAACTTTTGAAGAGCATAATGACTCGGTTTGGTCTGCTGCCTTTAGTCCGGACGGAAGGTATATCGTTACGGCCAGTAGGAATAAAACAGCGAAGGTGTGGGATGCAGAGACGGGCAAGGAGTTATTAACTCTTAAAGGCCATAGTAGTTCGGTTTTATCTGCTGCTTTTAGTCCGGACGGAAGATATATCGTTACAGCCAGTATTGATAAAACAGCGAAGGTGTGGGGTGCAGAGACAGGCAAGGAGTTATTAACTCTTAAAGGGCATAGTAATTTGGTTTTATCTGCTATCTTTAGTCCGGACGGAAGGCGTATCGTTACAGCCGGTTATGATAAAACAGCAAAGGTGTGGGATGCAGAGACAGGCAAGGAGTTATTAACTCTTGAAGAGCATAATGACTCGGTGTGGTCTGCTGCCTTTAGTCCGGACGGAAGATATATCGTTACAGCCAGTAGTGATAAAACAGCGAAGGTGTGGGATGCAGAGACAGGCAAGGAGTTATTAACTCTTAAAGGCCATAGTAGTTCGGTTTTATCTGCTGCTTTTAGTCCGGACGGAAGATATATCGTTACAGCCAGTATTGATACAACAGCGAAGGTGTGGGGTGCAGAGACGGGCAAGGAGGTGTTAACTCTTAAAGAGCATGGGGATTCGGTTTTATCTGCTGTCTTTAGTCCGGACGGAAGGCGTATCGTTACAGCCGGTTATGATAGAACAGCAAAGGTGTGGGAAGTCGGGGTTTTAAAAAGAATTGTTGGTCAACAAAAAGGCAAATTGAAAGAAAGAATAGACGCCGCATCGCTTACGGCGAAGGTTATTGAAAAGCTGGACAGATTGATTGGTTCTGAAGCGGTGGTGCAGCTGGGGCTCATCAATGAGCTGGGTGCCAATCAGCAGTATGTTGATAATTTTGCCAAGAACGTTGAAGCCTCTTTAACCGGGAACCTCAAAGAAGATTTAGATAATCTACAAAAAGCCGGGGATGTCCTTGTTGGTTTAAAGAATAAAGCGTTTGATGGGCCTGTTGAGTTTTTAGAGGAAAAGGCCGAAGACCTGAAAGAACAAATCGCCCAACAGCCGGAGGAAAATATTGGGAGTACATCCAGGTCAAGCCAATCGCATACACAGAAAAAAGCTGTGTTAGGAAAGTTTTATCAATTAGATGCAACAGAGTTGGGGGCACAATTAGCGAGGATGTTTAGCAGATTGCATGGTAAAGGTTGGATTGATGGCATCACCCGTATCGAGGTAAACGGGGAAGAGCGGTGGTTGAGTTTTGGACAGTATGGTAAGGCCTTTGAGATACGGATGAATGATAAGGGTGAGTATGAGAAAGTTGACGATGGTTTGGCTGCGATGGTTCGTAGGTTGCATGGTAGAAGTTGGATTAGAGGCATCACCCGTATCGAGGTAAACGGGGAAGAGAGGTGGTTGAGTTTTGGAAGTGATGGTAATGCCTTTGAGATACGGATGAATGATAAGGGTGAGTATGAGAAAGTTAACGATGGATTAGCTGCGATGGTTAGCAGATTGCATGGTAAAGGTTGGATTGATGGCATCACCCGTGTTGAGAT
The DNA here is from genome assembly GCA_028280285.1 of Candidatus Omnitrophota bacterium. Classification (GTDB taxonomy): domain Bacteria; phylum Omnitrophota; class Gorgyraeia; order Zapsychrales; family Zapsychraceae; genus JANQNA01. The sequence continues at coordinate 29,196 of JANQMA010000019.1, read as the reverse complement.
AGAGGGGGAAGAGCAGTGGTTGAGTTTTGGAAGTGATGGTAATGCCTTTGAGATACGCATGAATGATAAGGGTGAGTATGAGAAAGTTAACGATGGATTAGCTGCGATGGTTAGCAGATTGCATGGTGAAAGTTGGATTAGAGGCATCACCCGTATCGAGGTAAACGGGGAAGAGCGGTGGTTGAGTTTTGGGCGGTATGGTAAGGCCTTTGAGATACGGATGAATGATAAGGGTAAGTATGAGGAAGTTAACGATGGATTAGCTGCGATGGTTCGTAGGTTGCATGGTAGAAGTTGGATTAGAGGCATCACCCGTATCGAGGTAAACGGGGAAGAACTGTGGTTGAGTTTTGGAGACAGTGGTAAGGCCTTTGCGTTTAAACAGGAGGCGAGAGAAGACGCCGACGCCGCGTCGCTTACGGCGGAAGATATTGAGAAGCTGGCCGGGGTATTTACCGATAAGCAGATCGAACAATTGGCTTTAATAGCAGAAGGATTAGGTGCAGATAAAGCAAGAAAGTTACTTAAACAAGATTTTATACAGCAAGATATTGAGACACTTAATAATTATGTACCGGTATTAAAACAAATATCTTTTGATTTTCCCGAATTGATTGTCTTGATTGAAGAATTACTTAAGGATCCCCAAAAGATACAAGACGCCTCAAGTGAGACGGGAGGCAGGGAAGCGTTAGAGAAAAAGCGTGCTGTATCGGCATATCAAAGACAATTAGATCAGCTGAATATTGAGCTTAAAGCACTTCAAAAGAAAATTGATGACCAATCGCAAACTCCATTTCAGTTTAAAGAAGTCGAGGAAGTTGATGGGGACGATAAGTTTAAAAAACTTGCTGATATGATAGCCGCAGATTTTCGTTTTAGATTTAAGTCGCCTGTATCCGGTCGCATTAAGGGGCAATGGATAGACAATCAAGAAAATCATTTCTTTGTTTATTCTCAAGGGACAAAATCCAGACCTCTTGGGGGTGTGCCTTCCAATGCGACGAATATGGAGTATGTTTATGACGGAGAAAACTGGATAGGCTTTCACAGTACATCTATCACAAAAGAAACGGTAAAATCTCAAAATACTTGGACCAATCGGTGGCGAGCCAATACACCGAAGGTTCAATTGACAGAGAAAAATTTTCTTCAAACGGATATCATTCCGGTCTCTGATGGCAGTGATAATCACTTCATATCAAAAGGGACTGATTGGCGTAGGGTGGATGTGAGTTTAAGTACCGAGGTTTTTAACGACTATGTTCGATCATGGAATGAATATGAAGGCGGTTTAATGGCACAGGTATATGAACGGTTAAAGCAGGTATATCCGGGTACTCCGGAGATAAAGGCTGTGGCGCCGGTTCAAGTGGGATCGGGTGTAGTCCATTATTTCATCATTAGTTCCATGCGTGGCCGAGATAGTCAGGCTTTAGAATATACGTGGCAGAACGGACAATGGGTGGAAATTGAAGATAGCCTCGTTACCGCACGTCTCAATGAAGAATATATCAATCAATCAACTCAATCAACTTCGTATACTATTGAGATTCAGTCTATTGCATTAGATGGTAAATACTATGTTCTTCTTGAGGATTTCAAAAAGGTTTATGGCGGTTTTGTTTTTGATGGCGGACAATGGATAGAAACATCACCAAATGAGACGTCATTTGTTGAGAAAAAAATTACAGAAAGAGAGAAAATAGTTTCAGATAAAAAGAATTTGGTCATGAAAAATGGGATAGCCTATCGCTTTTTATCACGAGATATACTAACCATGGATCATGTTGTTGTCGAAAATGGTAAAAATATTAGAAAGGACAAAAAGAATCTTAATACCTTTTCCGACAGCTTTTCGCAGGGTAGACATTACGATTACCTGCAAATAACAACAGAACAAGGTTCTTACCATCTCTTTTTTCCGGAAGATGACTATAAAACAGTTGCTTTAAGGCAGGAAATAATTGATGGGGAAGATGCGATACAAGCATTGGAGCGTGAGAAAGATGCAGTATTGCAACAATCCAAAGATATTCAGCAGAAGATAAAAGATTTAAATGAAGCCGATAACGCCGCGTTTGACCATGCCGCGCTTAAGAGTTACAAAAACGCGAGTGTAGAGGAAACGGTGGGTGATTACTACGGCCTTAAGCAGGCGATGCTGAGTGCCGTTGATAATAATCAAAAAGACGCATTTCAAACAGTCTACGATCAAATGCTGGTTTTGGTTGATGACTTAGGCAAGAAGACGGCAAAGGTCTCTGACAGGAAGTTATTAAGTATTATAGAAGGCATCATGCAATCCAACAAAGTTTACAAGGGGTTAATTGCTCATGCTCCTCCGCAGAATGACCAACATTTTCTTGAAATGCTGCACAAAGAATTCCGCTCTATTTCCACAAAAGAATACTCTCTTAAAACACAAAAATTAATCCAAATAATGGCCCGGGAAATGGCCGATGATATCGCCTACGACAAAGAAGAGGCCGGTAAAATCTATGACATGATCATCCGCGATACAAAGAGCTATCATCTATCCAATTTTATCCCGCAGGAATTTATTGATCAAGAATGGACTGAGGCGCATCAAAAAAAATTAGTTAAGAGGCTTATACGTATTAGCGGTTCTATGGGACTTGCGGAAGGAAGCTATGAAGATGATATAAATAAGGTTTTTATGAAAGATGTGGAAGATGAACTCACGGCTCGCCTGGTTTATAAACATGAATTATTTCACTATTTAGCCGATAACAATATTATCCGTATTCCAGCCGAATGGGAACAGATTACCTTCGCGGTTTCACTGATCGAGGTGCTGCGTTATTTCAAGGGCCAGAAAAATGCCGAACAAAAGGCATTGGATTGGTATGAAAAACTTTCAAATGATCCGACGGTTAGACATCTTTTTCACCTGGGTTATGAAAAAGAAAAGAACGGAGAAATGACCATGGTGATTAATCCCGGTGTGTCGGACCGCAAGGCCGGGTACTTCTCTATTGACTATCTTAAAATACTTGCAACTCAAGTCTTTGAAAAAGTAGGGGCCCGGACAGAAATTTTAGAAGATGAATATCAATCGCAACGTGCCGTTGGGTATATGATCGCAGGCATCACCACGGCTATGAGTGAAAAAAGTGAGAGTGATGATTCCAATCCATACAGACTTTTACGTGAATACCTTAATTTGTTGGATGACCGTTTAGGATCAAAAGAAGACAATCCAAGAGTTGTTGAGGCGCTTAAGGAAATTGATCGCGATATTGAGCGTTATGCACAAATCAGCTCCGGATCGCGCGTACAATTGGTTGATGCAGAGGGAGGATTTTGGCGGTACATTCAAAAGGCACACGGAACAGCCGATCTGCGCCGTATTAAAACAGATACTTATCCAAGAAGTTCCGATGGAGAAGATAAAGATGATATTGACGGACAACTTAAGGCTGCACGTGAACGTGGTTTGGGGCTCACATCTTTGGTAATCGATACACGTATTTACGGACTGCATTCCCGTATCGAAAGAGATTTAGGTGAGAATGTTGCCAATCATCCGACTGTCGATACATTTTGGGATCAAATGGCTATTTTTAAAGTAGCTGAATCCGGCGGCCGTCAAAGTGAAACTTCACTCAAGCTTTATGGTGATGTTGATAAACAAAAATTTTCCGGAGCATTGCGACGGGTCTATGATATTTTAGAAGACCGTTATGATTTGGGGGATAGTGAGGCGGCCCAAAGGATGGCGGAAACATTTCATCGTTCTAACCCACTTCACCTGCAGTTGATTGACACAATGCTTTACCGGCGTGTTCATTATGATCCTAAGACAAAGGATTTTACTGATCCCCGTGTTGCCAATCCTGTTGTTGAGGATGCTGTGGCCCGTTCTATGGGCTCAACCGACGCAACCGATTTGGATGACAATATTGGATGGATTAATGTGTTGTTTCATCCGAGTCGCATCACTGATGATCAATGGATCGAAGGCATGAAGACAGTTTGGCCGGTGTATGAAGAGTTGTATAACATCGATTTAAAGACCGAAGAACGTTGGCGTACGTATCAACGCAAAATGAAGGAGCAACAAAAGCAAGCTATCCGGGATGAATTTGATAAGTTGTCGGAAAAAGCACTAGAAGAGCTCGATCAAGATTTAGAGGGATTGCCTGACGAAATTAAAAATCCTATTAAAGAAGCGGCTAAAAGAAATTTGGAGCAAATGGGCGAAGAGTTTGCCAACCAGGCGATGCCGGGTGGAGCACAAGCCGGCCAGGGGCAACAGCCGCAAGCATCAGGTGGACAAGGACGCCCACAGCCTGGAATGAGACAAAGTGGCAGGCCAGGGCAACCTTCCGGATCTCAGCAAGATTTATCCGATCCAAAGGATTTGAAAGATACCCTGGATCAATTAGAAGGCAAGCTTAATCAAATTGAACGCGGAATGAGTGATATAAACGAAAATTTGGATGATATTAAAGACGGCATCGGGAAGACAAATACAGATGACGTCCGTGAAGGTAAAAAAAGTGAGAGAACTGAGAATATAGACAAACTGGTTCAACAAACCAAGGCAATTCAGGATGATGTGAATGATGTTTTGAACCAGGGCAGGGAAGCACAAAGACAGGGTAACGAACAGAATGATCAAACAAATAGAGTACGACAAAGTTTACCTTCACCGGAGCAAGCGAATAAGGCAAAAGAAATTTCTGATGAACTGAAAAAACGTTTAGATGAATTAGTCAAAAAATTAGAAAAGTTGCAAAATCATGCCAACAATCAAAATCGGAGCGCCAATGATTTAAAGAAAAAAGATGCAGATCCAAACAGTGACGAGACGCAGATGGGCAGTCAGATAAGAGACTTTGAGCAGGCAAGGGATGCATTAAAAGATGGTGTTGATGAAAACAGTGGCCAAAACAGAGAGGTTTTAAACAAACTGCATGAATTACAAAAGGGAATAAGTGATCTTCAATCAAGTCAAAATAGCCGAAATCAACAAACCCCTTCGTCAAAACAGAAGACACAAAAACCGGCAGAGAAGACAAATAATAAAGAAAAAAGACAGAAAGATCCTTCTCAATATAGAAAGGTCCCGGAAAAATTAAAAATCACTAATGCCGAAAGCATAAAAGATGCATCTCAAACAAAGCAGCAGAAAGGCATTAACCCTTCGGCCATTAAAGCCAGACCGTTTAAGTTCGACAAAAAGAATGCAGAAAGAGATCGTGAAAATCTTATCAGACGAAAAACAGGTTTGAGTGTAGAAGAGTTTGAAGAAATGGAGGGCTGGTACAATATCGAACTTAATTATAAAGAGAAGCTTTTTACCGTGCGTCAGATGATCAAAGCCATGGTGCATGCCTTAGATGTTTTGACTTTTCCTGACGTAGATACTCAATTCCAGGGCGGCCGGGAGGACGGAGATATTGTTGATGATATTGTAGAGGCCATGCTCGGAGGCAAGCAGTATCGTGCTCAGTGGATTGTCAAAAATCCAAAACGGCTTAAGATGACATTTTTAATCGATACGAGCTGGAGTATGGGCGATAATAATGATACTAATTTTGAGCCGATTCAGATGGCCCGGATTCTTATGTTCACCTGGATCAGTGCGCTTTTTGAACACAATAAAAAACGTCAACGTAAAAGTTATAAACCGGTTGAGTTTGAGCTGGCATTATTTGATGATGATCCTGATCCTAATTTAGAAAAGGCCATGATTTCACACAAGATGGTGGCACGCAAAGATTTTCGTGTAGAGCGGCTTCTTTATGATACCTGGCATAAACTTATTAGAGGAGATGGTACTAATTATTCCGATAGTTTAGGTAGGTATGTTACGCGGCTTATCAATAGCCGTTTTGAGGCGAATGCCGATGGACTAAAAATGTTGTTTGCTTTTACGGATGAATTTGTGAGTGATGGTCAAAAAGCGGAGGTTCTAGGGATCATAGAATCTGCCCAAGCTGATAATACCTATGTTTTTACATCTCCATTAGGAGATGCAGCCCAACGGAGGGTCACCGAATCGGTGCATCATGAGCATGTTTATCAGGTCATCTCGCCTTTACCATTTGAGACACTTGTCGAAAGAACTTTTGCTTCGTTTCAGAGGGTTTTTAAGGAGCGTCCGGCTCAGGGTAAGTCCTGGACGCAGTCGACCCGTGATCCAAAACAAATGGATGAGGCAACCCTTTCTAAGCCTAAGTTTTCTAAACGTAAGCCTGTCCCTGGCGCCGAGCATTGGAAGAATTTTTATGTTCAAACAATTAATAATGTTGAGTATTTAGTTTTCCATAGAGACGGCGAAGAGGCACTTTATTTTCCAAGAGGAGAGGGTGGTGAGGACGTCCCGCGTAAAATTGCAAAACATTTGCCGTATAGTGAAGAAAGTGAAGATTTGGTCGTTGACTTTTTAAGGCGGATGTACCGGCAAGATGTGCTTGTCCCGATTGCCATATCTGATGATAGTAGGTTCCATGCCCGAAAAATCCATAGTAATTTAATCCGTGTCAAACAGATGAATACCAGACAAGAAGAAAAGGCATCACATGAGTTTTTTATTTACGGCACTCCCACGGCCGATCCGGACTTAGAGGGTGCCTATATGAATCCGCAAAAGCAAGCAGTGCGTTGGAAAAAAAGTAATGATCAAAGGCTGGTCATTAGCTTAGCGAATGGAGACTTTAAGGATGTTAAAGATTTTAACATTGATGATGCCAAAGACTGGATGCTTTATACGGTGAACAGTAAACAAATCTTTGCCTTTAACGGGAAGACATTTCAGGTAAGACAGTTGAATTTTAACAATGCCCAGTGGCAGACAGAGTATATTTTAAATATTCCCAAAGAGACTAAGGCAGATAAGTGGGACGGTGAAATAGCTAATCATACCGGTGATACAGGTACGGGGAAAGACACAACTGTACGCACGGCGGCCTTTTTAATGAATCAGGGTGTGGTGTTCATGGGGGCGCATGAAGAAATAACAGATGAAAAGTTTTCCTATGGAGAGAGAACGTCAGACGGCGGTAAGGAAAATACATCCGGGATGGAGCCGGCCCCTTATGGCAAAGCTATGCACATAGGTTTGTGGTATGCGGTCGATGAGCAGCAGAAGTTAGCAGGTGAAATATTTAATTCACAAAAATCGAGCATTACCGGAAAGACGCATCAGTGGCCTATTATTGCCAGGGAGGGTGAGGCAGAGCAGCTTGTGACAACGCCTAATGATCCACTGGCACGATTCATTACAACCTCCAATAAAATCCGTGCCGGGATACAAGGACGCAGCAATGAAGAAAATGCGCCTATATTGGAACGCATGACCAATATTGATTATTACGATAAGCATCCAGATAAAGAATTTCTAGGGCAATTACAGCAGGCACTCGCGTATGCACAAGACTGGGAAAAGGGTCAGGATGATTGGGAGGCTTACCAGCAAAAGATTGCCGAAACCGTTCAAGCATTATTGAAAGTAGCGACCGATCTGCGGTTTGATTTCTGGGGATTCACGACGCCTGAGCAACGTGCATTGATTCTGGAAGAATGGGATCTACTTGATTCCGATTATCGTGTTTTGCGTAAACAGGAAAACGCACAAATTCGAGAGGCATTTAAACAAGGAATTGATCCTTTAGGAGATAATCTTAAGCGCCGGCCTTCCTGGCGTATTATTCAAAATATTATGAAACATTATATTTCCTATGAAAAGGATTTTAAGTATCGTCCAATCGAAACACTTACGCATTATTATAATTTCTGGGCGGAGTTTGATGAAAACGATGATTTTGAAGCTGTGGTTTTAAAGTTTGAGAACGATTGGCGCAAGGATAAAAAAACACCGCCGCTTGTATTAAACGCAGATACGAAAACATTTGTTGTTGAAGGAGACTCTTTACGGATTATTCCACAAGGCCCGTCTCAAAAATATTGGGATGAGGTGGTTGTGCCGCTTCATCCTTCAGCGCGTATACGTAGCGGTGAAGTTCCGGAGGAAGTAGAGGAATGGTTATCCATTGAAGAAAATATTATGAGTTTTTACCGGGCTTTGCAAGCTTACAGTAAACCGATTAAACGCCATCTGATTGCCGTCGGCCCTCCGGGGGCAGGGAAAAGCGAGCTGAACGAAGTGTTGCAGGCCCTTGTTAACGGGCCTGAACTACTGCGCATTGAAATGACAGAACAAAAGCGTGTCAGCCAGATGACATTTCAGCGCGATGTGGTTGACGGCAAGACGGTTTATACGCCACTAACCATACCACGGGCGATGAATGACGGCACCGGTCATGGCCAGCTTTTGAATATCGATGAGACCTCTCAGGGGCGACCAGGCGCGCTTTCTTTTCTTAATAGTTTAAGTGAAGACGGTTTTATTGATGATCCGCGCAGGGATGGTAAACCCTATGAAGAAGAAAGGGGTTTTTTAATACACCATACACTTAATGAAGCAGGGCAAGGAACCGGTGTTAAAGAAATGCCGGCTGATTTTCTTGAACGGGCATTTTTTATTAAACAGGAAGTTTTGCCTCCTGACCGGCAACAAGAGATATTAACCCACCTTGCGAAAAAGACATCGCTTAAAACAGGCAGAGAAAGACGTATCAATCCTAAACTTTTGGGTGAGCCGTTAAGGGATGAAAAGGGTAAGGATATTAAACGTGAAGGCATTGTTCAATATTCAGGAATTATTGGTATTGCCCAGGAGCTTAATTACCGTCAAAGCAAAGATCCGACATTTTTACCGCCACATAGAGCGGTGAGTCTTAGGGTTCTGATTAAATTCGTTAAAAATATTTTGGATAACTATGAGTTTTTGGTTAGTCAGAAAAAACTTAAGCCGCACTTTATCTTCTTCAAACTCTTTATAGAAAAATTTGCCATGGAAGGAGAGGAAGATCAAGTCGAACAATGGAAGGAAAACATATTAGAGGTCTTTAGAGAACGCGGCTTATCAACAGACCAGGAAGACTTGGATATTATCAATGAGTTTTTGGAGGGGCAAGGAGTTATCGTTGAAGACATTCCTCTTATCGTCGAACCGCAGACGGGTGATGAACAACTGGATCGGATATTTAAATTTTTGCAGACTAACATTGGAGGTTCCGGTGTACAAATGCAGATTGATAGATTGTATGACTGGGTTAATGAAAATTTGGAAAAAGCAAAAAGTGACGAAAATGAGGACAATAGTGAAGAGGCCAAGAAGCGCAGCGCAGAGAGGACCGTGTATACCATCCATACACTTTGGCCAAGGTTGCGTCATTTTTACCAACTGATCGATATTATCAAAAAACATAGAAGTGCAAATAGTGAGTATGCCCATGAAGTGGCGCATCTGCAATCTCTTGAACAATTGCAGAGTGGCTTAAGGGCAAAGGTAGAATCAGATGAGATTGGCTGGTCAGTAGAATTATTTTATACACAATCGAATGAAACAATAAAACTTTATGATGTGGATTATGCGGGATTAGCTTCCAGTGAGCCGGCTGAGACAGACCTGGATTCTGCGTCGCTTACGCGTGAAGATACTGAGGTGTTGACTGGGTTGCTTGGCCGCGCGGCGGTTATGCAGCTGGGGCTTATCAATGAGCTGGGGGCCAATCAGCAGTATGTTGATAATTTTATAAAGAATGCCGAAGCTTCTTTAACAGGAAACCTGCAAGAGGATTTAGATAATCTGCAAAAAGCTAGGGATGTGTTGATCGGTTTAGAGAATGAAGATTTTAAAGGCCCTCTTAAGCGTTTAAACGAAAAGATCAAAGACCTTGAAGAGCAAATCGCCCAACAGCCGAAGGAAGAGGAAGAAGATGATTGGAGTCTACCTAGTATCAAACAACGGCTTAAACAAAAGCAAGATCAACTATCTTTGCTTACACAAAAAAATACTGATTCCAGCCAGCGGCTGAAATATGAACTATTAGATACGCCCTATCAAGATATTAAACCAGAAAAGATTACACAATATGATTTACCGGAAAATGGAGAAGTTGTTTCTTTTGATGTAAGCGATGATGCCCGTAAAATGGTATTTAATAATACATGGATGGGTTTTGAAGTTCATACAAGAAGTGCATCGTCATCAGGTGAGGTTCAGAAAAATAAATCTTTGGCGACATCAGGATCGACTAGGCGGATAACCAGGCTTTCACCTGACGGAATATATACCGTTAGTGTGGATCCTGAACTAGGTATTGATATATTTAAGGAAGATTTGGATAATCCCCACCAAACAATTTCAATAAATGACATTGATGGCGGGGCGGTACAATCAATATTCATGATGCCGGATAATGAACATTTTATTACAGCCGGTTTCGACGAGTCAGTTCAAATGTGGAGTCTGGAAACGGGAAAAGAGATAAAAAAGAAAGAGGCTGCATCTGCCGGTTGGGTCAGGCAGGTGGGTGTCAGTCCGGAGGGACATTTTGTGGTTATGGGAACCGACTTAAGAAATGTTGATATATGGGATCTTGAAACGAATGAAATAGTAAGCATACCTAGGGAAAAAATTAATCTTGAGGGTGATATTCATTTTATCGGTGTCAGTTATGAGGCCGAAACGATTGTCGTGCAGAATCATCACGGACTTTTAAATATTTTCAGAAAGGACCGTGCGACGGGACAATACACTTCCATTATGAATCGGGCAGGAAATTTGGGCGGCGAAAAGTTGTTATTAACCGATGATGGGCGTTTTTTAGTGCAAAGGCAAATCAGCAGTGGTTCTATTCCTATGACAATACAGATTGTTGAAATTGCATCATTTGTGGAAATGGTAAATGGTCTTTCTGATACTTATGATAGGGAAGACATTTATGTGGGGCCTATAGCTGATAAAGATTACAAACTTATCGAAAATAAATTATACATGATTAATAAAAATGGCGAAGTCCATGAAGCGGAGATATTTAAGGTAACCGAAGAGGCCGGCGGGCAACCGGTTACGGCTAGTGCTCCGACCGAGCAAATCCTGAAGGAACAAATCACCCTCCTTGAGCAAATGATTGCCATACATAATAAGCTTGCACAGAGCAAAACGGCTGGGGCCGCGCAAGGCCCGGCGCCACTGGTATTAGAGGCTGATGTTATTAAGAAAATCGAAGAAATCATGACAGCCGAAGAGTCCTATAGAGCCAAACCTGCTGGAGAACTTTTAGGAAAAATTAAAGGAAAGAGTTGGAAGGATGAAGATGAAGTGCGTGACGAACTTATTTTGACTATTTATAAAGAAGTGCATGAAATACAGAAGAATAATACGCAGATAAGCGATGGATATAGAGCCGGGTTAATAGCAAGGTATGTTCAGACGCTGCTACACATGTATAAATTTCATCCACAGTATGCGCTTCAGTATTCAGGAAATATCACAAATGAACCGAATGATATAAAAAGAGAAGCGCGTTTTATCGCCGCAACACGCCTTGCTTCTCTTAATGTAGACAATGATTATTTTGATACATTGAAGGATAGATTAGAAGAATATATGAATAGAGAATATACAACGTCCGAACCTAGCGGCAATCCTGAAGAAGTCAGATTTACCGAGGAAATGGCCAAGATGTATGCCGCGCGTGGAGCGGTCGATGAGGATTATTATCGCACAAATATTGTTTCAAGAAAGAACTCAACACATTCCTGGAAACGTATGGCTTTATCTAAGGCGATTGTTTTACTAGGGGGAGAAAAATATTATATAACAGCCAGGCCTAAATTAGAGGATCTAATTAACACCGTGCATACCGAACAAAATTCTGATTATCGACGTTATGATTTTGAAATATTGGTTAACCATTTTGGTCTCTTAGGTAAATCCGGTGAGGATGTAGTAAAAGGCTATTTAAGGGAAACAGACTTTCTAAAAGATGCAGCGCAAAAAACTTTAGCAGGGATATACGTAGAGGAGGATTATGCGCTAGACAAAAGACCGATTAAGGAAGTTCTTTCCGAATTATCAATCACTATTGAGCATATGATGGATGAAAATGAGGCGCTTAACGGACTTCATGTGGCCGCAAAATATTACTATGATAAAAAAGAAGATGTCAATCAACTAGAGTCTTTAATTGAATATGTGCACATAAGGGATAACATTGAAGAGGTTCAGCAAATTTTAGCCGAAGACTATCTGCGGCGCATTCATCGCGGTGATTTGACAGTAAAAGATTTGGATGAAAAGATCAAAGGCGCAAAATATAATCTTCAGTCCGCGGCCATGATGGCGTATTCGCAGTTAATTGACGAAGGGTATTTTGGTGAAGGCATTATTCCAGTGTCGCCGGCTGCTGATCAAACAAAGGAATTTAAAGAGTTAATACAAAGGTACAATGAACTTGAAGCGCAGCCTAAGCAAATCCAAGACGCACAAGTAAATACAGTATATGAAAGTACGACACAGGCGGCTACGTATCGCATAGTAAAGAATGTGGATAAGGTTGTTCCCCAGCTCATTGAGCAAATACCGGGAGCTAATTTCAATCATTTTGATATTGATGATGATGTTAAACACAGAGCTTGGCTCCACAATTTACGGCTTTTAGGTTCAACGTTAATAGATTTTAAAGAGCTTGATAAGAAACATACAGTACATACAGATGTAAATGTGAAAAGTGATTTTGATAAACTTTTTGTGAGAATGACTAAGAATGATCGTATTATTTTGATTGTTGATCCAGAGCTTGGCGTTATTAGGAAAAATTATACTTATGGAGAACTTGATACAATTGTGTCGCTTAATGATATTGATGGGGACAAAATTGAATCATTAGCCCTTTTTCCTGATAATGAGTTATTTGTGACCGCGGCGAGTGGAAAATATGTTGAGATTTGGGATACCAGGACCGGTAAAAAGATAGGTCAACACATAACACTTAAAAATTTGATTCGACGGCAAACATCTCCCGTTTTAGCTAGGTCAGTGGCTGTTAGTCCGGATGGCAATATAGTCGTCATCGGAACAAATAAAAGGACAATTCAAATATGGAATAGGCAAACAGACACCAATAAGCTTATTGATGTAGGCCGGAGTGCTAAGAAGAATACTGTGCAGGTTGAAGTCAGTTATGGTGGTAATACGGTATTGGCCAGAGATAAAGACGGCTATATTATGGTCTTTCAATGGAATCAGAAAGATGAAGAATACATGCGGATATTTTCTGATAGTCCGTTTGCGAATAAGGATAAGGTGCAAATGACACCGGATGGCAGGTATATTTTTGGACTGAATGGATCGAAAGTGGATTTTGTGGATCTTCAGCAGAGTGATGGTAATAAAGCGCCTAAGATGTTAATCGATAGCAAGGTGGAACTAACTGATTTGAAATTGATAGGTGATTCGCTTTTTACAACGGATGTGGACGGGAATATTCTTCGATGGAAGGTGTTAGATAAGGTTGTGACGTCAGAAATTAAGCTTTTACCGCTCAGTAGTGTTATTACAGTGGCATTCAATTTTGACCATTTCCCGACTTTTGCCAATCGGCTAGATGAATTTGAGGAAAGGGTTACGAGTAAAAATGGTCAATTTGATGCACAAATTATTTATATTGCCGGGACTCCTCATATTAGAGTATTTGATAAGGAGGACGACAGCGGCCACGTTCTTGGCATGTTTACAAAAAATCCGAAAGGGCTATTGTGGAGCGAAGACGGTGAGCTTCTAGGGATGATTTTTTCCGATGGGAGTCAGCAAGTACTGCGTGTGGCTGAGTCTATCATAGACGCAGCATCACTTGCGGGTAAGGATATTAAGGCATTGACTGGGTTGCTTGGCAGCGAGGCGGTTATGCAGCTGGGGCTTATCAATGAGCTGGGGGCCAATAAGGATTATGTTAATAATTTTATACAGAATGTCGAAGCTTCTTTAACAGGAAACCTTCAAGAGGATTTTGATAATTTGCAAAAAGCCAGGAATGTGTTGATCGGTTTAGAGAATGAAGGTTTTAAAGGCCCTATTAATCATTTACACGAAAAGATCAAAAGTATCGAAGAGGCAATTGCCCAACAGCCAAAGGAAGTTTTAAAACCGGATGAGAAAGATACAAAAGATATAACAGATACACCAAAAGTTATTGAGAAGCTTGCTACACAAAACAAAACCAGTATTGAGTCTATTCGCGAGTTTTCTTTCGATAAACCGGTGACAGCCGTTGCCTGGTTTCCAGGTGGAGAAAAAATTCTTGTAGGAGGTAAGGACGGCATTGCGCGGGTTATCCATGGGAATATGGGTTTACAGTCAACTGAATTTAATCATAGTGAGCCTATTACTGCCGTTGCTGTGAATGCTGATGGCTCGCAGATAGCAACTGCTGGAGGTCAATTCCATGAAATTAGAATTTGGAGGACTAATGATAACACAAAACCATTTAAGTTCGGTGGCCATAAAGGATTAGTAAACTTTATGGAGTTTAACGATTCAAATAATGTTATTGCGGTTAGTCCATATCCTAGTAGAGGGGATTTTATGATTGTAATTTTACCGCATGGCGTAGCTTCAATAGGCTCCTCAGGGGCATATTTGGATGGGATGACTGCAATTGATATGGAATTAGAGAATTCTAAAAAAATTATACTTGAAAATGAAATGACTTCAGAAAAATTTGATTTTCAATTTGATCAGGATGTTATTGCGGCAAGGTTTATTAATAAAAAGTTTATTGCTGTTTTGTTAAAAGATTCTAATGTCGTCACGATCTATAATAGTGAAACGAAACAAGCTATCGAAGAGATCAAGCATGAAGGGATTATAGAATCTTTAAGTGTTGATCGGGAAAACAGAAATCTAATGATTGGTGGAAGGGTTAAGCCTGATAAATGGCTTGCCAGCGTATTGAATAAACAAAAAGGATTTGTTGAGTTGTGGGATATAAGTGGTTTAGTCAATTTCGATGAAGAAGTTACGCGTGCCCTAAAATCTGACAGCATTTCAAATCAAGATTTACTTGATCTATATCATCAACTAGACGCTGAGGCTTTGAGGTTTCATAAAATAAGTTTACAAGATTCTATAGAAAATAGAGAAAATGAAGAAAAGGCTGATCATCTTCTAGATCAAAGAAATGATATTGGAAAAAAGTTAACAGCAAGAGGTGTCCCTTCTAAAGAGCTTTTAATAAAAGACGCAGCATCACTTGAGGGTAAGGATATTGAGGTGTTGGCCGGGTTGCTTGGTAGCGAGGCGGTTATACAGCTGGGACTTATCAATGAGCTGGGGGCCAATAAGGATTATGTTAATAATTTTATACAGAATGCCGAAGCTTCTTTAACAGGGAACCTTAAAGAAGATTTAGATAATCTGCAAAAAGCCAAGGATGTGTTGATCGGTTTAAAGAATAAAGACTTCGAAGGCCCTATTGATCGTTTAAACGAAAAGATCAAAAGCATCGAAGAGGCGATCGCCCAACAGCCAAAGGAAAAAGAAGATGATTGGAGTCTATCTAGTATCAAACAACGGCTTAAGCAAAAGCAAGCTCAACTTAATAAAGAAAATACGCTTCAATTACTGACGCACGATAAGAAAAAATATACCCTGCGTCCGGAGATTAAGGCCACGACAGATGATTGGATAAAAACCAACTTTTATGAGGAAAACAATGCAGATGCTACAGCCATTGACAACATAAGTGTATCGGCACAGGGTGAAGCAGTGCTTATGGCGGGGGAATATGCTATGACGGGGTATAATACGCGCACAGGCCGGTCGAATAATACTAATACGTCATTCGTTTTTCCAGGATTTAATACAAGCACTGGTGATCATATTTATTTTCCTGATGTTATAGCGGAAGTTCTGGATGGTGGACGGCATGCTCTTATTTCTGCCCGAGGGTATGATGTTCTGGAGATTCGCAAGGCACGCAAAGGGGAAAGAAAATTTAGACAAAACAAAACTGTTGATATTAAAGGGGGTGTCAATGACGTTAAAAAGATGCCGGATGATAAGCATTTTATTGTAGCCGGCGGTGATGGCAGTGTGAGGATGTATGATTTAGAAGGCAATGTTGTTGAAGAGATTTATTCTGATGTCTCAGAACCAGTCAAGCGAATCGGCATCAGTGAAACAGGAGAGTTCATAGCTGGGGTGACAAATACAGGTCAAGTAATCGCTAAAGATATAAATACGGGTGAGGTAGTTGGTCTTATGTATATTGATGATGTCATGGGTCCTGTAGCGGCAAAGTCAGTTGCGATCAGTCCTGACGGCCGCCAGGTTATTGTTGTCGGGCAGAACTTGAATAGTTCCGGATATAATATTCATACATTCAAAGATCAACAAAAGATTCCATTAACACACATTTTACCGGAACAAGATGAACAAGGGATAGAGCTTAACCATCACGTTAATTTTGAAAAGGTTAAATTCGTTGGTAATGACTATTTATTGACTTTAGCTGAAGGCAGACTTCATCTTTGGGATACATCTCAGAAGAAAAAATTAAGTGGATTGAAAAATTATAAGAATATTTCTGATTTTGATGTATTTAACGGTCAAGTTTTTATGGGAAAAAGTGACGGCCGGTTATCGGTATGGGATGTCTGGGATGTTGAGCAAGATGCAGGTTTACCAAAAACGGCGGCAAGCAACGGACAGGAACCAATCCTCAAGGAACAAATCACCATCCTTGAGCGGGCGAAGGCCATTCAAGAAAAATCTTCGCAAACTGTCATTTCGACTCAGGGTGATAAAGATGTGAATAATATTATTTTTTATAATATGCGAGTTGAAAAAATTAAGAAAATTATAGAGTCGACAGACTCTCTTGAAACAGCTTCGGCCGCATCTTTATTAGGGAAAATCCAAGTCAAGCAAGGTTTAGCCGACGATACGCTTGTGCTCGAATTATTGAGTAATAAAATATCCGATTCACTTAATCGATCAGAACGACAGCGGGCCATTGAGCAAATAATACCGGTTTTAGTGGATGTTTTGAGGAAAAGAGGCGGTGATTTAACTCAAGCGGTGGATGATTTAGTGGATGATACTTATGTGCCAAGACGTCAAATGGGATTCAGGGTTTTAGTGCAGTTAGCTTTGCAGACAACTGATCATGATGAGCTTGATAAGTTTCAAAATAAGTTGGAAGGTTTGTTCACCGATAAATATGCCAATGAAGATAGTCATCTTGTTATGTCGGATGAAGATATTGCAGAAACGGCCGACTATCTGGGAGAATTTTATGCTTATCGGGCAGAAAGTGATCCAAAGTTTTACAAAAAGCTTGCAGACATGTTATATGGCAGGCAGGTTGAACCGCCTCTGTGGCAGAAAATCGCCGTAGCCAAGGCAATTGTTATATTAGGTTATGATGAGTATACGTTACACAGCGGCCATACGCATACGCTTGATGAATTTCAAAAATTCTATGCGGGGGAATCAAATAATGCTTTAAGGCAGCATTATGAAAATATTTTTGTTAATGCTGTTGCAGGAGAATATGATGGTAGACCGGACCAACTTTTTAAGTTGTTGAGGTCACATCAGTATCCTAAATATCCAACTCAAAGGGCATTGAGTTACCTTTACGCCAAAAAAGATTTTTCTAATGATCAAAGAACTTTCACTCAGGTGATGGATGATTTAGGGATCAATGTTCATGCCAAAAATAATATTTGGGAAGAGGAAAACAGATTCAGAGTCAACATTAAATACTTTGAAGATAAACAAGAAGATCTTTCAAGATCTGAAGTGGCATTAAGCATGCATTCTTTAGATGAAACGCCGGAATCAATGATGCGCATACTCGCTGAATATTATGTCAAACTCATTAATGAAAAACGGTTGATGATTGATGATTTAATCGAGAAAGCTGACAAAAGTGTTAAGGTCGGTGTCAAAGAAGCAGCCATAATTGCTCTTGATATGTTAATCGATGAAGGATATTTTGATACACTAAAATCATCGGTGTTTCTTGATATGGATTTTCTAGAAGAAAAGGAATATCGTCAAGATGGGACGATCAAGTCAGCTTTTCATGAAGCGTCTCAAGCTGCAGGTGAGTTATTAAGTAGAATGCAAGTGATGGGAGGGATGAATTTTGATGGGCTAAAAGAAATTGTGGAATATATTGTAGAACACCATGAATCCATAACGCCTATGATGGGCAAAAATGAATATTATTATGGGACAGAAGAGCAGGCTATAAAACTCTTGGTAGGGATGTATAAGCAAGAACCTGTTAAAACGCTTGAGTATATTGATGAAATACTTCAAAAAATCCAACTTGAAACGCAAGGAATAGCTATTATGGCTTTAGCAGAAATTGGTAAAATTGAAGTCGCCGATAAAGGTATGTATGAAAGTATTGTTAAAAAAATTGAAGAATATTTTGATAATTACAGACGACCGATGGGCGATCCTACTGAGGATTACAAGGAGCTTTGGAGTAGATTAGCGGAATATTTAGGTGAATTGTATGTTGTAAGAATAGCTATTAGTCCGGATGATCATAAAGATGTTTTTAGATTTAGAATCACTGAAAATAATTTTGGAAAGTATATTGCGTCAGCTAAAGCGTCTGTTTTGCTTGGAGCAGAAAAGTATCGTAATGGTATTGGACATTCCCAAGGAACATTAGAGGGTTTATTTGAATCTGAAGGCAATCCATATTATAAATCGTATGAAGAAAAAATATTAATTAATTATTACACAAAGTACTTATCTAGAGCCAAGATAAAAAGTATTTTGAAAGAAGAAGATTATCGTCAAAATGCTGCTCGCACGGCGTTGGCGCGTATTTATGCTCAAAGAAATTATTCTCAAGAACAAAAATCTATTGATGATATTCTTACCGAATTAAGTATTGATTTGAAAGATAATATGAATGGTGAAGAAGAAACGGCATTCAATGCTTTTTCCATTGCGGCTAAGTATTATTTTGATAAAAACTTAGATGTGAGTGAGTTTGAAAAATTTGTTAATAATGTTTTCTTAACCAATTGGATGGATAATGGTGAAAGGATTCGTCGTATACTCGAGCAAGATTATGTGCGACGGTTTAAAACAGGCAATCTTACAGCGGCGCAGTTAATTGAGAGAATTGAAAGATCCGAATATGGTTCATTTAAAGACCTCACACATTACCGTATAAAAGCAGGAGCGATAGGTGCATACAAATTATTGTTGGAGGAAGGATATTTTGGTGAAGGGGCTGTTCAAGCGCCAACGGCTGTTGATCAAGAAAAGGCATTGGAAGAATTAATACAAAGATACAATGCGCTTGAGGAGCAGCTACGAAATATCCCCCAAGTAGAGGTTGGTACACAAACTAGTCTGTTAGATGATTATAAAAGATTACATAGGAGAAGGATTAATTCATCTAATAATATCGATTCGGCTGCCATTAATACGGGTGGGATTGATTTGAAATCTCTGCAAGATTCACTTAAAATCCGCAACAACGGTCAAGGGGTTGACTTCGGCACCCTTCCGGCCGCTGTGCCTGCCAATTTCGAAGGGCTTTTTCCTGTTATTATCAATATTCAACCGGCGGCCCCGCCATTATTCCTCTCTCAGCTCAAAGAATACGAGCCGGAAATCCAGCTTTCCGCGGCAGGTCTGTGATTCCCATGGTCTTGAAGCCAAACGTAAAGGTCTTGTTTAGGAAGTGATTATAGGGTATAATTGTGTCATAATATGAAGCGATTAAACAATTATTCGTCTCATAGAAAAAGAGGAAATATGATGCATAATGATCCTAAATATATATGGCAGAACAAGAACTGGACCAAATTTTCTTGGGATGTCGAAGCGCTATTGCCTTGTTTGAGCAGGGCACGACAGCTGCAAGGCAAGATTCTGATGAGGGTCAAGTCTTTGGAATTGGGCTTAACGCATGAGGCGCAGACCGAGATTTTAACCGAGGAAGCTGTTACGACTTCGGCTATCGAAGGCGAAATGCTTAATAGAGAATCCGTGCGTTCCTCTGTGGTCCGGCATCTTGGTTTTTCAGAAGCAGGACTGTTTAAAGCCGATCGTCATATTGACGGTTTGGTCGAGATTCTGATCGACGCGACAAACAATCACAACAATTTACTAACTAAAAAAAGGCTTAAAGCTTGGCAGGCAGCCTTGTTTCCCACAGGCTATTCAGGTCTGTATAAAATCCGTGCGGGTCAATGGCGAGCGGGGGATGTCCAAGTGGTCTCTGGAGCTGTGGGCAGACAGAAAGTTCATTTTCAGGCCCCCCCTGTTGAGATGATTGATCAAGAGGTAAAAGTTTTTCTTAATTGGTGGGAAAAAAGTAAAGGCAAAGTTGAGGGATTTTTGCGTGCGGGTATTGCCCACTTTTGGTTTGTTACAATCCACCCTTTTGACGACGGCAACGGACGGGTTGCCCGAGCCTTAACGGACATGGCCTTGGCCCAGGATGAGCAGTTATCGATTAGATTTTATAGCCTTTCTTCCCAAATAATGGAAGAGCGGAAGGCTTATTATGATATTCTTGAAAGGTCTTCTAAGGGCAAGGGAGATTTGACTGAGTGGCTTATGTGGTTTTTAGAATGCCTTACGCGCGCCATGGAAAGATCTGAAACAATTATTGTTCATGTTTTGGCCAAGGCGGAGTTTTGGCAGCGCAATGCTCAAGTCAATATGAATGAGCGGCAACGAAAGGTGGTGAATCGGTTGCTTGATGCCGGTGAAGGACAGTTTCTGGGTGGGCTGACAACAAGGAAATATGTTGCGTTGACCAAAATTAGCCGGGCGACAGCCTTCCGGGAAATATCGGAATTGGTCGATAAAGGTGTTTTAAAAAAAGATCCTACAAGTAAGGGGCGCAATGTCCGATATGATCTTAATTGGTAGCCTCAGTATGAGTCAGAAATCCAACTTTCAGCGGTAAACTAGGGAATAGGGAACGCTAAAAAATGCTTGTTTAAGGCGGTATTTTGTTGTATTCTTATTGCATACAAATATATGCAAAAAGGATATAAGAATGGTCGCATTGAATAGAACAAAAACGAATCTTTTAAGGATTTTTTTGACTAACCCTGACCGGTCATTTTATATGCAAGAGCTTGGCCGTATTTTAGGGAAGAAGCCCGGCGTGTTTCAACGTGCATTGAATGCTTTAACGGATGAAGGAATTTTAAAAAGTGAATACCGCGCCAATGCACGGTATTTCTGGGCTAATAAAGACTATTTACTTTACAAAGAGCTTAAAGGAATTATTTTTAAAACATCGGGTATTGAAGGAAGTATTCAAAAATCTTTAAAAAAAGTTAAAGGGATTTGTTTTTCTTTTATTTACGGCTCTGTAGCGAAGGGGAGAGATAACGCATCTTCGGATATTGATCTTTGTATTGTAGGAGACATTAATGAAAAATTTTTGATTAAGGAGTTAGACCTGTTAGAAAGGCAGTTACAGCGGGAAATCAACTATATATTGTACTCTGAAAAAAATTTTGAAAAGCAATTAAAAGCGAACGATCCATTTTTAAAAGAAATTTTAACAGATAAAAAAATAATGTTGATTGGTACAGAAGGTGAATTACAACAGATTCTTAAAAAATAATTTAATTAAAAAGGTAACACCCAATATTGCCCAGATTAAGCATCAATTAAAGCGCTCGCAGCAGGATTTGCAAACCGCGGAATCGACATTAGGGGTAGATACGACATGGGCTTTAACAATTGCCTATCACGCCATGATCCGGGCATGCCGTGCTTTAATGTATGCCCAAGGGTACTTACCAACTGCCCATCAAACCCATAAAACGCTTGTGGAATTTACGAAGGAGTTTTTGGGGACGCCATGTTCTGATTTGGTTGCTAAATTAAGTCGTCTGCGTCGAAAAAGGCATAATTTTATTTATGGCGGAGAGGACTACGTTAATTACGAAGAGGCCCAGGCGGCGCTGGACTCGGCTAAAGAGTTGATTGTGGAAATCAAAAAGATTGTTAATTAGTAGTTAAATCTTCATATTTACTCATTCAAACTAACACTTATCCACTAATCCCTAAACCCTAATACCTCTTTATCTCTTTCTGCCCCAACAAGATAGCGCTTTCAAAAATAATTAGGTTATATATAGGTAGTTTTTGGTATTTTTGCTAGAATGGAGTTGACAATAACGAGCCATCCTTAGGGGAGGGGGTTCTTTATCATAGAAGTGAACAGTGGGCATTGTTCCCTGTTCACTAATTAGTATTCTATTTCTTACACAGGGAGGGGAAGATATGGATTACAAAACTATGATTGTCGGTTCGACAACCGATATGTTGAGTAAAGTAGGCGATTTTATCCCTACATTGATCATTGCCATTGCTATTCTTATTGTTGGATGTCTTGTGGCACACGCTGTTCAGAAGGTCCTGGCAGAGGTTTTTAAGCTAATTAAGCTTGATATGATCTTTGATACGCTCAAGATCACAGAGGCGCTCAAAACAGGCGGGATTACAGCTAAACCATCAAAGATGCTCAGTACGCTCATCTATGTTGTGCTGATGCTGATGGTGCTTCTGATTACGGCCAACGCCTTTGGTCTGAGCATGGATACAACGCTGTTTGATGCCACCATTATGTTTATCCCGAGTGTTATCACAGGGGTTGTGATGCTGATTGGCGGGATACTTCTGGCCAAGTTTGCCTCTGTGCTTGTCTACATTGTGGCCAGCAATACAGAGATGCCGGGAGCTGAATTAATCAGCCGATTGGTCAAATTGCCTATCCTGTTCTATGTGGGCATCGTTTATCTAAAGCAAGTGGGCTTTTTTGGGTTGTTTCAGGGCATCCATTACACCATATTCTTGGCCGGTGTGGTGCTTGCATTGGCCCTGTCGTTTGGCCTTGCCGGTAAGGATGTTGCGGGCAAGTATTTAGCGGCGCTTAAAAACTAAAATAATATTGAAAGGGCCTTAAGCCGTAGGCTGTAAGCCATAGATAATATGGCTTATGGCCTATAGCTTAGGGCCTTTTGATTTAACCCCTCATCCTTACCACCAATAGTCTATTAACTGGCCATACCACCTACCACCAATCTTTGATTAATACCCTATACCACTGGTATTAATGTACTTATGCTAAAAAGAAAGCCTTTCCTTTTTAGCACTTGACGTGCCTTTTGCCCCATTTCAGACAATGGTATACTTGAGTGTAGGTGAAAACCCGTTATCGGGCCTTATGTGAGGGCACATAAGGGGCGATCCCAGGGTGACCTGGGTCAGCAAAGCCACGGCCCCTAAGCAATATTTAGGGGGTCCGAGCGTACACACCGCAACTATTGGTTTATACCCAGATACGCTCATGTGCGGTCTGGGTTTTATTTTGTTGCAGCGGGTTAAACATATATATGGGCGGTAAGCGGAAGAACGGTTCTTCCGCCAAAACAAAGGAGGGAGTATCATGGGATACAAAACTCTATTTACCGAACCAATCATGGACATGTTGCATCACTTAATCGGGTATTTGCCAAAGTTGGGCGTAGCTTTGACAGTACTTATCGTTGGCTGGATCTTGGCGAAATTCATCACTAAGATCTTTATTACGTTTTTGCGTACAGTTGATTTTGATAAGCTGTCTGGCAAGATGGGGCTTACCAAAGTGCTTAAGACAGGCGGCATCACCGAAAAGCCAAGTTCGCTTTTTGGTTGCATCGTGTATTGGGTCATGATGATCGCTGTGTTGACGGCACACGTGAAAGCTCTGGGGCTGGAAGTAGTCTCTACACTTTTAGACAAAGTGATCGGCTACATCCCAAGCGTTATCACCGGTGTACTGGTTCTTATTATCGGTATGCTGATTGCGCGTGTTGTCTCGGTGCTGATTTACGTGGTGGCGAAGAATACAGATATGCCAATACCTGAAACATTAAGCAAATTGAGCAAATGGGCGATTGTCGCTTTTGTGGCTATCGTTTACCTTAAAGAAATCGGCTTTGCCATTTTCTTTACAGGACCTACGTTCTCAATGCTTCTGACAGGTATTGTATTTGCTATCGCCTTGTCTTTCGGCCTTGCCGGCAAAGACATTGCGGCCAAATACCTTGATTTTTTAGGTAAAAAATAAACCGTTCTGTGCACCGGGTGCGGGCGCACCCGGTGCGGCAGATGGTTATCCATGATTGCGACCCCCGGCTGCCTCACAGCGGTCGGGGGTTTTTTATTTGAGTCCCGATTCCTGCCCGGCAGGCCACACGGCCGTCTATCTTGTAACTGACCATTTTTATGGTATACTTTCCCCACATTATCTCATTAGAGATCAAAGGTGAAATATGACAGGCATTTACAATAAAAAGAAAAATTTAAGTTTTAGGACCCTTTGTGCTGTTTTGGCAGGTGTTTTTGCATTTACACTAGTGCAGCCAAGGCAGGCGATGGCCCAGAATATGGCCCCTGGACAGTCCATTGCGCTGCCGGCAGTCGGCTCCATGGTGATGCCGACCGAGCGTTTCGAGCCTGTCATGATTCAAGGCATCAATTTCCACCCGGAAAACCCTCTTCAATTTGACTTCCTTATTAGTGAAGGCGACACCCAATTTTCGGATGAAGAATTACAACAAGAAACAGATAAAATGGTCCGCTACTTTTTGGCCTCTCTAACAGTTCCCCAAGAAGAAATGTGGGTCAACTTATCACCGTATGAGAGTGACCGTATTATTGCCGATCACTTTGGCCGCACAGATATGGGACGCGAGCTTTTGGCCCAGGATTATATGCTCAAACAGCTGACCTCTTCTTTAATGCATCCGGATGAAGATTTAGGGAAAGAGTTCTGGAGTCGTGTACGCAGCGAGGCTCAGGCAAAATTTGGCACCACTGAAATCCCCATGAATACGTTTAACAAAATTTGGATTGTACCTAATACTGCCAAATTGTATGAGCATGCGAAAGGTGTTGTGATAGTGGATGCTTCGATGAAGGTTATGTTGGAAGAAGATTATGTGGCGCTTAAGCATCACAGTGCCGTGGCCTTGGATGAGGTCAACAAACTTGAGACAGGGATCGAATCACAAGTCGTGCGCGATGTTTTGCTTCCGGCGATTGAGCGTGAGGTGAATGAAGGAGCGATATTTGCCAAATTGCGTCAAGTCTATCATGCGATGATTCTGGCCAGCTGGTATAAAGATAATTTAAAGGAGAGTTTATTGGGGCAAGTGTATGTCGATCAAAATAAACTCGGTGATTTAGAAACGGATATGAAGGATAACCAAAAAATTTATGCGCAGTATGTCGAAGCCTTTGAAAAGGGAGTCTACAACCTTATTAAGGAAGAATACGATCCAGCAACACAGCAGGTAATTCCACGCAAATATTTTTCAGGCGGTGTGGATCATGCGCATCTTAAGACCGAAACAGTCGATGCCGATGCAGCAACTTTTAACGATCTTAGAAAAAAGCTTGGAGGTTTAATAGAGGGATTAAAATTAACAACTTATTCAATTTTAGGAATTGCAAAAAAGGCAAAATTTGTTCGAACTCCAGGCACAAGTGATTACGTTTCTATAACTGGAAAAGAGGTGAAATTTACTCCGACTCCAGAAAAAAGCGTCGGTTCTGATAAAATATTACCAAGTGAACCAAAAATTAAGCCGATTAATCTCGAGATGGTCGACTCCCAAGTAATACAAGAGATCAATCTCAACTTGTGGCCGGATCTTAATGTATCTCAATCGATTGTAAATCAAATACCACTTAAAAAAGATTATATAGAGGAATTTATACTAGATGCGGAATATCTAGAATCTTTAAGAAAAGAACTAGAAGGTTTTGTGCCTCTAATAATCAATCCGATAAGAGAACAAGAAATAATTATTTCTCAAGAGGATGTTGATTTTATCGAAGGGAAGATTCGAGATCCCGAGGTCGAACGGATTGTCGAGCAAAATCGAAATCAGCCATATCCAGTGATCAGTTCGATCGAAGAAATTTTTAAGGATTTTTTCACAGTCGACTCTAACGAGATGAATGCTCTTACAGAGGCAATGGATAAATTTGAGAAAAATCCGTCAATGGACAATTACTTAAATATAACAGAGCAGTTGGAAAATATGGATGTAGAAGCTGTGGGGGCATATACCGATAGTGAAAATGTGCGACTCTTAGGAAAAACTATTGTTACATTACTAACAATTAATGTTTTGGAAAAAGCTGAGGGTATTAGTGATGAAGTAGAAGCTTATTTGAGAGATTTGCAGATGGAAAGTTTTGAAGAAATTACTGAGAATCAATCTGATGATGTTTTCGAATTGGTGAAAAAATTTACATATGTCATGGTTGGTTCTTTTGCAGGAAATATTGCAAATAAAGGAGCTTCAGAAAGTATAAAAGAAATTGAAAGTGAGGAAGATTTGGCGGCATTATTTAATAAATCACCTCGGGAAATTTTGAGGTGGATGAACAACAATAAAGTTGAAACTGGCATTATTGCGACTATTATTTTTCTAGGAGGCTCATTGGCTATTGGGGTGATTAAAAATGAGATGGATAAACAAAAAATTGGTCAGGATAATCAAGCGGGGTTGATTAATGCAAGTGCGCAAATGAGTGCGGTTCAACAGGCACTTAAAGAAGCTATTGAAAGTGACGATGCAGCCTTGAGGATTGAATCGCTTCAGGCCGCTTTACGGTGGATGAACAACAATAAAGTTGAAACTGGCATTATTGCGACTATTATTTTTCTGGCAGGCTCATTGGCTATTGGGCTGATTAAAAATGAGATGGATAAACAAAAAATTGCTCAGGATAATCAAGCAGGGTTGATTAATACAAATGCGCAAATGAGCGCGGTTCAACAGGCGCTTAAAGAAGCTATTGAAAGTGACGATGCAGCCTTGAAGATTGAATCGCTTCAGGCCGCTTTACGGTGGATGAACAACAATAAAGTCGAGACTGGTATTATTGCAGTCATTACCTTTTTGACGATTTCTTTAGCGAAAGGATTCATAGATTATAAAATAGATAGAATGGAGTCTAGCCGGACTTATCAGGAAGAGGTTGTTGGTGGTATTGACTTTAACCCTGGTAATTTGGATAAGCAGATTGAGCGTCAGGGAGAAGGGTTCCGAATGGAAGCACCGATCGAGATGATTGAGCAGTTTCAAGGTGTTGAAGGGTTTATTCCAAAATTTATTCATATGCACACCATCCAACCGGCGCAAATCCCGATGATTCTTGGTCTGGCCGATGGTCCGGTGGCGGATGATGACTGGGCGCTGTTTCTTGATGAGCCTTACGCACGACTTAATTAAAATAAAAATAATCTGATTTTCAAGGCGGGCATCCTTTTGGATGCCTGTTTTTTTAACTCACAACTTGACATATAACGTTATACGTTATATACTTACAGTATGATCAAGTCTTTTAAGGACAAAGAGACTGAAAAGATTTTCAATTTGATGTTTTCTAAGAAATTACCTGTAGATATTCAGCCGATTGCTCTGCGTAAGTTAAAAATGATCCACGCGGCTGTTGTGATTACAGATCTGCGTGTGCCGCCGAATAACCGCTTGGAAAAATTGAAAGGAAGGCATAAGGGACAATACAGCATTCGTATTAATGATCAATGGCGTATTTGTTTTAAATGGCAAGAAGGTAATGCCTTAAATGTAGAGATTACGGATTATCATTAAAGAGAGGTGAGATTATGATTAAAGCGAAACAATTAAAACCTATTCACCCTGGTGAGGTACTGGCAGAGGAATTCCTTAAACCACTGGAATTATCACAAAACAAGGCGGCTGTTGATATGCATGTGCCGCCACGACGTATTAATGAAATTGTGTTAGGCAAACGAAGAGTGACGGCAGATACAGCTTTGCGGTTAGGGCAATATTTCGGCACATCTCCAAGGTTTTGGATGAATCTACAGGCTGAGTATGATCTGGATGTAGAAAAGGCAAAGATTGGAGATAAGGTCAAAAAAGAGATTAGTGAATATATGGTTAATTAATTTCATACTTTTCTACTTTCCCAGTGGAGTGGACCCCATGAATTGGACTAAATCAGGCATGATTTAGGACAGGATGTTGATTAAAGTAGTTATCTTCAAAGTCTTGAGGTGATACGTAATTGAGAGCTGAATGAAGACGTTTGCTATTGTATACTTCTTGGATAAAAAAAGGAATTCTTGTTTTTACATCTTCGTAGGTTTCATAGTTCCATAAATACACCTCCTCATATTTCAAAGTTTTCATAAAACTTTCAGCCATAGCATTATCGTAAGGGTTGCCTTTTCTAGACATGCTGATTTGAATATTGTATTGCTTTAGAAGACTTGTGTAATCATTACAGGCGTATTGAACACCTTGGTCAGAATGGTGGATACAGCCAAGAAGATTGTTACGGTTGATTAAAGCCATTTTTAGGGCAGAGATTGTGAGGTTTCGTTTTATTCTTTTAGATAACGAATAACCAATAACTTTTCTTGAGAATGCGTCGATGATGACAGCTAGAAAGACGAAGCCAGTGGTTATTCGAATGTATGTAATATCTGATACCCATACTTGATTTGGTTTATTAATGACGAGATCGTTAATTAGATTGGGATAACATAGAAAGGAGTGGTTGGAATTAGTTGTTTTTATAAATCTTTTTTTCTGCTGACATAATAGAGAGTTTTCTCTCATAAGACGTTGAACTTTCTTGCGATTAATGGTTAATCCATCTAAACGAAGTTGTTTGGTGACACGTCTTGAGCCGTATCCAGGAAAATCACAGATAATTTCACCAATTCGGTCAATTAAATCAGCTTCATTTTTCTGAGTGGATCGTTCGGTTTTAATAGGATGGGAGTAGTAGGTGCTCTTGGCTAGTTTTAACATTTTGCATCCCCTTGTGATGGATCCACCTCGATTTCGATATTCCCGGATAATATCTCGTTTTCTTCCGGGGGACATTTCGCCAGCTTTAAGGCTTTTTTTAAGAGTTCATTGTCGGCCAATAACTTACCAACCATCCGCTCAAGCTCTTGAATCCTAGTTTCTGGATTGGAATGGATTTCTACCGTATCGCTTAATTCACCATTTAAGGCCTGTTCTCGCCATCGATACATTAAGCTTCGGGCTACTTTAAATTTACGGCTTAATTGCACGGAATTTGCTCCATCTAGTAAGGCCTGGACGATTTCCTCTTTGAAAGCTTTTGTGTATTTACGTTGTTTCATGATATCTCCCTATTGGTCTATACTAGCACTTTATTTCAGCTGTACTAGTGTCCTATCTAAATCTGCTAATTGTCCAATAATGGGGTCCATTTCA
>JANQMA010000018.1 GCA_028280285.1 Candidatus Omnitrophota bacterium | reverse complement strand
AGCTATCACCAGTAGCTATTATCTTTTAAATAATCACTGTAATCCTTAACGGAATCTTCAAGCGACCGAAAAGGTTTGTCATATCCAGCAGCAAACAATTTACTCATGTCGGCTTCTGTAAAATATTGATATTTATCCTGCAGGATGTCCGGCATTTCGATATATTCAATATGTGGCTCTTGACCAACAGCTGCAAAAAGAGCGTGCGCTAAATCATTCCATGTGCGTGCCTTGCCGGTCCCCACATTAAAAATACCATTAACATCTTTTTGCCCCATAAACCAAAGAATAACCTCCACAACATCCTTAACATAGACAAAATCGCGTTTCTGCTCTCCGTCCCCATATTCAGACTTGTATGACTTAAACAAAGCAATCTTACCCTCTTCAACAACCGTTTTATAGGATTTGGCCACAACACTGCGCATATCCTCTTTATGATATTCATTAGGCCCGAAGACATTAAAAAATTTAAGCCCGACCATTTTCTCTTCCAATCCATTCGCAAGCACCCACGCATCAAAGTCTTGCTTGGATTGTCCATACATATTCAGAGGCTTGCACTTTTCAACCGAATCATTATCATCTTTATACCCTATCGCCCCGTCCCCGTAAGTAGCAGCCGAACTGGCATAAATATAGCGCACATTATGTTTAAGCGCCCACTCAGCGAGTTTTTGACTGTAAATGAAATTATTGTTTTGAAAATAATCTTTATCTTGAAGCGTCGTCGAAGAGCATGCCCCCATATGGACCAGGCAATCAATATCATTTAGCGACTCATTCTCAATCATTTTCAAAAACGCATCTTTGTCAATGAACCGGGCGAACCTTTTGTTCTGTAAATTAATTTTTTTGAGGTTATTGCCCGTATCAGAAAATTGTTTGGTGCATGTGTAATCATCCACCGCAATTATGTCTTCTCTTCCTAACTCATTGAGCCTCGCCAAAATTCCACTGCCAATGAACCCCGCGGCTCCTGTTACTGCAATCATTTGCTCCTCATTTCTAAGAAAATAAATAAAAGTGATAAAGTGATAGTAGTGATAGAGTGATATAAAAAATTTTGAAAAAAGATTTCCATTTAAAACGCAACATAGTCATTTTTTCAAAACCATATTTTTCAATATAAAAAAATTTTACCATACACTCTTTTAATCCAATCATAACTATCACTTTATCACTCCTATCACTCTATCACTATTACTGCTTTTTATCTCATTACTCATCTAAATTAGACAGAATAAACCGCGCTATATTCTGCCCTGCAATATCGGCCAATCCTTTATACCCAATCTGATCTTTGCGAAATGAAATCGTGTCATTAAAACTTAAAATAAGCATCCCGGTCTCTCTCTCTTTTAAATACCCCTTAACCGATAACGATATTTTATCGGCTATAGGCGTAATGCTTTGTAGAAGCGATGCGTCTTTGAACTCTATAACATACCCATCAATAACATAGTCCGGCTTTTGTTTATCTTCGTTAAACACCACTTCATAATAACCAAACTCATTTTTATTGCGAAAAACCTCGCTCATCCCACGGGTAATACGAATCGCCATATCATCCATCACATCATCATCAGCCACATCGGTGCCGGGACGAAAAGGTGTGATCAAAATCACTCCAAAAGGCGATAACAATTCTTTATGAAAAACAGTCCCTTTAGCTGGACGTTTAATCCGGGCATAATCAACGCTATCTTCATACCTAAGTTCTTCAACCTCTTTGAT
Organism: Candidatus Omnitrophota bacterium; assembly: GCA_028280285.1. Classification (GTDB taxonomy): domain Bacteria; phylum Omnitrophota; class Gorgyraeia; order Zapsychrales; family Zapsychraceae; genus JANQNA01. Next base: position 18,368 of record JANQMA010000018.1, on the reverse strand, counting down.
TGACTTAGGACTATCCTCGTCAGTCCCATCAGACTTAAAAGGGGCTTTCACCCAATCCATTGTTTTGCTAAAACCTGACGAAACAGCCCCCGCAGTCTTTTGCGTAGCTGTTTTGACTGAGCGGCCTATTTTTTTCAAAGAGGATATTATTTCGGCTTCAGAAGGCTGCACACCAAATACACAGACAAACCACAGCACAAAACTGGCCAAAATGACTTTTTTCATTCTTAAATGGAATTTTAGCATAGGGGTTTTGGCCCCTCAAGGGAATAATGGGAAATTAAGGGGACACATCACTTAATTATCGGTATCATTAATAAGTTAAATAATTAAGTGATGTGTCCCCTTAATTCTTTAAAATCTTTCATACACCACAACCAATTACCTTCTTTTGTGCCTGGTGTATTGAACCGGGCATGCTCATCCAAATTCAAGATATCCTGAACCGGTATAATAACCAAATCGGCACAAGACTTAAGCGCCAGATCCATCATAGCCGGCGCAATGTCTTCTTCAGCAATAGCCCCGCCACAATAGGCAAAAAGGCTTTTCTTCTCTTCACTTGAGATATCCTGACGAAACCACCCGCGTGTCGTATTATTATCATGCGTTCCGGTATACACAACACAATTGCGCGGATAATTATACGGCAAATAAGGATGCTCGGCCCCACCATCAAAAGCAAATTGCAACACCTTCATGCCCGGTAATCCATATTGCTGCATGATACTGCGCACATCATCGCCCATGATGCCTAAATCCTCAGCAATGATCGGCAGCCTCCCAAAGACGGATTGAATCTTTTGTAACAACGCATTCGTCGGCACATCCACCCACCTGCCATTAATCGCCGATTGCTCCTTCGCCGGTATTTCCCAATACTGGACCAATCCACGGAAATGATCAATACGCACCAGATCAAATAAATCGAAGGCCTGTTTCACTCTGCTAAGCCACCAGTCAAAACCGTCCTCTTCAAGCTTCCTCCAATTATACACAGGATGCCCCCATAATTGTCCCTCTTCGCTGAAATAATCAGGCGGAACGCCACTAAGACATTGCGCATTCCCATCACTGGTAATTTTAAAAATCTCTCGGTTTGCCCAGACATCAGCACTGTCAAGATCAACGTAAATAGGTAAATCACCTACGATCTGAATACCTTTCGCGCTGGCATACTCTTTTAATGCTTGCCATTGTTTAAAAAATAAATACTGTTCGCATTTGATTGCGGTTAGCTCATCTTTTTTATCTTTCTTAACGGCCGCCCGCGCAGCGTTTGTGCGATCGCGATAATCATGGTCCCATTTGGGCCAAGCCTTGCCATTATGCTTACTTTTAATCACAGCATATAAGGCAAAATCATCCAGCCAATAATTGTTTTCCTCGACAAATTGCCTGAATTCTTCAGTTTCGATATTAAAATTACTATACAATTTATTAAACAAATTTGTTTTTATGGTCGCCGCCTGCGCGTAGTGAACCGCATCGGTCTTTTCTGTTTGATACGCAACTAAGTCATTTTGTGTGAGCAAGCCGTCTGCAACTAGCATTTCCGGGCTAATAAACAATCGATTGCCCGCAAAAGTAGAAATACTACTATAGGGAGAATTGCCGCATAAAGGGTCGGTTGGATTAAGTGGCAAAACCTGCCAGTGGGTCACGGCTGCCGCGCTTAAAATATCAATAAACTGATAGGCAAAGGGACCAAAATCACCAATACCAAAGCGATTTGGAAATGATGAAACATGACACAATACTCCTTTATTTCTATTCATGATATTCCTTAATACACTGGCTTTCCAAAATACTCTGACAAATCTCTTTGCCGCGCTCAATACCGTCTAAACGCATATAAAATTGATTCAATAAGTCTTTACCAAAAATCTTCTTTGTTATCTCTACAGCGCGTAGCGCATATTGGAGAATTTGTTGTGTTTCAATACGCGTAAAATCATCAAAAAACCATCCGCAGCTTGTAAACATATAAAGCATGTTACGCCTTAACTCTGCACCATGCACATTTTCATCATCGATAGGTTCCTTTTTAATTTCATCACGCAACCAATTGAGCGTATCTCTAAGAGGTTTACGCCACTGTTGTCGACCAGACTTGTTTGGATCAATACTGCATCCGCAATTATCACTCCAACGCCCGAGATTGTACGGGCAACTCCACGCCGAACGGTCTTTGATAACAACCTCATACTCAACCGGAAATTTTTTTAAATAGGAATCATAGTTGATTATTTCAACATCACTGTCTTCTTTAAACCGTAAAAACATGGTGGCCAGGGTTGCGGCCCCCTCTTTATGATGATGCCCGTATGTCTCCCCGTCAACCGCCCAATGCACCAAGCCATTTTCATCCGTTACATTGATTTCATCACGTACACGTTTGTATAATCTGTCACCATCTTCTAAAAGCCCGCCAAAGGCAACATCAGTCGCAATATAACCATTATAAAAAAAGATATTAATTGATTTACCGGAAGGCAAAACACAGCGGTAAGGATGCGTTGTCTTTAAAGTCTCTTGTTTAACAAATACCCACTCCTTATCGTCTTTGTATTTTATTTTATGGGCTTGATGTGGCGCAAGGATGGTAAAGGCAATGTCATGCGCCGCTAATACTTCAAGCGTTGCGATATCAACCGCCGTCTCCGGCAACCACATACCGCGCGGATTGCGGCCAAAAGTCTGACAAAAATCGTCAACCGCCCACCTAACCTGAATACTTTTATCTTCTCCATCAGCAAGCGGCATAATCATATGGTTAAAGCACTGTGCAATAGCCGAGCCACATTCATCAAAATGCCTTTGACTGATAAGATCTGTTTGCCGTATCCCTTCATAAGTGCCGGCCGAATGTTCCCTCATCCAAGCAAGGAGCGTCGGACCGAAATTAAAGCTCATCTGGCTTAAATTATTTTCAATTCCCTCATATAAAGAGGTCAAATTAGGCGTGTAGCATTCAGCTGTTATCCGCTCATTCCAATCATGATAGGGAGACGCCGAATCTTGTTTGAGAATACGCTTCTGCCAGGCATTTTCGCGAGGAGGCTGGTAAAAGTGTCCGTGGACACATAAATATTTTTTCATCAAACCTTTAGTTTAAACAAATTTACACTGAGCGGTGCAAGCGATACATCAATCCTGTTCGCCTGCTTTTGCCAGCCGACCGGTTCGGTTTTATAGCATGTTCCTTTATATTTTGAATTACGCCCGCCATACTGCACTTCATCACTGCTTATTATTGCCTCCCATATTCCAGCATGAGGAGACCCGACGTAGTATGACTCTTGCGGCTTATTATGAAAGTTGCCAATGATAAGGATTGTCTCCGCTTTGTTCTTACTATAACGCAAAAATGCCAATACGCCGTCATGCGGCTCGAAAGCAATCCATGCAAAACCTTCCTCAGAAAAATCATAATTATACAACGCAGATTCCTGGCAATACGTTTTATTTAAATCACAAACCCATTGTTGAATGCCGGCATGCACCGTAAACTTAAGCAAATCCCAATCGAGTGCCTTGTCATGGTCCCATTCATTCCACGAAGCAATTTCGCTGCCCATAAAAAGCAACTTTTTCCCCGGATGAGCAAACATAAAACCGTATAAACATCGCAGATTGGCAAATTTTTCTTCATCACTTTGCCCATACATTTTTCCCAGAAGAGAACTTTTTGTATGCACAACTTCATCGTGAGAAAGACTCAGTAAAAATTTTTCATGAAACATGTAACCGAAACTAAAAGTCAACTTTTCATATTCATTCACTCTTTGTTCATCAGCCAGTTTAAAATAATGCAATACATCATGCATCCATCCCATATTCCATTTCATATCAAAATTCAATCCACCATCTTTAGCACGCTCAGATACCTTAGGCCAAGCCGAAGATTCTTCGGCAATAAGGAGAACTTCGTTGCCAAATCTTTCTTTTAATTCCACATTAAGCCGTCTTAAAAAAGCCACCGCCTCAAGGTTTTCCTTCCCTCCATAAATATTCGGCTCCCATTGATCGGGACTACGGGAATAATCAAGATAAAGCATCGAGGCCACCGCATCAACACGGATGCCATCGCAATGAAACTCTTCACACCAAAAAACAGCATTAGAAATAAGAAAAGAAACAACCTCATTACTCCCCAGATTAAAAATACAACTATCCCAGTCCGGATGAACCTCCTTTTTTTCAAACAACTCTTTGCCGTCAAACGTCACAAGTCCGTGTCCATCAGCTGGAAAATGCGACGGCACCCAGTCAAGAACAACACCGATGTCATTGGCATGGCACTGATTAATAAAATACTTTAAATCATCAGGTGATCCGTAACGGGATGTCGGCGCAAAAAAACCCAACCCCAAATATCCCCAGGAGGGATAAAATGGATGTTCAATAATAGGCATTAATTCAAGATGAGTAAAACCCATCTTTTTCAAATAAGGAATTAATTCATCTGCCAACTCTCTATACGATAAAAAACTGTCATAAGCACTATTATCCTTTTTCTGCCATGAGCCGGCATGCAGCTCATATATCGAGATCGGTTGCTCGGCACAATTATTTTTTTTGCGATTCTCACACCACTTGGCATCACTCCACCTAAACTTCGACTTATAGACAATCGCCGCCATTTGTGGAGATTTTTCAAATGCAAACCCAAACGGATCAATCTTCTCTTGCTGTTGATTATCCTCTGTCAGAATAGAATATTTATACAGATCTCCTTGTCCCACCTCAGGAATAAATCCTTCCCATACAACAGAATCAGCATCGATCTTCCCAAGAAGATGCTTTTTACTATCCCATCCGTTAAAATCCCCAATAACCGCAACCTGCTTCGCATACGGCGCCCAGACACAAAAATACACACCCTGCTGCCCATTATGCACATAACAATGCGCACCGAATTTTTTATGCATTACATGATTGTCACCATGTTTGAATTCGGCTCTTTCTTCAGCAGTTAAGTAATTAGGGCAGATCTTTGTGTTCATTAGAAATAAAAGTGAGATGGCTAAAGATTATTCGGAAGTAATGTCTGGTATTTCGAGTTGATTTTTACTCTTACGTCTTGGTTTTTCAGCCTCGGCTACTTGACCTCGGGCTGCGTCCTTCTCATCGTAGATTTCCCCAAAAAGCTCTTCTAAAACATCCTCCATAGTTACAATACCTACATCTTTTTTTTCAGAATCCTGAACAATAAATAAATGTTGTTTGGACTTTTGAAACTTCTCTAGAAGATCATCGGCCTTCATAAACCAGTTGACAAATATTGGCTCGGTCATAAACTCACGCACATAGGCTTTGTAATTATCTTTGGCAATTTCGCGTAATAAAACCCGCTGCTGGGCAACCCCGACAATATCGTGCTTATCATCATCATACACTGCAATGCGGCTATAGCGCGAATCAATTATTTTCTCTTTCAAATCTTCGAGCATACGGTTGGCTGAAAGCGCATAAATTTCATCAATCGGTTTCATAATTTGGGCAGCACGCACGTCGTTAAGCTTGAATATACGATTAATGAGCACCTCCTCATCAACCTCAACCGTTCCTTCCGCCCGACCGAGTTTGAGCATCATTTTAATTTCAGCTTCTGTAACTTTAGGGTGAGCCGCTTCAATCATAAACAACTTGGTTACACGAACAACAATACGTACAATCGGTCTGAAAATAAATGTAATAAATCTAAGCGGTTTGGCAATCGCAAGTGAAATTTTAACTTTATACCGCTCACCGATCGTTTTGGGAATAATCTCTGAAACGACAATAATAGTAAAAGTCAGAATCGTTGAAACAATCCCCAGCCACTGACTACCAAAAAGTTCTGTGACCAGATTACCCACAAATATTGATCCGACAATATTAACGGCATTATTAACAATAACGATCGATGCCACAACATCGGAAATATTTTCTTTGACAAACAAAAGATCAGCCGAATGCTTGATGTTTTCTTCATAAAGGATCCGCGCACGGACCATCGGAAGGCTTAAAATGGCAGCTTCCGCCATTGAACATAGACCAGAGGCCAGGATAATGGCAGAAAATAATATAAGAATGCTGAACATAGTGACAAATATATTATATAAATTTACCGTCCAATTTCAAAACGAATCGTATTTAAATTGAGGCGCGGACAGCTTAGCAATTCCAGATTTTTTCTTGAATATCAATCAAGTCGATGTGGGGCGTTGGCTTGTACAAGTAGTATCCCTGCCCGGCATTAACACCTAAACCCTGCAAAAAGTCAAACTCCTTTTTCGTTTCAATCCCTTCGGCAACGCAGGTTATGTTATTTTCCTTACAAAAGGCAAGAATAAATTTTACAATACTGCTTTTATATACATCGGTGTACAAATCCTTAATAATATGCCTGTCGATCTTAAGCACCTCCGGTTTTGTCTGAACAATAGATTCAAGTGAAGCAAATCCTCCCCCGACATCATCGACTGCAAACTGAAACCCCTCTACCCTGTAACCCCTTAGCTTCTCATAAAAAAGCGCATAGTCCGAAATAGCCGAACGTTCCGTAATTTCCAGAACAATATTATGTGGGTGGACGGAAAGGTTTTTGAGAATTCCCATCACATCCGCCAGACGATCGGCTTCGACCATATACGGATTGCAATTTAAAAATAACTTAACATCTCCGATATATTGAGCTGCATACTCAATAGCCTTTTTCCATGACAGAAGCTCCAGCTGCTGATACATTCCATATTTAAAGGCCATTTTAAACAACTGTTCAGGATTGGATAAAAATGTATCCGTATTCGGTCGGCATAACGCCTCAAGCCCAACAACAGTATAATTAGAAAAATTAACAATCGGTTGAAAATTTGGCACTACATCTTCCTCGCCGATGATCCGCGCAAGCTCGCAGATGATTTCTTTTTCTCGATTTCTAAAACTTTGATCTTTTTTATAGTTATTGCGCCGGCCAATAGCTTCCATACGGGCAACTAGTTCTTCACACTCAACGGGTTTAAGTAAACAGTCGTCGGCTCCAAGGTATAACCCTTCAACAACATCACGCGCAACCATCTGTCCACTTAAAATAATAACCGGAATATGACGTGTATTCTCTTCATCCTTGAGCCTGCGACAAATATCGAAACCATCTTGATCAGGCAGTGAAAAATCAAGGATAATAAAATCAGTGGAATGGGAAACAGAGTCAAAGAGTTCTTTACCTGAAGCAGCTACACTGACATTGTAGCCCTTGGTTTCAAGTAGCATAGAAAGCATTTGACTGATAGATTGATCGTCATCAACGATCAGCACGTTTTTAGGTAGCTGTGCTTTATTAATCATAGGCAAAAAACCATAGTTTGAAAATCTAGATGTGAGCTCCGTTATAATAAGTATATCTTACCCCTCACACCCAATCTAATATTTCAATATGACTTTTTAATAAATGCAATCCAGCGTAGATTCTCCTATCTTTATTTATTTCAAAATGTTATATGAGTTAGGAAGACAAAAAAGAAAACGCTTTCTTATGCTGCCCAAAATAATTACGGATTACGTATATAAACAGAAAAACGGCAAGAAATACCGTTTGCGCAGGAAACGCCATCGGTAGAAGCTAAAGAAAAATCTTTGGAAAATTCAGGGAAAAAGGCATCGCACGGATACTCGTTTTGAATGTGGGTAATATACAATTGCGTACAACCCGAATGCACAATGGCCTTATTAAAAATCTGTTCACCACCGATAATAAAAACCTGCTCTATCTTTAATTCATCTTTTTGACTTTCTAAATTCTTCAGTGCCGTATCAAAATCATCGATGAGCATCACATCCTCCGGCACTTGATAGCCGGCAGTGCGTGTAAGGACCACATTAAGGCGGTCAGACAACGGCTGATATTCGGATGGAATCGACTCCCAGGTTTTGCGTCCCATGACAACTGCATTCTGTTTGGCAGGATCTTGTGTGTGGGTGGTAATTTTTTTGAAGTACTTAAGATCTTCCGGGATATGCCAAGGAAGCTCTCCGTCCTTGCCAATCCCTCTGTTTTGATCAATAGCGACGATAATGTTAAAACTCATAAGCTAAAATAATTAAAAAATTAGAATTTAAAATTAAAAAAGAAAATGAAAAAATTAGATAAATTAAAATTGAAAAATGTATTTAGTAATTAGTAGTTGGTAATTGGTTTATAAAAAGCAAGGTGATACATGCATTGAGTTTTTTAATATTCGTTTAATTAGCTACTAATTACTAACTACCAATTACCAAATACTATTTTTAACTTTTTATTTTCTTTCAATTTTTAATTTTATTTTTTATTTTTGATTTTTTAATTCTAAATTAATTTTAAACCGCAATGGGAAATTTGATAAAGGCGTCATGCTCATAATTAATCAGTTCAATATCATCAAATTCAATTTCCAAAACCGGTTTTTGGGCAATGCGTACTTGTGGAAGTTTTTTGGGCGTACGTTTAAGCTGCTCGCGCACTCCGTCGATATGATTGGTATAGATATGCGCATCACCCAAGGTATGCACAAAGACACCGGGTTCAAGACCGCACTCTTGGGCCACCATCATTAAAAGCAAAGAATAACTGGCAATATTAAACGGCACGCCAAGTGCAATATCTGCTGAGCGTTGGTAGAGTTGACAATCAAGCCGGCCGTTTGCAACATAAAACTGAAAAAAGGCATGGCATGGCGGAAGCGCCATACGTTCAATATCAGACACATTCCATGCGCTGACAATAATACGCCGGGAATCAGGATTATTCTTAATCATGTCAATCGCATTAGTTATCTGATCAATATGCTCTTTGCGATAACTTCCATTTTTTTCGACAAACCGTTCCCACTTGCGCCATTGATAGCCATACACAGGTCCGAGCTCGCCATTTTCATCCGCCCAGGCATTCCAAATCGGCGTATGTTCCTTTAAACTATCATTAATATTCGTTGAACCGCGCAAAAACCATAAAAGTTCCCAGACAACTGCGGCAAATAAAACCTTTTTTGTCGTCAAGAGTGGAAAACCGTCACGCAGATCATAGTGCATTTGATAACCAAAGACAGACAATGTCCCTGTACCGGTACGGTCTTCCTTTTTTTCACCGTGATCTAAAACATGTTGTAGTAAATCCAGATATTGTCTCATTGGGGCTCCAATTTAATAAGTGATAAAGTGATATTCATAAGTAAAACGATAATTGGAGGTAGAGTGATATTTAGAAAATAATATTATTGGTTAAAGGTTTAAGGTTAAGGGGTAAAATAAAACAATTTAACTTTAAACTTTCACCTGACACCTTTAACCTTTTTATCACTCTATCACTACTATCACTTTATCACTTTAAATTCATTTCCATATTTTTTTCTTATACTCCATCATCATGCGCTGTGTATTGAAAAACCCTGCGCATGAAATGGCATTAATCATCTTATCAAGCCATAAGCTATCAATATTGATTACACCATTATCATTGGTTTTGTAATATAGCTCAAGCACTTTAGCCAGTGTTTTATAAAGCGCATCCGCATCTTCATCTAAGCGCAATTGCCTTTCATCGCCAAGCTCCGTTCCGGTATGTTCATACCCAAAGACCCACCCGATATCATCATCCTGCGCCTCAACAACCCATCCATCCAGTGTTGTCAGTTGCAGCACCCCGTTGGCAATCGCCTTCATCCCGCTTGTGCCCGACGCCTCAAATGGCGGCAGGGGATTATTAAGCCACACATCCACTGCGCTTGTCAGAAGCTTACCAAAGTATGTGTCGTAATTCTCGAGAATAAGGACTTTCACTTTATCATGCTTATGATTCAACGCATCAATATAACTCAAAATCTCCTCGATATGGGCACCTCCGATATCATCATTCGGATGGGCCTTTCCGGCAAACAAGATTTGAATCTTACCATACTTATCGGCCAATTCTAAAATGCGCTCAACATCATGAAACAGTAAGGCCGGCCGTTTATACCCTGTAATCCGCCGGGCCCAGGCAATCGTAAAAACATTCTCATCTAATCCCCAGGGTTTGGTCACATTAATCAATTCTCTTTTGTTCTTTTGATGCGCTGCGAATAAATCCGCACGAAACTGTGCATTGTTTTTTAATTGATGAACATTCTTAAGCAGCTCTGAATCTTTACGCCAATTGCCAAACACATTTTGATATTGATCAAATAAACTTTCTGTATGCTCACTAAGCCATGTATATAAATGGATGCCATTGGTCACCGCGTTCACTTTGGCAGAAAAATCCGGAAACTGCAAGCGCATCACCTCGCCGTGCTTTTGCGCCACGGCATTAAACCGTTTGGTTGCATTTAAAGAAAGATAAGTTAAATTGATCAAATCCTCTGCCTCAGGATCCCGTCCAAAACGACAAGCTGCATCAATATAATCTTGCGTAATAAATTGCTGTAAATCATGAATGGCAAACCGGTCATGCCCGGCAATAACAGGCGTGTGACACGTATAAACAAACTGTTGCTTAAACGCGTCAATATCCTCAGGGCATTCTTCCTGCAGATATTTCTCCACAATCGCAAAGGCCGCATGCCCTTCATTGAGATGATACCGTTCAATATTATATTGCAATGACTGAAGCGCTTTGACTGCCCCAACACCTAAAATCAATCGCTGAAATATTTTCCACCGTACATCATCGCTACGGTAAAGCTGATCGGTCAGACGACGAAATTCTTCTTTGTTTTCTTCGATATCAGTATCTAGAAGAATAAGCGGCAGAGCATAATTAAAGTCCTCACTATAAATATAATATTTCCATAAACGGACAATGAGGTCGCCCTCTTTTGTACCCAAGACAATACGATGTTTAAGCGGAATCAAACCCGGATAACTGGCCGGATCCCATTTTAATTCTTCGGGGAGTTGGCCGCGCTTATACCAAAACTTTTGTTTAAAATAACCCTTGTTCCACAAGACACCGACCGCAACAAGCGGCAGATTTAAATCAGCCGCGCTTTTAACCGAATCACCGGCCAGCACCCCAAGCCCGCCGCTATAGATCGGAATATCAAGCATTCGATTGACACATATTTCATTTTTGTGATCAACATCCCATTGATTAGAAAAAACTTCGTGGCAGGAAAATTGATTGTCGTTTGATAACGGCTTCTTTGATGCAAACTGATGATAAATACTTGGTGATAAGCCGTACTCCATGGACAAATAAGCGGTGTTAGGCATTTGTGTTAACCGTTGTTCAGCCTCAAGTACTGGCTTAAGAGGAAATTCGAAAAAAGAAGATGCAGTTATATCCTGGGCGTATTCGTTATCAAAGGCTTCTATAGTACCTGTGAATTGTTCAAATGTGCTAGTTAACTGTGTCATTTATTTAAATTATTGTAGTTAGTAATTGGTAATTGGTATTTAGTTTTTTCAAAGAACCAATTACTAATTACTAACTACCAAATACTACTTATTATCTACCAAAAATCGCTCAAATCCGCCACTTGCAAACCTTTCCAATATACCGTTTTCTAAAGATTCTGTGAAGAGCAAACTTCCGTAATTTGATCCTTTTGCATTAATAAGATCAAGGCCCTGATCGACATCCAGTATGGTCAACGCCGTTGAATAAATATCCGCCTCAAGCGCGCTTGGCGCGATAACCGTACTGCTAATGACCCCTTCTTGCGGATATCCGGTACGTGGATCAATAATATGGGAGAGCTTTTTATTTTTTAAACGATAGAACTGCTCATAATTGCCTGACGTTGTCACAGCCGCATCGGCTACAGCAACAATCGCAATCGTGTTTTCAGGACTTTGCGGGTCACGAATACCGATATGCCATTTATCACCCGCGCAGCCCTCGCCGCCGACATAAATATCTCCACCGGCATTAATATAAAACTGCTGAAATCCGTTTTCGCGTAAAATCCTGGCCGCCTCATCAATCGCATACCCCTTGGCGATCCCACCTAAATCAACCTTTATGGCCTCATTGAGTTTTTTAATCGTCCCGTTTTCTAACAGAGAAATATGATTGATGCCTGTTTTAGTTTTCACCTCTTCGACCGCTTCTTGGCTTGGAACTGTATCCTTTTCGCTATGCTCCCTCCAAAATTTAAGCAGCGGCCAAATCGTCACATCAAAGGCCCCGTCTGTTGCGATTGAGGCTTCAACGGCCTTTTTCATGACAAAATAAGTGTCTGACCCGACCACAATGGACTGTGTCACAGGGGCATTGTTGATTTTACTGACATCACTTTTTGGATCGTACACATTCATCCGCCAGCCGATGTTATCTAAACGCTGCCACATAAGATCATACGCCTGATCAACGTATTCTTCGCGGCCGCTCGCTGCACAGACATCAACCGTGACATTTGTTCCCATGAGAAGTTGTGTTTGGGAAAAACGTGATGGCGCCTCGGAGGAACGATAGAACACAACACTGATAATCACCATAACAGCGATAATCAAAAACCGTAGCTTATAAAGAATGTTGACAATGTTACGCATCGACCTGATTATACTCTCCACTTTTACCGCCGCTTTTGTGAAGCAAACAAACTTGATCAATCCTGATGGTCTTATCCGCCCATTTCATCATATCATAAATGGTAAGCGCCGCCGCATTAACGGCCGTCAATGCTTCCATTTCAACACCGGTTTGTCCATTGCAATAAACTTCAGTAAAAACAACCACGCATTTCTTATCTTTCATAATTTCAAATGTTACTTTAACCTTTGTCAGTGCCAGAGGATGGCATAGAGGAATAATTTGCGGGGTATTTTTTGCCGCCATAACAGCAGCCACACGCGCGGTTTCTAAAATGTCTCCCTTGGGTGAACCTTCTTCAATAAACTTTTTAAATCCTTCGGAAGAAAAACAAACCAGTCCCTTGGCTTTGGCAATCCTTTTAGTAATGGTCTTCTCTGAGACATCGACCATGCCTTCGGCTTGTTTATGCGGTCCTTGCGTCATACATCTTCGTCTCTACGTAAATTTATTTTACGTCGTTGTTTTTTCTTATCAGATCGACGGTGCTTTTGCTCTAAGATTTCCTCTTTAAGCGATTGGGGCCGTTTACGGTTTTGTCTTTTTTTCTTGGCCCGCGCCTGCTGTTCACGGACGTGCGCTAAATGAATTTGTTTTTCGATTTTGCTGACCAACATCAAAAGGGCATGATGGCGGTTGTGTGCTTGCGTTCGCGTTTTTTGGCATTTAACCTGTATACCCGTCGGCACATGCCTTAAATGCACACATGTCGAAACCTTATTAACATTTTGGCCGCCCGGACCACTTGCTTTAACAAACTGCTCTTTAATATCCTTAAAATAGATTTTTAAGGAACGCATTCTTTTCTTTAGTTCTACTTCTTGCTCTTCAAAGCGGGTTAATCTCATAGTCAGCTCACTTTCTTAAAGAGTAGTGCCGCCCAGCCCTCACTTTTTTCGATCTTTAAACATTTAATACGTTTACTGGTAAACTCCTTACGGAAAAAATCATAGTTATTCACCGAAACCCCTGAGACCGCCAAATGGCCGCCCTTTTTCACTAAACCGATAATTTTTTGTTTAAAACGGACAAGATCATGGGTGATTAAATTAGCCGCCACATAATCATATTTAATATCCGGCTTAAACTTGTCAAAATCGATCGCCTGAAGCTTTTTAAAATGACATTCATTAACAGCAAAGTTGTCCCGCGCAATAATAATGGCATCGTGGCTTATATCAATGGCCTCGACATGCTCTGCACCCATTTTCGCGGCAATGATTGCCAGTATACCGGTTCCCGTCCCAATATCTAAAAAGGTTTGATACTGCCCACGACACTTTTCAACAAAGCAAGCCATAAAGCGTGTCGTTGCATGCAGCCCTGTCCCAAAAGCAATCCCTGTGTCGATATAAACCGGCAGCCGATTGGTTTTGTGTTTATCCTTAAGCCACGCAGGCACGATCTTGACGCAATCAGTCAACATAAATGGCCTAAACTCACGTTTCCATTTGGTTAACCACTCTTCTTCTTTCAGTGACTTGATCTGTATGCTAATGCCTTTCAGGTTTAATGCAACAATCTGCTTTTGCAAGGCATTGGCTTTTTTACGTGTATCAAAAAAGACAAGCAAATAGGATTTGCCCCACTGCGTCAGCTCGGTGATCTCGTCAAAACTAATTCCCAAAGAACAGATAAGATCAATCAGAATTTCGTTCAGGCCAGGCTTTTTGTCATCAAACTGGATGGAGGCTTCAAAAGTTTTATTCGTCATGGAAGGCAATTAACCTGTTGCTGGTTGCTCGTTGCTAGTTGCTAGCAACAAGCAACTAGCGACTAGCAACTGATTTACTGCGCGTCTCCAAGTCCCAAGCCATTAAGCTGTTCATAATACGCATTATCGGTCGTCATGATAAGCGTGGTGTCGTCTTTAATCGTGTTCTTATAACCTTCGAGTGTCTTAATGAACGCATAGAAGTCAGGATCATTGTTATACGCATCAGCATAGATCTTAATCGCCTTGGCGTCGGCAACCCCTTTGATCTCTTGCGCTGCGCGATAGGCCTCGGCCTGAATCTGCTGGAGTTCTTTGGACATCTGCCCCTGAATCTCCGCCCTTTTTCCTTGGCCTTCAGAACGGTATTTTTCCGCCGCCTGACGACGCTCGGCGATCATCCGTTCATAGGCTTTACGCAGAACATCCTCAATGTAATTGATGCGTTTGATCCGCACATCGACCAGTTGAATCCCGTACCGATCAGTTTCCTCGGCGCTTTCTTTAAGTATTTCACGGCTTAACTGATCGCGCCCCTTTGTAATATTCGCGAGATCTGTTTTGGCGAGTGAGAAAAAATCATCCTCCTCGGTTCTTTCAATATTAAGCAAACGGTTACTATTGCGCACCGATTCGGCTAAAACATGTTTGGCGATGACATCACGCGTTGCCGAATTAATGAGAAGGTCCAAACGTCCTTGCGCATTAGCCTCCGTGCGGACCGTACGGACAAATTTAAGCGCATCGACAATGCGCCAGCGTGCGGTTGTATCAACCCAAATGTAGCGCTTTTCAAGGGTTTGAATTTGTCTGGCATCACCATCCCATTGCAACATGCGTTTATCGAAATAGTTTGCTGTATGGATAAACGGCATTTTAAAATGCAGACCTGCTTTGGTGATCGGGTCTCCGATCGGTTCACCAAAACGCGTAATAACCACTTGTTGTGTTTCATCAATGGTATAGATCGTGCCACTGGCCACAACCGCGACAATAACCGCTACAACAATAAGGAGAGTATTGATTAATTTATTCATTTGTTTTGCCCTCCGTTAAATTAATCAGAGGCAACACATTATTGGCCTCCGGTTCAAAGACATATATTTTCCCTGCCTTAGGCAAGATCTCTTCCAATGTTTCTAAATAGAGCCGGCGACGCGTGACGTCCTTTGCCTCTTTGTAAGCATTCCATGTTTCGATAAACTTATTGGCATCCCCTTCGGCTTTACTGATACGGGCGGACGCGTAACCTTCCGCCTCGCTGATTGTTTTGGCGGCCTGCCCTTTGGCTTTAGGAATGATCTTATTATAAGCCTCCCAGGCTTCATTGATGACGCGTTCTTTTTCCTGTTCAGCTTCGTTCACTTCATTGAACGATTTTTGTACACGCTGAGGAACATTAACATCCTGCAATTTAACCGTCTCGATTTGAATACCCGAATCATAAGAATCAAGCACGGCTTGAAGCAACTCGTGTGCATTTTGGCTGATTTGATCACGCCGCGTTGTTAGGGCTTCGGACACTGAGCTGTCGCCGATGACCTGGCGCATCACCGCTTCAGAAAGATCACGCACAGTTTCGCGTGGGGCGCGGATATTAAAAAGCAATTTAACCGGATCTTTGATTTTAAACTCGACTGTCCAGCTAACATCCAAGACATTTAAATCGCCGGTGAGCATAATGGATTCTTCAATATAGCGACGATTAGAGTACTTTGTATTAACCCCCGCCATAATCGTTCTAAAGCCAAACTCTTCTTTGTAGGGAAACCGCACCTTAACTTTATCGAGTTTTTCAATATTCAGCGGAAGCTTGAAATGCAGTCCCGGGTCGGTCGTACGCACATACTGACCAAACCGACGGATGACGCCAACTTCATTAGGCGACACCGTGTAAAAGGATGTTGCCGCTGTTGCGAGCAACAAAACAATCACAAACAGTGTCGGCAAAAACTTGTTTAAATTGTTAAAATTGTGTTGGCCTTGGCGAAAAAGCTCCTCGGGCGTGTCTGGTATTTTAAAGCTCATTGTGAATTTCCTTTTTTGGTTGTTTGTTGTTCGTTGTTTGTTGTTAGAATCCACGATGCCAACAACTATCAACCAACAACCAACAACTGATTAAACCGTTTTAAGATTAAACTCTTTAAAAGCTTGAAAGTGCTCAATCAACTCATCTATTTTATGAACATTGTATGTGGCAACAGCCGGATGAAATACAGGAACGATTTTTTTCGGCCCCCACTCTGTATCCACCTCAAAAACCTGGCCGGCCACTTGGCTGATTTTAACCGGAGCCAATTTAAACTTCTCAAACACATAGCTTGTGGCAAAATTCCCAAGCGTACCAATCACATCAGGATTCACTGTGCGGATTTGAATATCCAAACTCCCAACACAAGCGGCAATTTCTGATGCTAGAGGATTACGATTATTCGGTGGTCGGCATTTGAGAATATTACACAAATAGATATCATCACGTGTAAGACTGACCGAAGCTAGAAGTTTATCAAACACATCGCCGGCGCGTCCGACAAAGGGCTTACCTTGCAAATCTTCATTGCGGCCCGGCGCCTCGCCGATAAACATAATGCGCGCATCAACACTCCCCTCACCGGGCACAGTATTGCTGCGTGTCTCATGTAAAGAACACCGCGTGCACGCTGCAATCTTTGTGCGCAAGTCATCAATTGTTTTTTGTTTGTCGAGTATGCTCATTACGTAAACGTAATTAAGGATGGATCATAATCTTTAGGCGCTTCAACCCCGAGTAAATTAAGCAAAGTGGCCGCAACATTCGATAGCCCGCGCTCCGTCAGCTCAGCCATTTTATAGGCGCCATTATAATTGGCATCAACAATCGCGCACGGCACAGGATTAAGCGAATGGGCCGTACTGACCTTCTTAACACCGTTTTTTTCGGTATACATTTCATCGGCATTGCCATGATCAGCAAGCACAACCGTCACACCGCCAAGCTCATTGACCGTGTCAATCAGTCTCGCGGTAGCCTGATCGGCGGCCTCCATTGATTCAATGATCGCCTCGACCACACCCGTATGCCCCACCATATCGCCATTCGGAAAATTAATGCGTCCAAATTTATATTCCCCCGTCTTAAGAAGTTCAATGGCTTTATCCGCAATTTCAGCGGCCTTCATCTTCGGCTTTTGATCAAACGGAACATTGTCTGACGGTATTTCAACATAAGTTTCCAAATCTTTATTCACATAACCGGATTTATTGCCGTTCCAAAAGTAAGTCACATGCCCGTACTTTTGCGTTTCTGAAATCGCAAACGACTTAATTCCTAGATCACACATATATTCACTGACCGGATTATCGATGGCTGGTGGATTAACCAAAAAATGACCCGGTATCTTTAAATCACCATCGTATTGCAACATGCCGGCAAAGGTCACTTGCGGGATACGCCCACGATCAAACTTATCAAAGTCATCCCCCCCGTCAAACGCTATGGAAATCTCAATCGCCCGATCACCACGAAAATTCATACACACAACCGAATCACCATCCTCAATGGTTCCCACCGGCTTGCCATCTTGGGCAATCACAAAAGAATCAAGGTACTGGTCGTTAACCTTAGGATCTTCATCGTAATAGGTTTGCACCGCTTCGCTGGCTGAGGCAAACTGCCGCGCGTCTCCCAACACATGCGTCTTCCATCCTTTGTCCACCATCGGCCAATCGGCATTATACCGATCCATCGTTGTTGTCATACGTCCACCACCGGAAGCAATTTTGTAATCGACACCGGATAATGTGGAGATGTGATCTTCTAACTTTTTGATATACTCAAGGGCCGATTTCTCAAACACATCGCGGCCGTCCAAAAGCGTGTGAATACGTACGCGCTTAACACCTTCTGTCGCCAACCGGGATAAAAAGGCAATATAGTGGTCAATGTGCGCATGCACATTTCCATCAGATAGAAGCCCTAAAAGATGAAACGTTTTATCGTGATCTTTAACGCCAGAAACCAATTTGTTCCAAATATCGGTGGTAAAAATACTGCCGTCCGCAATAGAATTATTGACCAATTTGGCGCCTTGCGCGAAAACACGCCCGGCCCCAAGCGCATTATGACCCACTTCGCTGTTG
>JANQMA010000003.1 GCA_028280285.1 Candidatus Omnitrophota bacterium | reverse complement strand
GTCTTACCTTCTCCGGTCGTCATCTCAGCGATATTGCCTTCATTAAGCACCATGCCGCCGAGCATCTGCACATCATAGTGACGCATGTTAAGCACGCGTTTGCCTGCCTCACGCACAACCGCAAAGGCCTCAGGCAGGATGTCTTGTAAATATTTTTGTTTGGCTTTGGATAGTTTTTCTTCCCACTCTTCAATCGCAATGCTATAGGTTTCTTTTTCTTGATAATCTTTGGCCGCCTTTAAATCTTTGCGCAAGCTTTCAAGCTCCTCTAGTTCTTTTTTAACGGCCTCGGGATAACCTTCTTTAAACTGTTTGGTTTTAGCGCGTAATTGATCGTCGCTAAACCTGGCAAACTCTTCTTCCAGGCCGTTTATTTTGGATATAACCGCACACTTTTCCTTAAGGGGCTTGACCATCGACATCGGATAGTCCGGCGGCACATGAATATTAACCTTCGGGTTTAATTTATTAATATATTTTTGCGCGCCGCTGACAAGCGGCTTTTGGAGTATGAATTCAAACATATTTTCCTTTATCTATAATTAGTACTTAGGCGTTAGGACTTGGGACTTGGAACCTAAGTACTATGTCCCACGTACTAAGTCCCATTCTTTCATTTATTTTCCCTCAGGTTTCCATTTTAGATATGCTTCGACAAACATATCAATATCTCCGTCCATGACTTTAGGCACATTACCTGTTTCAGCGTCGGTGCGGTGGTCTTTGACCATGTTATACGGATGCATCACATAAGACCGTATTTGTGAGCCCCATTCGATTTTTTGTTTATCGCCGTATTCTTTGGATAACTCTTGTTCTTTCTCTTTTTGTTTAAGCTCATACAGACGCGCCTTTAATATCTTCATCGCGGTATTTTTATTCGACAGCTGCGAACGTTCGTTCTGACATTGTACCACAATGCCCGTCGGTAAATGCGTGATACGCACCGCCGAATCGGTTGTGTTAACACTCTGCCCGCCGGGACCGGATGCGCGGAAAATATCAATCCTTAAATCATCCTCATTAATCTCAACATCAATATCATCTTCAATTTCCGGAATCACATCGACCGAGACAAATGATGTGTGGCGGCGTTTATTCGAATCAAAAGGTGAAATTCTAACCAGCCGGTGCACGCCTTTTTCACTTTTCAAATAACCATAGGCCATATCGCCCTGGATTTCAAGTGTCACACTTTTAATGCCGGCCTCATCGCCGCGCAGAATATCAACTGTACTGGCTTTATACCCTTTAATATCGCAAAACCGCTGATACATCCTAAGAAGCATGCTTGCCCAATCGCACGATTCGGTTCCACCGGCCCCGGCATTGATGCTTAATATAACATTATTTTGGTCGAATTTACCAGATAAAATACTTTGGATTTCGAGTTTGTCAATTGCTGTAGTCAATTCAGCGATTTCGCTTTGGATTTGATCTAACATCTCCGGTTCTTCGGCGGCCATCTCGGTCAATTCTTTGAGATCAGATAATTTCTTCTCAGATGAATCAAACGGCTCAACACAGTCCTTGAGATACTTGGCCTCCTTCATGAGTTTGTTGGAGGCCTCCTGGTCATCCCAAAAACCGGGTTCATTCATCTGTGTCTGGATTTCATCAATGCGGGCCTCCTTTGACGCAAGGTCAAAGATACCCCCTGAGTTGGTCGAGTTTCGCGGAAAGTTCGCTGATGGTTTTAAGTATATCGTCTTGCATAGGCGGGCATTATACCACGCCGCAAGCGCTGGTCAAGCCTTCAAAGGGGTCAGGCCGTCTTTTGTCACTCCCAACTCTTCCAACACATTCGTATATATTTCCAAAAGCTGACGATCGCTCTCGACCTTTTTCCTGAAACGATAACAATGATTCCTAACATTGGCGGCATTTAAAGCCCCGCATATTTTTGATATATCTTTATACTCTAGCATTGTCACTAACCGCATGACATAAAATAACATTTGTCGAAAACTGCCATTTCCTCCCCGCTCAAAATAATCCAACATGATTTTTTTACAACCGCATTTTTTGGCAATACACGTTCTAATTTTATTGTACAACCTGACTCCCTCCTCTCTTTTAATCGATATAGAGGCCGAACAATTCGACCTATTTAAATAATTCTGCATGATCTCATCACGAAATCGATCATCACCCAAAACAAAAAGACGCTTTTTAGCGGAATAAAATTTTTCTACCTCAGCATCAACGCCCTCTCTTAGATGTTCCCGATAAGCTTTCCCGGCATTTCCATTAATTACACTATATTTTTCCAACACCGAATTAACAAGCAGCCATGAAGATTTTATTATGCCCCCGCGTTTATAATATTTGTGCGTTACCCATTCGTATTCGTCTGGATTATTCACCATTTTCGCCTCAACAGGATTCAGATGAATATACCGCACAACCCGTATCAGATAATTTTCTTCATCGATAACAAAGGCCTTATAACGACCGCAAAATAAAGCGCCATCAATTTTATATTTTCGATTATAATATTGAACATACTTTCCGTTAATATGATGCATCAATTGTGGAAGATTCGCTTCAGGCGTTTTTAACAAAATATGGTAATGATTGCTCATCAAGCAATACGCGGCCACCTGCACATTTAGCCGTTGAGATTCTTCCTTAAGAATTCCAAGAAACTTCCTGAAATCCCTTTCATTATGGAAAACCGTTTCGCGTTTACGTCCTCTATTAATGACATGATAGTACGCGTTGCAGAATAAAATACGTGGCGCTCGTGGCATAAAAAATCCCCCTTTGAAAATAATTATTATCATGGGGGATACATTTAAAGTTTAAATGATAAAAATTTTTTGTCAATGTTTTGTCAGAGTGACAAAAGACGGCCTGACCCCTTTAAATTATTACGACTCCTGGCAGTAGCAGGCTTTACGGCGGTCGGTTGGATGGTCGGTATCCTGTGGCTGACCCGTCTCATAGCACATATACCAGCCTTCCTGGTATACTTCAATAGACGGTGCTGTACCACTAGACGTCCAAGGATTACACCCCGTGCCGCCTTCACATTGGCCACCATAGCTAATAACACCGTCGCCACTGGACGGACGCAACTCGCCGGACGCGCACCTGTAACCCTCAGGAGATGTAGTGCTGAGATAACCTAACTGGGAGCACAACCAAGTACAACTCCGTCCCGAAGCTGTGCTTGATCCATTCACCCAATTTTTAAACTTACATTCGCCACCTGAGAAAACATAACCCGATTTACATGTATAGCGGCAGCGCGTCGAACCACACGATGACCCGAGAGTGGCGTTCACATCAGAGGTTAAATTACTATCTGATCCGCTGCAGAGCTCTGCGTCAGGGTCCGGAGAACCTCCGCTGCACGCAAATGTGCCGTTCGGTATACATCCGATTTCTGTCACTGTCGCAAAAACGGTATCCGTATAATCAAGACCACACGAGCCGGCCATAAAATCGACATCGTAGTCACAGCTTTCCGTCGGCGTATTGCCCCACGTGTGACTGCCGGTTGTACAATCCGTACAAATACCGCAGTCATCGCCATCATCACATCCGTTATAATATCGACTTGTCGTGGTTGACCAATAACCAAACTGCTCCCAGCCCGCCGGACAGCTTGCCGCGGCACAACGGCAGAAATCTACGCCACCACTGCTTTCTGCGGTACAGCCGGCAGGACACACAAAGGAAGGAATACAGCTATTGGACCAACTGAGCGTGCCATCATTACATGTTGCTGAACAGGAACCACTCTGATCACACGATCCGGCCTTATTTTCTCCGTGATCAACATTACTAACCTCACATTGTGAACCTGCTGAACCGTCCTGAAACGTTCCGGTACAATCAGAATACGGAGCACAATTATTCAACCAACTCACAGCACCGTTTGAACACCCCGCTACACAAAAGCCTTTCTCATCACATGATCCCGCTTTAAAACTACTATGAGAAATATTGCTCGCCGTACATCTTTGACCTGCCGTCCCGTCATTAAACGTACCATCACAATCATCCCATGCATTACATGAGTTTGAGTTAAAATTTAAACCGCCAGAGACACATTTATATGAACATGTGCCGTTTTCGGCACAGCTGCCTCCGCTTGAGCCGTTTGGCAAACTCGGCACACTACATTGAGAGGCTCCGCTTCCAAAATTTTGCGCTGAACAGCTCCCTGCCCCACAGCTGTTAGACCAGCTGAGAACACCATCACTACATGTCGCCGAACATGACCCGACGACATCACACGATCCGGCCTTATTTTGCCCGTGATCAACATTACTGACCGTACACTCTCCACCTGCCGGCCCGTTATTAAACGTTCCGGTACAATCTGTATAGGCTGTACAATTGTTCGTCCAACCTAAAGTACCGTCATTACACGTTGCCGTACATGAACCGGCCTCATCACATGAACCAACTGAACCGCTGCCATGATTTATGGCCCCAACACTACACTCTGCCCCGGCTGGTCCGTTGGAATCTCCCGAACAATTAGATACCGCGGCCGTCGGTGAACAATTATTAACCCAGTTTAAACTACCGTCATCACAACTGGCCGAACACGTACCATTTTCATCACAGGAACCGCCTTTGCTGTCACCATGGCTCATAGCACTAACAATACACCGTGACCCGACCGACCCGTCTACACCTGCCGCACAATTAGATGCAGGCGTCGGCGTACAATTATTTGTCCATGTTAATGTGCCGCTGCTACAACTTGCCGAACAGGTTCCTGACTCATCACACGATCCACGCACATCCGTATCGCCATCATTAAGAATACCGATGCTGCACTCTGATCCGGCAGCGCCGTCACTATCGGCCACACAATCCCCTACTCCTATCACACCCCAACAAAACGGTTTATCAGGATCAGCCGAACAGTGGCTGTGTTCCGTACATTCCACACAAGCATCCTGCGCGGCATTACAATAAGATGTCGGCGCACTACAAGAGCCGCATGAGCCGCCGCACCCGTCATCACCGCATATCTTGCCGCTACAATCAGGCGTACACCCACAAAATCCCCCCACACAAGTACCCGAAACACAATTATCATCCTCACAACAAGCCGCACCCCCGGCAAGGGAACCGTCTAAAACACATTCGTTTGGATTGGCATGCAGGCCTTTGCAAACACTAAAGCCCGCATTACATTCCCACTGGCAATCTACCCCGCCTGTACATCCGCCATGATCAACCGGATTAATCGGTGTATCCCCCGGTAAAGGAAAGCTGTCTCCCGCGCACATCGTCGAGTTATTCGGTATGCTTGGCGGAGCCGTGCATATCGCGAGCCGGCAGTCATTGCCGTCCGGAATATAACCGCTGGCACATCGCCACTCACATTTGTCCGATGAACAACTGACTACCGGTCTTTTAACCGTCGGGTTAAGTAAGCCCTGATCATCTCCCGCACACATCGTCGCATTAGAAGGGTTTGCCCCCGTACACAATGGATAAGTACACTCTATATTATTGTATGTGCCGCCCAAGCTTTGCGTTGAGTCATCGCACCATCCGGTTACAATATTACCTGTACATGTCATACCATAATTACCGCCCGCGTCATTACCATAAATATACGTCGCAACTCCTGAAAAAGGACATTGCACCAAATTCGAAAACCCCGCAATAACCGGAAACGGGACACAACTTGTAAAATCAGTTGGGTCATTATACCCGGACGCAACTGTATTGTGACATATCCCTATAACCTTACCTCCCCGGCAGGTAATACCAATATCCGCTCCGCCTGTTGTCGCGAATCCTTGCGTCCCTGAAAAATTACAATAAATATCATCGGTATCAAAAGTCTCTTTTACTACCCCACAGCCACTTCCCGAACAAAAGGCCTGCACTTGTGAACCGTTACACTGAACTGTAAAATCGGTGGCTGTATTATCATACACTTTTGTCCCGTTGAAGTTACAGGCAACGGCCGACGCGTTGAGACATGGTGTATTGGAAACCTCCCCGGCAAGATACCCTGAGCCGATATCCGCGTCTGTTGCCTCGTTAAAAGACCGCCATTCATTAGGAGAAAGAAAAGGCATCAAAAGATTACGCGCGCCTTGCAAAGATTCGATCTCACGGCAGTCAATCCCTGTTTCAGCTTGATGGGCTGTAATCTGCATATTCCCGGTGGAAGATCCGAGTCGTTTTTTTGCTCTGGTATTAGGATCACCGTACATCTCAGATTCAGTAAAATTATTAACATCAACTTCATCTTTTTCCTGCTGTTTAACCGTAACATTCCCGGCCAAGGATACAGGTAAAAAAGACAAACCGAGGCCTATGGCGAGTATGAAACAAATGCTTGTTGTAATTAATTTGGTTTTCATGATCAAATGTGTAAAACCGCATTTGGTAGTTGGTAATTAGTAATTGGATTGCCTGTTCCCACCAATTACCAACTACTAATTACTAAATACCAGAAATTATTTCCCCATCCCCTTTTTAACCGCAAACGCCATTAGTACATCCTTGTGCCAAAGTACACGTACCTATAATGGCAAGATGTTCGCCGCACACATTAACCCTATTAATGGTCCATCCTGATGCGCCTACAAAAACACAGATATTCTCCTCTTTCGATGGATCTTCCCAGACACAACCGCCGCCATCGTTACAAAACCCGCCCGCACATTCGCAAGCACCGGAATTACATATTTCATTACTGCCACATGGATCCAAAGTTAAGTCACAAATATTATTGTTACAATCCCTTGCTGTTACTCTGCTGTTTCCCACACAATCATTAGGGCAATGGCTGTTTTCTGTACACTCAACACACGTCTCACTAATCCATTTACACGCAGGAGTAGCTGATGCGCAGTTATTACAAGTTCCTCCGCATCCATCCCATTTGCATTCATTGGTCCCGCACGTCTCGGGAATACAACAGCTGCCGCCGCTCGTACATATCTCGCCACCCCCCGAACAATCGCCATTGCCCAAACATTCCACGCAATCGCCATCCCCATCACAAAACGGCCTGGTTGGATATATAGAACAGTCGGAATCGGATGTGCAAATACAGCTCCCGCTCGAGCAGCTTAAATCACCTGGACAGCTCCCACAGGATCCACCGCATCCATCCCCGCCACACTCTTTGCCTGTACAACTGGGCGAACAAGGCGGCGTACAAACCCCTAACTGACAAACTTCTCCGGGAATTGGACAATGGGCATCATTAAGACACTCCGCGCAGTATTGCGCCCTGGCATCAGACACAAAAAAGGATAGACTAATGCCTATCCCGAGTAAAAGAGAGCTGATTGTTATGAGCCATTTATTTTTCATGATCAAATGTTAAAATCGTATTTGGTAGTTGGTAATTAGTAATTGGTTTACCTATTTCCACCAATTACCAACTACTAATTACTAAATACCAGAGATTATTTCCCCATCCCCTCAATCATCTTTTCAAGCGCTTCTATCTTCTCCTCAAGCATTTTAATCTTCGCATCCTGATCTTCAACAATTTTCTTTTGCTCTTTAACAGCCTCAATCAACGGCGCAACAAGGTTTGGATATTTGACACTTTTCATACCCGCACCGTCGACGGCCACCAATTCAGGAAAAACTTTCTCAACGTCTTGGGCAATGACACCCATATCTTTATCGTCAGACTTTTTCCAAAGGAATGTCACACCTTCAAGTTTCGCGATTTTATCGAGCGCGGATGAAACAGGTTTAATATTCTTTTTAAGTCTCTTGTCAGATGAATAGACAAACCCGAGGGCGCGTATATCGCCCACGGCATCTATATCATAACTGCCATCAGGATCTTTGTTAACCCCGATATTAGTGTTGATAATCCTAACATTACCGTCGACTTCTAATCTATTGGCTGTAGGGGCCGCGCCAAAACCGGCATTACCGGCCGTAACTTCAAGATTACCGGCCGTAGCCGTTATATTGCCGGCTGTTGCTATAATATCTCCAACTGTTGCCGTGATATTTCCGGCTGTTGCCGTAACGTTTTGCGCAGCTGTTATATCGTTACTGGCCGTAATATCATTACCTGCATTCACATTACTCGTTGCATTGACATCAGTGCCGGCAGTAACATTAGCACCGGCAGTAATATTAATGCTGCTGCTGATATTACCTAAAACATCAAGCTCTGCGGTTGGCGACAACACACCAATACCAACAGCCCCGCCCATAATCGCCATAACATTGTTGTCCGTTAAATCCGCATTATTCTGATCACTTAAAGCAATCCCAACAGAGTTGTTGCCTGAGACTGTCATATCTTCACCCAAACCGAATGAATTGGCTCCGGATACTTGCATATCTTCACCCAATGCCACAGAGTGGTTGCCGATATTGCCATCATCCCATTCATTCGCACTGACAAACCCAGCCCGAAAAGCAGCGCGGCGTGGATACCACAGAAAGCTTGCTCCATTCGGTTGAACGGTTGTTGAACTTAAATCTTCACCCGCCCCGATAGCTCCACCTGAAGCCAGAATACCACTGGTGCTGCCATCAATATTGAGTTTGAATTCAGGCGCCGTTAAACCAAGGCCGATATATGTTGTTGGGCCATCATTTTTAGGATATATGTGAATATTGCCTCCCACAGGCACCTCTTCCCAAGCGCCCATTGTACTTGAAGTGCTCCAATCACCCGTCGTACAGATTTTAAGTGAAAAATCGCCATCATCCACATACAATGTCCCGATATCACATGCCCCGACTAACGCAGAACGCGGAACAAGGCGCATGCGGTCATAGGCGCCAAACGGTGCCGGGTAATACGTTGTTAAGGTCAGCGTATCCGCATAAGCGAAAGAAGTCATTAGCAGTAGGGAAAAAGTAAGTAGGATGGGCTTGACTATTTTCATTGTTCTTTTCCTTTTTTGAATTGTATTCATCATATCATAAAAAAAACCTTATCCGCAAAGAATAAGGTTGTTTTTATGCTCACCTCTCGGCAGCCCGGCTGTCCTCTTGGGATCCACATGCCGCTCTGGCGGCATGCGTCGTTACCTTAATTTGGAATTAAGATATATGACGTGGCTTTGTGCCCTATCCTTACGAATAGTTTACCTTTAACAAAAGATGGAGAATCCATCGGTTATAAAGAACTGTTCTATTAAAGTATAGTCTATAGAGAAGGCATGTGCAAGCCGGGGAGGGATATTCATGAAAGCGCTTGCTTAGGGAGTAGTGCGTAGGGCATAGGCAATAGGAGTGAATAGGCATTAGTAGTGAATATAAAATAGGAAATATTCTGTATATTTATTACTTCTTCACTCATGCCTCATCCCTATTCCCTCACTGTTCCCTACTCCCTAATCCCTACTCCCTATTTATACATTTTCTTATCCCTCAAGTTTTTATGATACGCCACCGCAAACCGGTGCGCCTCATCCCGTGTCCTTTGAAGGAGTTGCAACCCTAATTGATGATGGGGAAATTTGATGGATGTCCGGCGTCCGGGCTTAAAGACCTCCTCCTCGCGTTTGGCCAGCGATATAATCGGAATATTGACATCCAGCTCCTTAAGCGCCGCGCAGGCCGATGAGAGCTGTCCCTTGCCTCCATCAATCACAATCAAGTCCGGATACATTCGTTTCTCATCTCGCAGGCGCTTGTAACGGCGGTAAACAACCTCACGGATCATACCGAAATCATCGATCCCCTCAACTGTTTTGATTTTAAAGCGGCGATAATTGTGCTTATCCGGCTTGCCGTTAAAAAATGAGACCATTGAGCCGACCGCTTGATTGCCAAAGGTATTCGATATATCGAACGTTTCGATCCGCTCAGGACTCCGCGGCAGTTTGAGTATTCTTTGCAACTGTTCAGCTTCCTTATAATAGTTAATGTCTTTTGTGCTGGAATACAGCGCCCCGATCGCGCGCAGTTGATCGCGCACCTTAGCTGCTTCTTCAAAATTTTTGCCTTGGGAAAGTTTTTCCATTTTCCTCTGGAGTCGGCGGTAAAGTTGATCTTTTTTACCTTCTAAAATCAAACATATATTTTTAATGTTGTCCTTATACTCTTTTGGATCCATTTCCGCGAGAGTTGGAGCCGGGGCTAAACCGATTTGATAATCCAATTTAATTCTCTCACTTAACTTTTCATCGGTTAAAAAATAAAATATCTTGCGTAAGATTTTTAATGCTTCGCGCACAAGCGTCGCTTGCACATAGGGCCCGTAATAGGTCGCATTTTTTTTCTTTTTTTTGGGACGACAAACAGATATGCGCGGAAATTTTTCGCCAGTCACTTCAATCAACGGATACGACTTATCGTCAAGTAACATGACATTATATTTCGGCCGGTGCTCTTTGACGAGACTCGCTTCAAGAAGCAATGCTTCGGCCTCACTCATCGTCTGGATATAACCGATATCAACGATGTTTTTAACAAGCAAGTCCGTTTTAGAAATGTATTTGCTGCGGCGGTTAAAATAGGAGGCGACACGCTTGCGGATAGAAATGGCCTTCCCTATATAAATGACCTTACCGTTTTTATCCTTCATCAAATAAACCCCGCTGGATAATGGGAGGGTTTTGATTTTGTCACGCAAGGTCATAATAAAAAGCGTAGGGGGCGCTCGCGAGCGCCCCTAATTTATCGCATATTTAGGGCGGCTCACGAGCCGCCCCTACAATTTTTCTATCATTTTTTGTTCATCAAATATTTAACAATTTTATCTGCCTGCTGAACCTTCATCACATAACACACCAATCCATAGACAACAAAACCGGATAATCCAACAAAAAGCAATTTAATAAACTCATTAGACATCTCAATACGCTGCCACATAAAATATTCAAATATTCCCGTCAGACCCGCCGCAAAAATGACTTTAACAATATAGATCTTCATCCCATTGCCAAGCCCGCCTAAACGTTTATACATAAGCGCATAAAGGATGCAAAAATCAATCGTCCCGGCAATGGAACTCGCGAGCGCAATACCGCTTATCTTAAGCGGAAACATGAGAATCACATTAAGAACCGCATTGATCACCAAACATATCGCCGCAACAATGACAGGCGTCCTGGTGTCTTGAAGGGCATGAAAGGCCGCGACCATCACCTTAATCCCGCCGAAGGCAAAAAGCCCGAAGGCATAAAACGCGAGTGCGCCGGAGGTAACTGCCGTCGAGTAAGCGCCGAACTCACCGCGCTCGAAAAGCACACGGATAATCGGCTCCGATAAAAGATACGTTACAATGATCGTTGGGCACATGATGAAAAATATATTCTCAAGCGAAAAGACCAGTGTCTTTTTCAAGTTATCGTATGTCTCTTCATGCGCAAGCGTCGAAAAAGCCGGCAGCACCGCCGAGGCGAGCGCCACACTGAATATTCCCATCGGAAAATGAATAATGCGGTTGGCATAATAAATCGCGGCAATTCCTCCGGCCCCGACAATCGTCGCGAGTGACGCGCACAATGTATCGATCAAAACCGTTAATTGGTACACCCCGGCGCCAAACATGCGCGGGACAAGAAGTTTGCCTACCTTCTTTGCCCCTTCGTGTGCCATTTGTTGAGGCCACTTAAATGTAAATCCGATTTTTTTAAGCGGACCAACATAAGCCAAAAGTTGCAAAACGCCCCCCGCTAAAACACCAAACGCAAGCCCCAGCACAGGCTCTTCCATATCACGCGAGGCATAGAGTGCGGCGGCGATTAAAGCAATATTAAGCAAGCACGGACTAAAGGCCGGCACCACAAATGAGCGAAAGGTAAACAAAAGTCCCATGCTGTAGGCTGTCAGCCCGATAAAGATAAGATAGGGAAACATCAAGCGCGTTAAACGTATGGTCAAATCGAGCTTGGCCGGATCATCCATAAATCCCGGCGCGATGGCCCGCACAATCACCGGAGCGGCCCAAATCCCAAGAATCGTAATCACACTGAGAATAATGAGTGCCCAGCTAAAGACCACATGAACAAATTCCCAAAAGGCCTCTTTTTTCTGCTTATGATGATATTCGCTTAAGACCGGCACCACGGCCGCATTGGTGGCCCCTTCCCCCACAAAATCCCTGAATAAATTGGGGATTTTAAAGGCCAAAAAGAAGGCATCCGCGCCGAATCCGGTCCCGAGCAGCCTGGCAAGGATCACATCGCGGATAAACCCCAAAATGCGGGATGTGAGTGTCCCCAGAGACATCACAGAGGTCGATTTCAGGATAGATTTATGGGTATCGCGCGGAACATCCGGCGAATCCTGGTGGCTTGAATTATATATTGACATATGTTAGGCTTTTCGCTATACTCTCTGATCAATGAGGCCCTTGGGCCGGATATATTTAGGAGAAATTAATATGCCATCGAGAAGATCTGGAATTAAAGAGCTAAGAAAAAGTCATACGAACAGAATGCGCAATCTTGACCAAAAGACGGAAATCAAGAAGCAAACCAAAGCATTTTTGGCCTCTGTTGAAGGTAAAAACGCAACCGACGCAAAGTCTCAACTCAGTGTGATTTTCAAAAAGCTTGATAAAGCCGTTAAAACAAACTTGCTTAAGAAAAATACAGTAGCCCGCCGCAAATCTACTCTTAGTAAGAAATTAGCGAGCATAGCTTAGTCACCGCAATTTCGACCGCATAGTCGGATCTGATCCGGCTGCGTTTAATATTTAAATCGGCCTCTTGGAGTTCCAAGAGGCCTTTTTTAAATGCCTCATCTTTGACGCGCGGTTTCATCTTCCCCCAAAACCAAACCAATACACCCATAATCTGCAAAGGATGCTGTCCATCGTCGATCGCCTGCGTTAACATCTTAAGCGCGCCTGTGGTATCACGCCTCTCCATCGCATTCGTAATATCAAAAACATTGCCTTTCGCCTCAGAGTGGACCCGCGTCACCTCGGCGGCCTTACTGAGCTTTTTATAAAAGGACGTTTTGCCATCCATTTGATCCGCTTCCAGGACAAGGACTGTCTGCGTATCTTTTTGGCCGACTTGCTCTAACACTAACTCTTTATTATGCGCACTTAATTTATCGGCCGTACGGATCACCACCAGACGGTGCCCCGCTATGGCCGGCAAGGCGATCAAACTTTGTTTGAGTTGATCAGAGTCAAGTTTGTGGGCGTGAAGAACTTCAAAATCAAATTCGTGCGATTCTCTTTTGGGAAGGTATTTTTTTTTAAGCGCGCTTATTTTGTCGTCTTTGGCTTGAGTGTCTTGGCCTATAATAAGAAAAGTCATAGAATTAAGGGGACACAATACTTAATTAATTTAATTATTTGGTAATCGAATTAAGTATTGTGTCCCCTTAATTCTTACCAGTTTTCAATCGTCCTCTCGACGATACGGCGGGCAAGGTCTGTGATCGCTTCGGAAACGGCTGATTCTTCAGAGCTGGCTTCAGGACCGGTTAAAAAATAAGTGGCCTCGCCCGAAAGGCTTGATACGCTCCACATAAGTTCATTATATTTCATATCCCAAAGCTCAAGGCTGACCGTTACGTAAACGCGATATTCTTCGACATCATCATTATCATCAACTCTTAGCGCATCGCGGCGGTAGCTCTTAAGCGTACCTTTTAAAATCAAATCAGCTAAATCTTTATCGGCAATACGCAGATTACCGTCAAAAAGGTATCGGTCAATAACCGCATTATGCACGTCAACTTCCAATAGAGGAAAATAAAGGTTACGACGTCCAACATTTGATGTATAACTTATTTGATTATCGAACTTTTCGACATGTATTGTTTTAAGGTGTCCCGGAAGAGCCGAACTGGTCGTATAGCCACAACCGCCTACAACGGTGCTTAAAATGATAACCATTGTTAAACAGAATTTTTTCATTTTTCCTTTATCGCCAGATCTTGGATTTTGGTTAATGCCTTTTGGGCAAACTTTGTTTCTTGATACTCGTCAACAATAATTTGATAGTAAATCTTAGCTGACTTGAAGTTTTTTTGTTTTTCGTAAAAATTCGCAATCATATAATTGTTTTCTGCTTCTTTTTCTCTTAACTTGGCGATCTGGCGTTTGGCGTCCTCAGAAAGATCGGCATCGGGATTCTCTTCGAGAATCTCTTTAAATTCGCTGATAGCTGCCTCGGTTACCTTTTGATCATACGCGGCCCCCGTCGAGCGTTTGGCATCGACAACCGCAATTTGATATTTAGCCAACTTCGCCCACTCTGTTTCGGGATAATCGTTCATGGTCTTTTCAAACTCATTACGTGATGTTTGATACTCCATCTTTTCCATAAGATAAAGACCAATACGATACTGTGCTTCAGGCGCAATATTACTGTAGGGAGCATTTTTAATAACCTGGCGAAACACATCGGCCACATTAACAATTTCCCCCGTAAAGGTTTTAAAAAACCCTTTTTCTTCATCAATCCCTTCCAGTGCCTCCATGCCGATTTGAAATTGTTGTTCAACAATCTTAACCGAAAGGTCGCTGAAAGGATACATGTCGATCACTTTTTGGTATTCCTTAAAAGCGGTGAAAGGTTGACCTAGTTTATAATGAGCCTCGCCGATTTTATATTGCGCATCAGGTGCTTCGCGGGCCTTTGGATAGTGCTTGATCAGTTTCTTAAGTTCCTTAATACCCGTTTCATAATCTTCTGCACCAAAAAACTCAAGCGCATACTCAAGCTGTTCGCCAGGCGTGTCTTTTACGGAATATTTTGGATTAATCCACTTATTGGTTTCGGGTGTCCAGACCCAAACAGCATGTGATTGAGCGGTGTGAAATATAACGATAAGTAATACTATTAATATTCTAATAACTAGCTGCATCATACCGCCTACTCTACTACAGGCTCAGTCCTTTGTCAACGCATGGAATAAATAGTGCCAGGTACTATTTTTAAAAAAATAGTACCTGGCACTATTTATTCCTCCTCACAAAGAAAAACCCCAGGACAAAGATGACAATGTAGTAAATTATTATATACCAAATATTTACGTATTTAACATAGAAATATCCCAACGGTACTTTTTCCGCTAAAAACAGTGTCGCCACAAAGAAATTCAGCACAACCTTAAGGCAGGCGGCAAAACAACCGATCATAACAGGAAAAATAATACTGGCCAAAAGCATCCCCAATCCCAAAACCACCACAATACCGATCAGCGGAATAGCCCATAGATTAACGATAATACTGACGGGCGTCACTATATTAAAATACAAGACAGTTAAGCCCGTTACCCCAATCCATATGACCGTTGAAACAGACAGCGAATCAAAAAAATAATGCCGCAGCTTTCCCAGGCCGCCTAACTCTCCCATCGATGCCTCGCGATTTATGATAGACATTAAAAACAGGATTGAAAAAATACAGGCAAAAGATAATTGAAAACCGATATCAAAAAGATAAAGCGGATTAATCAACAAAATAATAAAGGCAGCCAAAAAGACATTGTTATAATGATTCGATTCTTTCTCAAAAATATATCCCCCAAGCATAAGTGATGTCATAATAAGGGCCCTTATGATAGACGGACGCATTCCGGTGAGAAAGACAAAAAGAATAAGCATAACAATAAGTAAAATATTTTTAAGACGGTACCCTAAAGATAAACTGCGGATCACAAGCATAAAAATACCGGCGACGGCCCCCACGTGAAGACCGCTCATCGCGAGCACATGAGATGTGCCCGTACGACTGAAGAGCTCCTTAACATGACGCGGCAGTTGCGTACGGTCACCCAAAATAACCGCGCGCATGATGCCTGCCTCATTCGGTGTTAAATACGTATTGAACACATCGATAAACTTCCGTCGCCAGGGATATATAATCGTTTTAATATCGGTTAACCGGACGTCACTGTGACGCAAAACCTTTCCTTCTTTTTTCATACTCAATATTAAATGAATGCCTCGACGCTTAAGATAATCAACATAGGACGAGTGCTCATTATCACTGTACTCAAACGGTCGATGGGTCTTTCCAGTTAAATCCACATAATCGCCATACTGAAGATCTGCATCGTGATACATCTGCACAAGAACTTTACCCGTCGTGTTTTGCCACTGATTGTGCAAAAATATGTTTGCACACTTAAGCGTAAAGCTATAACGCCCAGTATGAAAAACTTTTTTGTAGGTCACATCACTATCGATTATTCCCCGCAGGATAATCTCTTTGCCTTTGGTTAAAGCATAAAAATTATTAATGTCGTTCGGGGCTTTTAATTGAACACTTTGCGTATAAACGCAACCGAAAACAAATGCCAGGATAATAAAAACTGTATAGATGATTCTTTTTCGGCGGATAAAAAACAATACACCAAATAAAAAACATACAAGGCAAAAAAGAACACTAAACGCAATAGATATAAAATAACTGACAACAATCCCGCCGACATAACCCAGGCACACAAACACAATAATCGATGAATGAAACGGTTTTTGTTTCATGGGCTCACCTTAAGATACGGTCGAAACCGTTTAAAATTTTTAGGGTATACTCCGGGAAGATTTTCGATTTCTTTTAAAGATGTGATGGCACCTTTCTGCTTACGGTAGTCAATAATGGTCTGTGCCGTAAATGCACCGATGCCGGGCAGTTCCTTAAGTTCTTCAACACCGGCCCGGTTAACGTCGAGCTTGGGGTAAAATGCCTCATCATCGATAATGTTAACAATGTTCTTGAGCTGTGGATATTTCTTAAATGAAATTTGTAAGAATAGTCCCGCAAAGGCGATGATAAAAAATACCGTCAGACACAGCTTTTCCTGCTTGGTTAAATAATGCATAGTAATCACTTGGTGGGGAAATCGAGCTTTGCTTGGGGGTAACCGTAACAAGCACCCGGTGCTTGTTACGGTTAGACGACTACATTCGCAATCTTACCTTTAACATAGACAAATTTGCGAATCGGTTTATCCTGCGTGTACTTCTTGATACCTTCATCGGCCAAAACCAAATCCTTAACCTGCTCCTCACTACTGTCGGCCGGAATCTGAAATTTGCCTCTTAACTTGCCATTAACCTGAGCTACAATTTGGATCGTTTCTTGAATTAACGCTTTTTCATCATACGCCGGCCAACCGGAGGTGACAATACTTTTTTCCGTCCCATCAATAAGTTGATAAATCTCTTCACTTAAATGCGGCGCAATCGGCGCAAGGAGTTTATTCACCGTGCGGATTAAACGGTTGATAATTTTTTTCTTTGTTTCACTGTCACCAACATTCTTTTTATACTTATCAACCTCATTCATCAAAATCATAAGACTGCTGATCGCCGTATTAAATTTATAATGCTCAAAATCTTCCGTTACTTTTTTAATTGTTTCATGGCGCAAGCGTTCCATGTCGCGATCAGCGCCATCCATTTGTGCCTCATCAATATCATCATCCACCTCTTTGTTAAAAAGATCAGCAAACAAATAAATCCTATTTAAAAACCGCCAGGCACCTTCAACGGCACGATCATTCCATTCCAATTGATCTTCAGGAGGT
Organism: Candidatus Omnitrophota bacterium; assembly: GCA_028280285.1. Taxonomy (GTDB): domain Bacteria; phylum Omnitrophota; class Gorgyraeia; order Zapsychrales; family Zapsychraceae; genus JANQNA01. The sequence goes on along the minus strand of JANQMA010000003.1, from coordinate 67,622 downwards.
GCGGCAAACAAAATAAACAAACGCACGGCATCAGCCCCGTATTTACCGATCATGTCATCCGGATCGACGACATTGCCCTTAGATTTCGACATAACCTCACCGTGAAGAAGGACCATGCCCTGCGTTAATAATCGATTAAACGGCTCATCCACATCGATCAAATCAAGATCGCGAAACACCTTGGTAAAAAAACGCGAATAAAGCAAATGCAAAATCGCATGCTCAATCCCGCCGATATATTGATCGACCGGCATCCAATAATTCGCCGTATCACGGTCGATAATCTTGTCGCTATTTAAATCGGCATAACGGATAAAATACCAACTACTGTCGAAGAAGGTATCCATCGTGTCTGTTTCCCGGCGATACCTCTTACCATCTTTCGCCACATAATACTGAAATGATTCCGACGTCTCAAGCGGATTACCTTGGCCAAACACAACATCTTTAGGCAGTTTAACCGGAAGATCTTCTTCAGGGATGGGTTGAGGATGACCCGCATCATCATAATAAATCGGTATCGGTGTTCCCCAATAACGTTGACGGGAAATGAGCCAATCTTTTAAACGAAACGTTGTGGCTTTATGGGAATAGCCTTTGCTTGCCATCCAATCGGCAATGTCGGCCTTGGCCTGATCGCTTGACAGTCCGTTAAACTGTTCAGAGTTAACCATAGTGCCGACCTCAACAAACGCCTCGGTCATGTCCTCGACGTTTAAATCAGGTTGATCCGACGGAGCGATCACAAGTGAAATAGGAAGATCATATTTTTTCGCAAATTTAAAATCGCGCGTATCGTGTGCCGGCACCGCCATAACAGCGCCTGTCCCGTAATCCATGAGCACATAATCGGCAATCCAGATTGGTACCCGGCGGCCATTAACCGGATTAACCGCAAAGACACCTAAGTCAACACCCTTTTTCTCCTGGGCATCCCCGACGCGTTCAATAGTTGACTGTTTAGTGACGTCATGGATAAAAGTATTTACTTCCTGCTCATTCGACTTGCCGGCGGTCCATTCTTTGCATTTGGGATGTTCGGCCGCCAAGACAACATATTCAATCCCGAATACCGTATCGGGTCTTGTCGTAAACGTTTCAAGCTCATCGATTTTTTCACTATCAGCATCAACCACATCAAAACGGATCACCGAGCCTTGCGATTTGCCAATCCAATTACGCTGCATTGTCTTGACCCGCTCAGGCCAATTGTTTAATTTTTCTAAATCACGCAAAAGCTCTTCGGAGTAATCGGTAATTTTAATAAACCACTGCGAAATCTCTTTTTTCTCAACCTCGGCCCCGCTGCGCCACCCTTTACCGTCAATCACCTGTTCATTGGCCAACACTGTCTGATCAACCGGGTCCCAATTGACAACCGATTTCTTTTTATACGCCAAACCCTTTTTAAACATCTGAATAAACAGCCATTGATTCCATTTATAATAATCATCGCTGTGGCTGAAGAGAAACCGGTCCCAATCGTAGCTGAGTCCCATGGTTTTCATCTGGGCCACCATATCGGTCATGCGCTCCTCGGTCCAGTCTTGCGGATCGCTTTGATTTTTGATGGCCGCATTTTCGGCCGGAAGCCCGAAAGAGTCGAATCCCATCGGATAGAGAACATTGTAGCCTTGCTGGCGCCTGAAACGGGCCAACACATCACCAATGGTATAATTGCGGACATGGCCCATGTGGAGCTTGCCGGAAGGATAGGGATACATCTCCAGACAGTAGTATTTTGGTTTGGAAGCGTCTTTAACAGCCTTAAAGACAGCGTCCTCAGCCCAGTTTTTCTGCCATTTGGACTCTATTTCTTTGATTTTATCGATTGTGTAACTCATAGTTTCTTGCCGATTTAACCTACGAGGTTTAATAGGAATTTCCTATCGTAACCTCGTAGGTTGTGATGGCACCGTTATACACCAAATAGCACCATTTTTCCAGCAAATTCCTAGAACACAAGTAGGCTAATAAACGCAACCAGGACAATCGCACCTACCAAATACAACCAGAGGCGGCTGTCGCCATAACGGATTTTACCAAGGACATCTTTAGAAGAGCGGTTTAGACTCTCCCCGCAAAAATGGCAGAGGAGGGCATCTTCATCATAGATAGGCTTTTGACAGTGGGGGCATATGTAAGGATCTTGCATGGGAAGTATTATGGCATGAATATCGTGATAGGTAAAATGGAAAGAGTGCTCAGTGATCGGTGATCAGTGGTCGTAGCCCATGGTTTCTGATCACTGAGCACTGGTCACTGACCACTACTTATGCTAAACTCTTAGCTATGAAAATCATCGCCATACGCACTTTCGCCGGGCTTCTCATTATCATGGGACTTAACATGTTTGCCGGCGGAACAATTCCGACAATGGAAAGACAGCTCGCCATTCAATCCTATCAAACAGGAAAGCAAGCCGTTTTTCACGTTGCTACAGAATACACCCAAAATAAACTCCAAGATCCCACTCAAAAAGAAGAGTTTGAAAAGAATCTAAAAAAATTTGAGGACCGCATTTCCGGATACAGTGACATTTATCTGACACAAACACGCATGACACCTTATATTTTTAGCGCCCTAGCGCTGATTATCGGAGCTCTCTATATAGGTGCCGGCATCGGTACGCTTAGGCTAAAATACTGGTCTAAAAAAATCGGTATCGGCGCGGCCTGCCTCTGGCCTGTCTTTTATGCCTACCTGATGTTCATCACAATCGGACACATTAATTTTCTCGAAAGCGTCGCCATAGATCTGAATAACTTATTAGGCTACATAAACGTCGAATCATACCGTTCACCGGAGCTAGCTATCCGTGAAAATGCCGTCCCTACTCTTATAATATCAAGTTTCTTTATTTTCCTACTGTTTACAGCAGCACCTATTGCGTTTTTCCTATCGCCAGCGGTGGAGGAAGAATTATCATGACCCCGCCTTAATCATTGATTTTTCCGAGGAATTATTCTAATATAACTGACCAATGAAAATAACACTTAACGGACAAAACAAAGATTTCACCGACAATCTTTCCTTAAGCCAACTTATTGATGAGGTTAGTGCAGGCAATAAACGTATCATCGCAGAAATCAACGGCAATATCGTTAAAAAAGAGACATGGGATGAGACAGTCATAAGTGATGGCGATGAAATCGAATTAGTCACATTTGTCGGTGGAGGCTAGCTAGTAACTAGCGTTAAGCGTATAGCGTCTAGAAACTGTTCTAAACGCTAAACGCTAAACGCTGTACGCTAATTATGAATATAACCACACAACAAACAATCCAAGATACACCACTTGTTATCGGTGATAAAACATTCGCCAACCGCTTTATGCTCGGTACCGGTAAATTTAAAAACAAGGCTGATGTTGCCGCTTCCATCGAAGCAAGCGGTACAGAGATTGTCACTGTTGCCTTGCGCCGTATCGATATTGAACATCACGAAGAAAATATTCTCGAATATATTCCCCAAGGCGTTACACTTTTAACAAATACCTCGGGCGCACGCAATGCCCGTGAGGCTGTGCGCATCGCACGTTTGGCGCGTGAGGCCGGCTGCGGCAATTGGGTTAAAATCGAAGTCATTAATGATTCAAAATATCTATTGCCTGATAATGAAGAAACCATCAAAGCGACGGAAATTTTAGTTAAGGAAGGTTTTGTCGTCCTGCCTTATGTCAGTCCTGATTTGTATGTGGCCCGTGCGCTTGTTAAAGCCGGGGCTGCCACCGTTATGCCGCTCGGTTCTATGATCGGCACCAATAAAGGCATTAAAACCAAAGAATTGATTCAGGTATTAATTAATGAAGTCGATATTCCGATCGTTGTCGATGCCGGGATCGGTGCGCCTTCACATGCCGCCGAGGCCATGGAGATGGGGGCCGACGCTGTTTTGGCCAACACCGCTGTTGCCACGGCAGGCAATCCCGCGGCGCTTGCCCACGCCTTTTCCCTTGCGGTTAAGGCAGGACGTCTCGGCTATTTAAGCAATCTGCCTCATCAAAAAGATATTGCCAGTGCCTCATCACCGCTAACAGGATTTTTATACGATTCATGAAAGACAAACTGGTTCTCGGCCACGCCGGAAAAGAACATAACGATGCTATTACGGTCGACATAGACCCGACGCATAATCCGGATGTTGTGCACAATCTTAACATGACGCCTTATCCGTTTGAGGATAATCAATTCAAAGAAATTATCTGCCACCATGTCCTTGAGCATCTTGATGACCTTCCCCCGGTAATGGATGAACTGCATCGCATATGTCACCCTGAAGGAACTGTGTATATTGAAGTACCCCATCACACATCGTGGTGCGCGAATGTCCCGGAACATAAATTGTTTTTTAACTCATTTGCCTTTGAAGGCTATATTGCCGATGGTAAAAATCTCTGGCTTAAGGGTAAAAAATTTGAATGCATCAAAAAAGAGGTAACCTTTCACAGACGCTTCCGTTTTTTGGGACTGCACAAACTGTTTAACCGTTTTCCCATGGAATACGAACGGTTTTGGACTTATATGTTTCCGGCGGAACATTGCAAGGTAACACTTAAGCCCATCAAAGAGACTAATGCTTAACGAAATTCAAAAAACCTTATCGAACAACTCCCCCGAAGAGCTTGAACAACTTGCTGCGCGTGCCAAGACCTTAAAAGAACAATTTTTCGGGCGGACCATATCTTTATATGCGCCGCTGTACCTTTCTAACTTCTGTTCAAGTGAATGCACCTACTGCGGCTTTAAAAGCAAAAATCGTATTAAACGATTCAAGTTAACCGACGAACAGATGCATCAAGAGATGAAATACATTGCCGATGAAGGCATTGAGAACATTTTACTTTTGACCGGCGAATCATATAAAGTAACTCCCGTTTCGTATTTGAAAGAGGCGGTGTCCGTCGCCCGCAACTACTTCCCTTCTATTTCCTTGGAAGTCCACCCTATGCACGAGAATGAGTATAAAGAACTGTTTGAATCCGGTGTCGACGGTATTACCGTTTATCAGGAAACGTATGACCGCACGCGGTATAAGGAAGTTCATCTTTCAGGCACAAAGGCTGATTATGATTTTCGTTATCATACGCCCGAAAGAGCTGCCCGCGCAGGACTAAGGCATATATCCATGGGCATACTGCTAGGCCTTTCGCCCAACATTGCCGAGGACCTAAACGAACTTTATGCACATTTGCGTTTTATGGAAAAAAATTATCCGGGTGTGGAGTACAGCTTGTCTTTCCCCAGGTTTAAACCGATTAAAGGCGAAGTCTTCGAAGGGAGCGCCGTTGTCGATGATATCACGTTCGTTAAAATTATTTGTCTGACACGCACACTTTTCCCGCGTGTCGGGATTAATCTTTCCACGCGTGAGCCCGAGGCCATCCGCAACAATATTTTGGAGCTCGGTATCACGCGTATGTCGGCGGGCAGCAACACATCCGTTGGTGGCTACACTCTGCTTGATCAGGAAGATCAGGCCCCCCAATTTGATATTGCCGATAAACGTCCGATGAAGAAAATTGTAGAGATGTTAAAAATAAAAAACTTTGATCCTGTTTTAACCGACTGGCGAAGAATCAAAAATGAATATGCTTAATTAATTCAAAATTAAGAAGTCAAAAGTAAAAAAGAAAATGAAAAAGTTTATTTAGTATTTAGTAATTTGTAATTAGTTTATGTTACGAAAATCCAATTACTAACTACCAATTACCAAATACCTTTTATTTTTCATTTTTTCTCAATTTTAAATTTTATTTCTTAATTTTACTTTTTCATTTTTTAATTATTAATATGCTGAAGCTTTTCGGCTAACCACATCTTAATTAAAGCTGTACGCGCAACACCGATTTTTGTCGCCTCATTATCAATACGACGCAAAAACTCTACAGGAAAATCAATATTAATCCTCTGCAAATTTTTACGTACGGCCGCCTTTTTGACATCTAAATAATCCAAAACAGACTCACCCGAATCAAATTGTTCATCAAATTTTTTGGAAGTAGTAGCCTTATTTGATTTTTTCATAGTAAACCTTCCTTTCTTCTGTGCGGCTGCGCCGGCACGAAATAATACGAATAACCTTTTCGTGACGCAGCGTAAAAATACACGAATATATATCTGTTACTATACGCCCAATAATCATAAAACGCGGCTCACCCGTTACTTTAGCAGGCAAAATCACATAGCTGGACATCCAGATTAGTTGAGCCTCTTCAAAATCAACCCCATGCTTTTCTTTATTACCTAGAGACTTTTTAGGATCGTATTCAAATTTCATACTTAAAATATACCATATATATACATTTTTTCAATATATTTAATATATATTATCGTAAAACTACCATTTGATTATTGTTGCGACAAAAGGTACAATATCATCCAAAAGGACAAATTGCCCATGAACGCCTTTGAAAAAGGACTCCTCAAATATTTAAGTAAAGCGCAGCTGGATCAAATCCAATCCAAAAAAGTCGGTATTGGCGGTGCCGGTGGATTGGGATCGAATGTCGCGATGATGCTGGTGCGTACAGGATTCGCCCATATTGAAATTATCGATCAAGATGACATCGATGCGTCTAATCTCAACAGACAACAATATTATTTAAGCGAGATCGGTCAGACAAAAGTCATCACGCTTGCCGACAGGCTTCTTCAAATCAATCCCGATCTAAACGTCATCACGCATAAAACAACCTGGACACCGCAAAACGCAGAAGAATACTTTGAAGACTGCGATTTTTATGTCGAGGCTTTCGATCAAGCGGACTTTAAATTTGAATTTGTCGAATACTACCAGTCAAAAGGAAAACCTGTCATATCCGGAAGCGGCATGGCCGGGCTTGAAACCAAAGAACCCATGCGCTTTAAAAAGATTGGCAATATTTATATGGTGGGTGATCAGTCGACTGACAGCGCGCTCGGCCATCCGCCGCTGGCGCCGCGTGTCACCGCTTGCGCGGCCATGATGGCAGAGATCATTCTCGACCTTACCCTTGAAATAGATATAAATCGTGATTCGAGGTGTTAGGTGTAAGATTTTGGGTTTTAGTACATAACACCCAACACCTAAAACCTAACACCCCTTGTTATGACTTGCTGATTTTTTAAGTCTAGCTTTTCTGATGAGGCTTGCAATAAACGCTGCCAAAGACAAAACAATAATGAGAAGAAAATAGGTAAGGCTATAAAGAAGAACAGCTCTATTATCGAGCAAATACTGCTGCACAGACGCCATATCCTTAAACATATTTGCCCCGACACCATGAATAATATACTGCAGCCAAAAAATACGCGGAATAGATCCGATAACACAGACCGAAATATATTTTTTCAAATCCACACGGCTTAGGCCGAACGATAAATCCATCAAACGAAACGGAATCAACGGATTAATCCGCAGAACAAAAATGCCAAAGGCGCTCATCCCTTGATGTTGAACCCCTTCAATCGTCTCACTTTTTAGATTAAATTTCGCCTGCACATATTCACGCCCCAAACTACGACTGATCGAAAACAAAATAACCGCATTGCACACTTCTCCTATCCAAACAAACGCCGTACTCACATACGGCCCAAAAATGAATGCTGCCGCTGTACGCAATATATCTTTAGGCCCAAACAAAATAAATGTCGTCGCAACAACATAAAGAAGAACAAAGACAATGCCCGATACAATAATCGGAAATTGAGTGAAAAAGGAGCGAACATCATCAAGCGTGACGTTAAAAAAACGCCCAAGCACGATGCCGAGCGCAATAATGCCAACAAGGATAAGGAATTTGAAGAGTGAACTTTTCATAAATTTTATCCAGCGTATAGCGAATAGCGTTTAGCGATGAGAAAGTAATCAGTTATTATCTTTAATTATTAACTAAACGCTATACGCCGTACGCTAAACGCTAAAAATGAAAAGGGGATAAGTTCATGATAAACTTATCCCCTTAAACCCGATCGGGCGGGTGGAAGAAGTTATTGCTAACTTCTATATTCGGCAAAAAGGTCTGTACTTAAGTAGCGTTCTCCCGTGCTTGGAATAACCGCAACAATAAGTTTGCCTTTGTTTTCTTCTCTTTTCCCTACTTCAACCGCTGCCTTAACGGCCGCGCCGGATGAAATACCGCACAGAATGCCTTCTTCTTTCATCACGCGCTGGGCCATGGCGAATGCCTCATCATTATCGACCTGAACAACCTCGTCAATCATATCTTGATTACAGTTGCCCGGAACAAATCCGGCTCCGATACCCTGAATCTTGTGTGGACCTGGATCGCCTCCTGATAGCACAGGCGAACCTTTTGGCTCAACCGCGATTGTCTTAAATTCAGGCTTGCGGGATTTAATCACTTCCGAAACACCGGTCAGCGTTCCACCGGTTCCCACACCTGAGATAAGGATATCCGCCTTACCTTCTGTGTCATTCCAGATTTCTTCCGCTGTTGTGTTACGGTGAATTTCCGGGTTGGCCGGATTGTCAAATTGCTGAGGAATAAAATAGTTCGCATCACTTTCGGCCAGTTCATTCGCCTTGTTGATCGCGCCTTTCATGCCTTCGGCGCCAGGTGTCAGCACGAGGTTCGCCCCAAGCGCTTTTAGAAGCGAACGGCGTTCCAAGCTCATGGTCTCAGGCATTGTGAGCGTACATTTATAGCCTTTAACCGCACAAACAAAAGCCAACGCGATTCCGGTGTTTCCTGACGTTGGCTCTACAATAGTTGTCTTTTCTTTGTCGATCTTCCCGTCCTTCTCAGCCGCATCGATCATGGCAAATCCGATACGGTCTTTGACCGATCCAAGGGGATTAAAAAACTCCAGCTTGGCTACGACTTCGGCGTGGCAGCCTTCGGTCACTTTATTTAGCCTGACTAGAGGTGTATTTCCGATTAATTCTGTAATGTCACTCGCGATTTTCAATTTACTCTCCGTTCCCGCTGGGCCCATATCTGACCTCCCATAATTTGATTAAGAATAAAAAACACTGCAAATCAACGCCTTAGACGTTTCCTCAAAGGTGATAGGGATTATACCATTAGCTTTAAAAAATTGTCAAGAAGATTGGAAGACCCCGGTTTAACGCAAGGTATACATCTAAAATAGTGCCAGGTACTATTTACCTATTCACAGGTCAAAATCCAACTCAAGCTGCGGATTTTTGGATTTTACTTCGTTAAGGATTTGCTTAACCAAAGAAATGGCATCGTTAAAAGCTTTTTTTGATTCTGACATCGATAAAAGCCCGCCTGCTTCGTATGTCATTTCATTGCGTTTTCTACGCATGGTTTCAAACTGTTCCGTCAAATCACGATACTGATCACCCAAAATAATATGTGTCACCTCAACAACCGTTTTGTGCTGAGCTCCGTTGCTGGGAACATATCCTTTCCAAAGAAGAAGTGCTCTTCCCGCTTTAAGCATGGCCATGTAGGCAAGCAGGTATGTTGCCCGTTCGGCAATTGCAGCAACTTTCTTTGCCTCATTTAAATCAATAATTGCCTGTTTTAATAAAGCCTCGACCTGAATAAGTCCGGCGTTTTGTTGTCTCAGTTTACCTTCTTTTTTTAACCTTTGTATCAATTTATCAGGCATTCAAACGACCTTTTAAAATAATAGTTTTTCCTTTTATGGTTTCATTAAGAAAGCTTCCCTCTTTTTTGCTTTCCCTGTCAAATTCCTCTTTAGTATACGAAGTAAAATTAATTTCCCGATTTAGTTTTGATTCTAAATCTCTTAATTCTCTAGTGACTTTATTCTCCGAGAACTGACCAACAAGAATGAGATCGACATCCGAACCTTTTTTTTCTTCTCCTTTAGCATAAGAGCCATGAATAAAAGCCAACATAATTCCATCAAATTGATTCACAATGTCTTTAAGGCTGCCGGCTACCCCCTCCGTTTTAAATATTATTTTTTTTAGTTCATTAAACAAGGGATAATCTTTATTAAGTGAATAAAATTTGGCTTTCGCCCTTTCGGTTGATTGAAACAGCCCTTCTGCCTCAAGTTTTCTAAGCTCACGCGAAAGATTCCCAGGATCTTCATCAATAAGACCAGCTATCTCTCTTACATAGAAACTCTCGTCCGGATGAGTAAAAGCATACGTGAAGAGCTTTCTTCTTAGTTTTGTATTAAGTAAAAGTTTAATTGTGGCACCTCACTATTGTAATTTTTACATCAATCGATGTAAATTATACAACATATACGCCTAAAGTCAATAGAAAATAGTGCCTGGTACTATTTACGGGCGCAGAGCATACATTTTCTGAAGATAGACCATCATGACGGTGATGGCAGACGGGGTGATGCCGGAGATGCGGTTGGCCTGGCCGAGATTAAGGGGTTTGAAGCGTTTGAGCTTCTCGCGTACTTCAAAGGAAAGGCCTTGAATATCATCATAATCAAGATCGTGAGGGATCTTGATCTTTTCAATATGCTTGAATTTATCAACGTCTTTAAGCTGACGCTTAATAAATCCTTCATATTTGATTTCATATTCGACCTGATCGATCACACCTTGCGGATGATTACACAGCGTTCCATCAAAGGCGGCAATCATAGCATAATTAATCTGCGGGCGTTTTAGGATATCACTTAATGTTGTTGCTTGCGAAAGCGGCGCGGTATCGTTCTCTTCTAAAATACGGTCCATGTCTGTGCCCGGCGCAATACGTGTGTTTTTTAAATGTTTAATTTCTTCTTCAATCGCCGTGTATTTATCAATGATCTTTTTATACTCTTCTTCGCTTAAAAGTCCAAACTTATACCCATACTGCGCGAGCCTCTTATCGGCATTGTCTTCTCTTACAATCAAGCGGTACTCAACACGTGAGGTGAACATACGATAAGGTTCTTCTGTTTGTTTCGTCGTTAAATCATCGAGGAGCACACCGATGTAAGCCTCATCACGTCTTAGGATAAAAGGTTCTTCGCCTTTGACTTTAAGCGCCGCATTGATACCGGCCATCAGGCCCTGCGCGCCAGCCTCCTCATAACCGGTTGTTCCGTTCACTTGTCCGGCAAAATATAATCCTTTTACCTTTCTTGTCTCCATCGTCGGAAAAAGCTCCGTCGCCGGAATAACGCCGTGTTCAATCGCGTACCCATATTGTGTGATCTTGACGTTCTCTAAACCAGGAATACTGCGCACAAATTTCTCTTGCACTTCACGAGGCAAACCGGTTGAAATACCATTCGGATAATATTCATCTGTATCAAGCCCTTCCGGTTCAAGAAAGACATGATGACGGTTTTTGCCGGAAAATTTCTTCAACTTATCTTCAATCGATGGACAGTAACGCACACCGGTGGCATCGATCTGCCCGGAATACATAGGCGACTGATCCATATTATCCACAATAATTTGATGCGTCTGTTCCGTGGTATAGGTTATGTGGCACGGCAAAAGTTTTTGATCTTCGGGAATGCGTAGCGTACGGAATGAAAACGGAACGGGAATATCATCGGAATGTTGCGGTTCGAGTTTGGCAAAATCGATTGTTTTGCCGTCTAGTCGCGGCGGCGTTCCGGTTTTAAACATCATGACGGGAAAACCAAGCGCATGAATACTGTCTGCCAGTGTTACGGAATTCGGTTCATTGATGCGTCCACCTTGAGTGATGTCACGCCCGACATGCATGCGTCCTTTAAGAAATGTGCCTGTCGTTATAATGACTGTTTGCGCTTTAACTTCTAAACCGTTTTCTGTCTTAATGCCGCGAACCTCATCACCCTCAACAATCAATTCAGAAACCTTATCCTCCAACACATCCAAGTTTTCCTGATTGCGCACGATATCCTGCATATAGAGTTTATAGAGTTTGCGGTCGGATTGGCAGCGGGATGAGCGCACAGCCTGTCCCTTGGAGGTATTAAGCTGCCTAAACTGAATACCGGTCGCATCAGCGGCCAGGCCCATCTGCCCGCCAAGCGCATCGATTTCCTTAACAAGCTGGCCCTTCCCGACACCACCAATCGCCGGATTACAGCTCATCTGGCCTATGGTGTTAAAAAAAAGCGTCACCATAAGAGTCCTGCAACCCATTCTGGCAGGCGCCAGGGCGGCCTCGATGCCTGCGTGGCCTGCGCCTATAACTATACAGTCGTAATGTTTATTCATAATAGCGAATAGCGTTTAGCGATTAGCGATTAGCGTTTAGCGTTTAGCGATTAGCGATTAGCGATTAGAACTAATTACTATCTAACCGCTATACGCTGTTCGCTATACGCTTGATTTTATCTTTTAGTTCATAATCCATGAAATATGTTGATAAAATGTACCCCGAATCAGATTGTTTGTCAAGAGTTGACAGAAGGGCTATTTTTTAGGGGCAGCGCAGGATTCGCGGACAACCAGTTCCGGCTTAACCGTCTTTTGAAGATGATCAGGGCGTTTTTCCGAAATCATATCAATGAGAGTTTTAACCGCTTCTTCGGCAATTTCAAACAGAGGTTGCTTGATTGTTGTCAAAGACACCGGCGCATAAAGACAGGCCGGATTATCATCAAAACCAATAATAGAAATATCTTCCGGGACTTTGAGTCCTTTTTCCATAAATGTCGCCATGACCTCAAGGGCCATATCATCACTGGCGACAAAAACGGCTGTCGGTTTATCTTTAAGTGCCAGCAATTTCTCCGCTCCTTCACGGGCACTGCGTCTGGAATAATCACCCTGCACAATATACTCATCCGGCAAAGCTGTCTTTTTCTTCGCTAAACATTGTTTAAATCCTTCGAGGCGATCGGCGCCTGCCTGTGTCCCAAGCTGACCGGTAATTGTCGCAATACGTGTATGACCAAGACTTGCCAAATAGTCGGCCGCCTGCTCTCCTCCAAATTTATTATTAATGGCAATATAACTTACATCCAAATCGTCAACATGATTGTTGATAATCGCACACGGAGTCCCCTGGGCAACGGCTTGCTCAACTTGCTTACGGTTCTCAATAATATCAGCAAATACTATCCCGCCGACACTATTGGTATTAATCGGATTAAATCCATTGGTAATATGAAAAACCAAATCGAGTTTGTTCGCTTCGCACGCATGCCCGACACCACGGATAAGTTCAATCGCATAAAAAGAATGAAATATGCCCGGGTAGCCTGGAATAACCAACCCGATCGCGTTGTTTGTTCCGCGCGCTAAATTCTGCGCATTAACATTTGGTTTATACTTAAGGTGGGCAATCGCTTCTTCGACCTTGATGCGATTCTTCTTTGAAACAGTACTTACATTATTGATAACACGGGATACCGTCGTGATAGAAACCTTGGCTCGACGGGCGACATCTTCAATGCTGACTTTTTTTTGATCACTCATACTAACGGATCACGTCTCCTACTTTAATGCGCGCCCATTGATCTTTGATATCAGCGGCAGCAATATCTTTACGTACTTGAATGACCTCAAGCCGTGCAATATATTTGGCATCACGATAAACACTTAGTGTATCACCTAGCCGAACACCGGCCGACTCTCCCACATCAACGATAATAAAATTATTATCTTCATTGATACTGACAACACGCCCGTCAAATCCAGGCGTGGTTTGATCATAGTTAAAATTAATCGCCGGCTCATTCGTGCTGCTTGAGTTTACTACAATTGGCGGCAATTCAATTTCTGTTTTCTGATTCATGCCCCTGGAAGCCGCAAAATTCTCGTCGAGACTTTCTTTAATATCCCAAATCTCATCAATCTTGCTTTGAATCATGCCATCCGTGTGTTCAAGCTGCTTTGCCATTTTCTTTTTATCTTCTGTCAGACGAACGATCGATTTTTCAAGTGAACTTTTGACAGAAACTAATTTTTTAAGTTCTGAGCGTAACATTTTATTTTCTTCATTGAGTTTATCAACACGGTCAACAACAAACTTTTTATCATTTTTTGAACGTGCCAGCTCCAGAGAAAGGTTGTTAATTAAATCTGTCTTATACTTAATTTCCCGTTCAACCTCTTCTTTGTTATGTTTAAGCCCATCCAATTCAAGCTGCAAATCCGCATTGGATTGCTTAAGTTCAACAACTTGTAAAGAATATGTAGAGAGTTGGGATTTAAGATCTTCTATTTGAACTTGTAGTTCGGCTTTTTGTTTAAGGACACCGGCCCAGTAACCTTCATCATCAGCAGAAACTTTTGGGATAGCTTTCGCCTCTACTGTACTTTTAGCCGATCTTGGTTCTGATTGTTGTGTGCCTTTTTTTGCATCGCCCGCGGCAGGAACTTCGCGGTCACGATAGACAATTTTGACCTCCGGTTCGCGGTTTTTAAGCTCAACCACCTCTCTGTTCAGCTTTTCGGTCTCTTGGCTCAGAATACCGACGCGCCGGTTAAGCTTATCGCGCTCGTCGGTTACAGAGGTAATTTGTTGGTTTAGACCTTCAACTTCCCGGGCAAGTTCGGCAGCTTTGTTGCTGGCTACTTGTAATTTTCCTTCAAGATCAGTCTTGACGTCATTAAGCCCTTGAATTTCTTTATTGAGGCTGCCGATCTTTCTGGCCTTTTCTTTCTCACGCTTATCAGCCTTGTCAAGTTCAGTGTTGAGATAGGTAACTTCCTTCTCAAGTTTATTTTTTTCAAAGACAATATAGCCCGCGAATCCTAAAGCTACTAATAGCAGAAAGATAAGTATAATTAGGCTTTGTTTTGCCGCTTTGGACATAGACTCTCCTATGGTGAATGTCACAATGAATATAACAAAGTATTTTTTTTAATACAAGTATATTCCGTTATTTTTTCTTATATTTAATATAACTATTTAATATAATAAGTGTTTAGGAGTGAGTGGGGTAGGAATTGTGATATTATTCAAACCTTATTTCGTCTAAATAAAAGACACAATCATCGGCATTAACGGATTCTTCATCTGTTGCCCATGAAAAACCACCGCTAATATAAGATAAGTCTTTACCGCGTAAATCGATTTTGTAATGCTTCCATTCCTTGGAAAGAATGATCGGACCGAAGATGACCTTGTCGGAATCAGGGTACTTACCTTCTACACCCCCGACAGTGACTTCCTGGATGTATTCGCCCCCTTGATCTCCGCGAGCCCAGAAGGTTAAATAAGATGCCCCGGTAAGATTATACCCGCCTTTGCGTGTTCCCCAGTTGTTAGCAGGATTAAGCCAATAAATGCCCGCCCACTTTTGATCGGCACGGGAACACTTAACATCATAATCGATTTGAATACATGACGAACCCGAATGGCAGTTATCAACCCATGCATCATTAAATGCCAAACACTTTCCATTTGGCATAAAACCTGATGGTATATAATGATTTGCGCGGGAGCCTTTGTTTTGATAGATGTAGAAAGGCTTAAACTTGCTTGCAACTTTATTATCAGCCATCTCTTTTGTTTCGGTTGCACCCTTTTTATTTTCTTGAGAATCTTCTTTAGCGCAACCCGTAAAAACAAAGAGGCACGATAGAATTACAACACCCCAAAATTGCATGATAAACCTTTCTAACTAATTGAGCGGAATAAAAAATTTGCCCTGGCGCAGTATTATACAACACCAGGGCAATAAATCTAGACCATATATTATAAATCTTCTAGGTCACTTAACGCTTGCTGAGCAACTTCCGCCGGCTTCCAAAACCATCCGTTCGGATCCCAACATTGCGCATAATAATAATTATCAACTAAATCTTTATAAATTTCTACGGCCTCTTCTGTTTGGCCAGCCTTTTTAAGAGCCTCACCTTTGATATACAAAACTGTTCCAACATCATTAAGAGCCCAATAACTAAAAATCTTTTCGTTTGATTCCCAAGGATACTCTGTCAATGAGTCTTGCATTTCAACGGCTTGTGATTGATATAGCTCTAACACTTTATCGGCATAAGTGACCACGGACTCTGTATCTTCTGCCTTAAGTGCTTTCCAAGCTTGTGTTGCCAGAAATGCAGATGTGTAATCACCAAAATCAACACTTTTGCCAGACTCAAGAAGCGCAAGCTTTTCGCGGGCCGCTTCAGCAGGCTTCCAAAACCATCCCTTAACATCCCAGGCTTGACCATAAGTGTAGTCATCTAACAGTGTTTTATAGGCTTCTTCAGCCTCTTCTTTCATATCGGCCTTGCGATAGGCTTCACCTTGAATAAAAAGGCTTGTTGCCACATCATTCAATGCCCAATAAGCAAAAATATCATCATTGGACCCTTCCGGATATGCCTGCAATAATTTTTGCATATCTTTGGCTTGGTCGCCATAAAGTTCTAAATTTTTGTTTGTATAGGCTAAAACGGCTTCGATATCGCCGCTTGCCAATGCCCCCCAAGCTTTGGCGGTCAATGTTTCAGACCTAAAATCCCCAAAATTATAGGCATATACATTTGTGCTTAGCCCAAGGCAAGCTACTAAACCGATTACAAATAACAACTTCTTCATTACTACACCTCCATTTGCGTTTATAATATAGTTATAAAAGTATACAATATTTTTAGCAAAGCGCCAAATTTTTGTCATCTGGGCCAAAGCCGGCCTAAAGGCTGGTTATTTCGTCCAAAAATCCTGATAGGTAAAGTAGGCTTTCCTCAGCTGGCGCATATAGGGGCTGTTGGAGCCGTCGCCCTGACTTATAATCCCAAACCATTCTTCAAAGTAATAACCCCCCGGAAATGGGCCAATCGCATCAGACTTTTTATCGTGCCTATAGGGCTCATAATTTTTCCACCATTCATCCAGCCATTCAAAAATAACGCCCCCTAAAGCATTTCCTTCACCACGGGAATTTCCAGCCATATTTTCTTCAATATCCAACCAATTGCCCGCATGGTACTCTGCCTGGGCCTCTTCGGCTTCTTTAAGCGTTAGATGCGGCGCATAAGCCGGGCATCCGTATTCTGTAACAAAGGCCGGCCTGCCAACGGTATTAGCCACTTGCTGCCAGTAAGAACCAAACCCAAAATTACCGCGATACACATTGGCGGAAAAAATATCAATATCCGGAGCCACTTCAGCAAAAATATCTAAAAACAGTGTGTCCCCATTGCTCAAGGCAACCGGGTGATTAGGGTCAACTGATTTAATCCACTTGGCCACTTCATTCGCAAACTCAAAATAGGCTTTTGGTTTTGTATCGGCATTACAGGCAACGCCATAATTGTTTTCATTGCCAAGTAACCACATTAACATGTACGGTTCATCTTTATTTTCCATGACCATTTTTTGAACCGCTTTCATCATGTTCGCGCGATGCTCAGGATTTTCATAATCGGTTCCCTCTGCCCACGTTGCACCGGATCCATGCGCATATTTCCCGAGAAAGTCACCTAAAATCACACGAATACCGTACTTTGCATACATGTCTCGTAACAATTCTTTGTTCGGTGGATTCGAATTATGATAAAAACGAATTGTGTTGACCCCCATCTCTTTCATGATTTGGAAATCCCCAACCGTCGGCTCATCTTCATCTTGCTTGTTATTATAGTTTGCATCAATCCACGCTTCATATGGACCATCAATTAAGCCATTTTCGTTTAAATCTTCTTCCATCCAGTTTTCAAGTGTTCCTTTATCCGGACTTTGACCAATTTTTGTCGGCTCATACGTTATACCTTTAATAATATACGGCTTATCATCGACGAGTAATTGCCAATGTTTATTTTCATATTGAACAAGCCTTACTTTCCCCTCGCCAATTTTCTTAATAACTTTAGTTAATGTCTCTTGATCATCTGATGCCCATTTTAATTTTTCTGAAGCGCGTTGAATAACACCCTTTTGAAAAATTTTACCAGGCCATGTAATAAAAACATCATTATCCGCCGTATTATCAAAACTATTTTTAATAACAATTTTCATCCATTTATCTTCAAGATTAAGTTCGGGATGAGAACGTATGATATGACGGATTTTAAAAACAGCGACCTGCGCCGGATACCAAGGTGTTTGCCAATACGTCCAGGCAACGGTTTTCGGATAATGAACGATTAAGGCATGATACGCACGCAGAGCATCTTTATACATACCTGCCTTCTCAAAAATATTTCCGATATAAAATAAACGTACGCCCCATGGTTCTGATGCTGTGAACCATTTAAAATAAGCAGCTTCAAGATCGTCGGTACTCACAAAATCCCAGTGGCTGCCTTCGAGGCGCCCTTCATTTTTGACTATTTTATAGCGTGGGTTATCGAAAGTCGCCGACGTATTTGGATAAATCCCCTCGCCCACGGCTTTTTTCAAACCTTCCATATCTTTAATCTGGAAACGATAATCAGCCGATCCTACATTGGTAAAATCACCATACTTGGAATAATCAACTATTATCTCTTTGGGTTTTTTGAACAACTGTGGTTTTGTGCGTAATGTTACTTTTGGCTCTTGATCTTCTTCCACGACATTGCCTGTAATCACATCAATACTCGCCTGACTTTTCTCGACGATAGACCAGTACCACCCACGCGGATCCCAGGCCTGCGCCCATTTATATTCCCTAATAATATGATCAAACGCCGCCAAGGCTTTCTCCGTTTGTCCTGTATTCATATACGCCTCGGCCTGAATAAATAAACACGTCCCGACATCATTAAGGGCTTGATAATTTTTAGCGCTCGCCCTGTCGGGGAAATTCGTTAAACCTTTTTGTGACTGAAGCGCCTCTTCGCCATACACATCAACACATTGTTTAACGACCGCATTTAGCTGTTCGAGATTTTTTTGGCTTGAATACTCCCATGCTTGACGGACAAGCTCTTGAGAAGAAATATCTTGTGCGGAGGCATTAGAGTAATGCGATACGCATAACAAGATGAATAGAAAAAAACAAATTTTAAGAAAACGTATATTCATTAGGAAATTACAACAGATCCCTCGCCACTGAAAATAATCAAAATTGGCTCGGGATTAATTCGCGTATCTAATTTACGTTCTCCTTTCGGTCACGTAAATTAAACGCTCATTTATAAATTTATCCAACCACGGCACCTGAAGCCAGGCCTTTAATAATATGCTTTTGCATAGCCAGATAAATGAGGATGATTGGGATAACAGCTATCGTAAGGCCGGCCATGAGCACCGGATCATTATTGATGTTAGAGCCTTGAAAAACCATCAATCCTCTTTGCAAAGGCATTAAAGATTTGTTACTTAGCAGAAGTTGCGCGAGGATGTATTCATTCCATACATTAAGTGAATTAAAAATAACAATAACCGCAATCGCCGGCCTAGCCAAAGGCAATGCAACATTCCACCAAATACCCAGTTTACCACATCCGTCTATTCTGGCTGCATCCTCAAGATCAGAAGGCATTTTATCAAAAAATGTCTTAAGCATAAGAATTGACATAGACAGACCAACGTTCGTCATACAAAGTATATATCCTATACGCGTATCCGCAAGTCCGATCTTATTCATCAAAACAACCAAAGGAACAAAACTTCCCGGAAGCGGAATCATTAACGCAAGCACAAACATATAAAAAATAATATTTTTTCCCGGAAATTCAAGACGGGAAAAAGCAAAGGCCGCAAGTGACGCAATAATAACAATAAGCACAACAACACTGACCGTATAAATCACACTGTTCATAAAATAAATGCCGAAATTACCTTGCACCCAGGCGGTTGCAAAATTTTCAAAAATAATTTCTGAAGGAATAAGATTTTTATCGGTATATATCGTACTTTGCGTCATTAAAGACGAACGCAACATCCAAAATAAAGGAAATAAACACGTCATGGCCACAGAGGCCAAAACAATGTGGATGAAAGAATATTTAAGAAAATTTCTTGTGCGATAATTGTCTTTTTCCATTTTTTTAAACCTGTTTCGCCCGGTCCGAAATCATTTTAAAGAAAATCGAAATACAAATAAGAATCCCTGCAAAACATACACCTTGGGCACATGCATAACCAAAACGATTAACACCCTGCATCGATGCCAAAATACGCGTGACCGGCACTTCCGTATGATACACAAGTCCTTGCCCAACCATTGATAAAATCAAAACAAATGCCTGCATCGATCCAAGCACAGTTAAAATCACGACCACCAAGATAACCGGGACCATCATCGGCAATGTTACATGCCAGAACGTAGATAATGTGTTGGCTCCGTCGACTTTGGCTGCTTCATAAAGCTGACGATCAATCGTCTGTAAACCAGCCAAAAGCATAATAAAACCCCAACCAAATCCTTTCCAACAATGGACAACCGCAATACATGTAAGTGCGGTCTCTGGGTCACTTAACCATTCGTGCACTAAATGAGGCAGTCCTGACTGCACCAACCAATGATTAAGAAGCCCGATATGCTCGCCTGCTTGCATTTCCGCATTGAGAATCCAACGCCAGATCAAACCGACAACAATTTCCGATAATACCGGCGGCAGAAAGAAAACCACACGGTAAAAATTTTTCATTCGGATCTCGCGATCACAAGCAAGAGCCAAAGCAAAGGCAAGTGCATTTTGAAGTGTCAACGCCATAATGGTGATATACATCGCATTCCAAACAGATTTCCACCAAATTTTATCCACGCCGAGCTCACTAAAGTTATCAAAACCGACAAATGTCCGTTTAAAGCTGATACCATTCCACTCATGCAAGGAAAGATTAAATATATCGAAAAAAGGATAGACGTAAAAAATAGAAAAGATAACCAAGGCGGGTAAAACAAAAGCAAAGCTTGTAAAGCTGTCTTGAGCTCTCAGTAGTTTTGAACTTTTAAAGGTTAGTGCCGGCATATCTTATTTTCGTTTTTCGGCTTTGGCCATTTCACGCTCCTTAACAGCCTGAACTTCTCCTGCAACCTGTTCAGGTGTTTTTTCGCCGATGATAATTGATTGAATGCCTTTAAGATATGTTTCCGCTACGAGAGGGTGCTCATTATACTTCCAAATGGTTGGATGCGTTGTATTATCCATGGCTTTAGCATAATCGGACAATACTTCCGGTATCTTTGATAAGGCTTTGCGGTTTGATGGTAAGTTTTTCGTTTCTTGCGCGAGAAACACCTGTTGATCGCGTGCGGTAAACCATTTTAAAAAGGCCACAGCCTGATCTTTATTTTGTGAAGCCCCGTTTATAACAAAAGAAGAACCGGCGCCTCCCCAAATGTACATCGGATTATCCGGATTAATAGCAGGCGGCATCATAACCCCATAGTCAAGATCAGGATTCATTCCGTGATAGGCATTAACCCCCCATGAACCGTTAAAAGAAAATGCCGAACGTTCGAGTGCAAATGATTGTTCGGCATCTTTATTGGGTTTAGTCACAATACCCGGCGCAAAGGCTTTGGCATCAGCCATACGTTTAAACACATTAAATACCGCAATCCAATCAGGATCCGTATAAGGAACCTCTCCTCTAAACGTTGCCATAACCTTTTCTTCGCCCATAATATTAAACGCATAGTTTGAGGCAAAGCAGTCCGCCATCCAAAGCTCACCCCAGCCGGAGACCAGCCCGGCGACACCAATACGATTAAGCGCTTGTGCCGCTGCTAAAAATTCATCAAATGTTTGCGGAGCTTTATCAATTCCGGCTTTGGCCAAAAGTTTTTTGTTATAAAGCATTTGAATATTCGTTACATCGATAGGGGCGCCATAAATACCAGGTTTGATGTTATATATGTTGCCTTCTTTAAAGCGGTTAACATCCAAAGCTTTGGCAAAAAGTGCTTTTTCCCATTCCCCGTCATTCGCGGCAAAATCTTCGGTTAAATCAGCGACAAAACCACTTTCAATGAATGAGGCAAAAACTTGTTTTTTATCTAAGATTCCGTATATGTCCGGAAGGACGCGCGCCTGCGCTGAGGCGATGATTCTTTGTGTGTAGGCGTCTGACGGCGGGTATAAATCAATTTGAACTTTAATTCCCGTTTCTTCTTCATATTTGGCAGCCAATGCTTGAAAAGCATCATTGCGATCTGTCATCCAATGCCATAACGTTACTGTATTAGCATCTTGCTTGGGTTGTCCGCAACCTATACATGTAAATAAACAAAGCACTAAGGCCAGCACGTTTTTCATCAAAAACTCCTGCTATATTAAGATTATTAAGAAGGCCCAGGAATAAATATTCCGCACATATTAACATAGAGCATTTGGTGGGTCAAGATATAAATAGGTAAGGAAGCTAATCTAAGGAAGGATTAATAAACTTATATAAACGCGTTAAATGCATAAACTCAACTTTATGAAACTGCATGCCAATCTCCCAACTACTGTTTTCTTTCTGTCTAGCCCAAACAACCTCCCCTTTCATATTCATAGGGCTTTGACCGTCCGGCACCTGCACCTGTACAGCAATGCTGTCATTCAAATAAAATCTGTCACGGCTAATTAGGCGCGCGCCAGTGGCAGAGGCATCAGAAAGGCTTAAACCTTCCCCAAAACCGTCTCTGGCGTCCTTTATTTTGGCCGGAAAACGGGCCGGAAACCTCTCCCAAAGGCGTCTTTCTGACTGTTCGGTTAATTCAAAACTCATTTGATTTTAGTTGTTTATGAAAAATATCGATCAATACGTGTCTTAGAATCATCGATTAAATCTTTAAAATGCAGCCCTATACGATAATCACCATTTTCTGTCTTGCACACCCATTTAACAATACCCACAACAAAAGCAGGATCATCATATTCCTTAAGATCCAGTTCAATGGCTATTTCTTGATCGACCGGAATTTCATTTTTGGAGATAAAACCAAGTCCCGTGCTGCTGAAGTCAATTGTCTTTAATTGAGAAAAAACACTCGTCTGCTGCCCGTCAACCGGGACCAAACAATCGAAGCGTTCTGATTTGCGTTTGTTATTCATCTCTCCCCACTTACCCAATAATCTAGACCAAGATTATTCTATGAATAATAGTTACACAATGCAATGAATTTCATAAGTTTTTATTTTAAAAGCACTTAGGAGGATCCCCTCCGCAAAACACCATTCGCGCTTTTGAAGCGCTCGTCCCGTAACAGCCGTGGCATTCTGCTTTAGGATGAAAGTTACTGCTTATTGTTATTTAAATATAGTACAAAATTTCAAAAAAAGCAACAGTTTATGTGAAAATTTGTCCCCACAACGATTAAATCCCTTTTAAACGGTTGCTTTGAGAATCAACAATGATATACTACTGCCCATGAATGAGACTGATTTTATTCTAGCAACTGTTTTTACAATCGCCTTTTTAAGGGGGGCCCTCAAGGGTTTTCTTAAAACATTACTCGGCCCCATTTCCCTCTTTTTAGGAACAGCCATCTCCTATTACATTTATATGGTTAATGGCAATATCGTCCTTGCCCTGATCATAGGATTATTCGGTCCGTTTATTATCCATATCGCGCTTGGCTTATTCGCTAAGATGTTTTTCAAGGCATTTACGTCCGAAGAAAAAGAATTATCAAACCTTAGCCGGATTTGTGGCGGTGTCTTCAGCGTTATCTGGAGCGGGACACTTTTTTTGATTTTTATCCTGTTAATCACATTGATTCCTTTAAAAATGGCCGCCGTCACAACTGTGCAAAACAATATTAAAGCATCAAAAATCATCCAATGGATCAGTGAGTTTATCCCGGCAGATAATAAAGATCCGGTAAAAGCAATAAGTAATATTTCCCAAGTTTTACAAAACCCTCAAAAGGCAGAGCAAGCCCGTCAGACAAAAAGCTACAAAAACTTAATGAAAGATTCATCTGTTAGAGATTTGTTAAGCGATAAAGAAACATTGCGGCAGATTGAAGAAAAAGATTTTGTTAGTCTTCTTAAAAATCCAAAAATTCAAGCGCTGATGCAAGACCCTGATGCAATGCAAAAACTTTTTGATTTTCAAAAAGAACTGATCGCAAACGCCTCAAATGCCAAGAAGCCTTCCTCCAAAGCCGTTAAAAAGAAAACGGAGCCGAAGGTTATTTTGTTTAAAAGCATTGTATTTGGTAATTAGTAATTGGAGTTAATGATCGAGCGCCAATTACCAACTACCAATTACTAAATACAATTACTTTCCAATACAGAATTGCGAAAAGATGGTGTCGAGCAAATCGACATCAATATTCTTACCCGTAATAGCGTCGAGATGATTGACGGATTGCTTTAGATCTTCTGATACAAATTCTAAGGAAAGATTTTCTAATAATCCTTTTTGGGAAGAAGCAAGAAGCGTTTGCGCTTCTTTAAGTGATTGAATGTGGCGAAGATTGCTCACAACCGTTCCGTGAACATTAATCGCTTCTGTATGAAGAACATTATAAACAATTGATTCCCTTAACTGATCAACGCCGCTCTTATTGAGTGCAGACACATTAACTATCCGTTTTTCATCGAAAAATCCAATTATCTCTGACTTATCCACTTTATTGTCAAGATCTGATTTATTAATAACAACCAAAGCATTCTGACCTTTAACTGTCTGCATTATTGCGTGGTCTTTTTCATCTAATTCTTGACCGCCATCTAAAACAACAAGAACAATGTCCGCCCCTTGCATAGACATTTCTGAACGTTTAATCGCTTCTTCTTCTATTTGATCACGAGGGTTTAAAATCCCGGCAGTATCTATAACCTGAAACGGCACACCATTGATCTGCGCACTTTCTTCAATCGTATCTCTCGTCGTGCCGGCTACATCAGAGACAATCGCACGCTCTGTCTTTAAAAGAACATTTAAGAGCGATGATTTACCGACATTGGGTTTGCCGCATAAAACAAGTTTCATGCCTTCACGCAGAATACGTCCTTGATCACTTTCTAAAAGGAGTTGATCAATTTTGCTCTTAGCCTTTTCAATATCATAGGATAATTTTTTGCGGCCTTCACTATCGATATCATCTTCAGGAAAATTAACAATCGCTTCCATCTCAACATAGGTGTTTAAAATATGTTCGCGGATTACGGCAAGCTCGTGAGAAAGCTCCCCTTTAAGTTGATTAGTGCTGACTTTAAGAAAAGCATCGGTCTTGGAATTAATAATATCAAGCACGGCCTCGGCCTGTGTTAAATCAATACGCCCATTAAGAAAAGCACGCTTAGTAAACTCTCCTGGCTCGGCGAGACGGGCACCTTTATCTGTTACTTGCTTAAGGATCGCACGCAAAGAAATAATACCGCCATGACAGCTGATTTCAATCACATCTTCGGTTGTATAGCTCTTTGGTCCGCGCATAATTGTTAAAAGGACTTCATCGATAATCTCATCACGATCATCGGCAATCCAGCCATAGTGTACGGTATAACTGCGCGCGGCAGAAATTGATTTTTTGCTTTTAGGCTTAAACACTTGATCGGCGACATTAATAGCATCCTTACCGCTAATGCGGATTATACCAATACCTCCCTGCCCGGAGGGCGTGGATATAGCTGCAATCGTGTCTTCAAGTCCTTTATACTGATACATTTTCTCTTTCTTCCTTCAATAATTTCCGCGCTTCACTGGCCACAAATACTGAGCCTGTAATAACCAAGGCCTCATCTTGCGCCATCCCTTGAAGCGCCAAGTCAAGGGCGCCGTCGACACAATGCGTCAACCGCGCCTGATTATCGAAGTAACGTTTATTATCTTCATCCGTAAAAACGTGCGCTCTTTTGTGAACGGCACGGGTTAAAATAATATCATCGCTTATTTCTTTTAACTGGGCACACATGGTTTTAATATCTTTATCATCTGAAATACCTAAAATGATTTTTATTCTTTTATCTTTAAGAACGGACTTTACCGTCTGGATTAAAGACCGGACAGACTCACCTGTATGGGCCGCATCTAAAATAATCGTTGGATTTAAATCAATCACCTCAAAACGGATCGGCCACTCAGCACTCAGTGTGCCGTCGATAATGGCATCGCCGGATACAACATATCCCCATTCTCTAAGCAATTTAACCGCGGCAATCGCATTACATACATTTTCCGCTTGATGATCGCCAATGAGTTTAGTGCATAAAGGTATGCAGTCGGTTTCACTTTTAATAACAAATGTCTGACCTTCTAAACCTTTATTTGTGATCATAAATTTAAACTCATCGTCTACCCAAACCGGATTGCATTTAAGCTCTGTACAGTGTGTTGTAATCACTTCTTTTGCCGGGGCTTCTTGACGGGAAACAACAACACCCTGTCCTTTGGTTTTCACAATCGCAATCTTTTCTGCGGCAATTTTATCTAAAGTTTTCCCTAAGACATGTGTATGTTCCAATCCGATCGGGGTTATGATTGCTATCATTGAATCAATAACATTAGTTGCATCAAGCCTTCCTCCTAAACCGGTTTCGATAACCGCAAAATCGACTCTTTGTTTCGCAAAATAATATAAGGCGGCAACTGTAAAAACTTCGAAAAAGGACAGCCGGCCAAGCTCTTCGTCATGGCGGACTTCTTCAATCGCCGGTTTGATTTCACTAATACACTGCGCAAGCGCTGCTTCGGAAATAGAATTGTCAAACAAACTGGACGTGCTGTCTTTATGAAAAACAGCGATACGCTCTTTAAAATCATATACATGGGGTGAGGTATACAGGCCGACTTTGTAGTCCGCGCATTTTAATATATGCGTTAAAAAGTTTGCCGTCGAACCTTTGCCTTTGGAACCGGCGATGTGAACGGACTTTAATTGTTTATGCGGATTGCCGATAAGAGAAAGGAGTTTATCAACACGGATTAAGTGAAAATGACGCGGAAAGTTTTTGGCCTTAACCGATTCATAATTGATGAAGGAATCGAGATACTTTAAGGCTTCTTTATAATTCATATTTCAAAATGGTGTTCTGTGGTCCGTGGTCCGTGATCTGACCACTGATCACAGAGCACAGACCACTATTTCAATGCTTAAAGTGACGAATGCCGCTCATCACCATAGCTATTTTCGCTTTATCAGCCTCGGCGATGACTTCCTTATCAACAACCGATCCGCCTGTTTGGATGATCGCAGCAATACCGGCCTTGGCCGCCAGTTGAACATTATCAATATGGGGAATAAAAGCATCGGAGATTAAAACAGAGCCTTTGGCGTCACGGCCGGCCTTGGCAATAGCTATTTTGGCTGCCTCAACACGGGATGTCTGTCCGCAGCCAATGCCAACACACTTTTGCCCTTTAACAAGAATAATCGCGTTAGACTTAACATTTTTGATCATCCTCCACCCGAAAAGCATCCCCTCAATTTGGGTCTTGGTCGGTTTTTTCTTGGTCACGACTTTCAAATCCCGAGCCGCAATATCAAACTCGTCTTTTTCCTGAAGAAGCAATCCGCCGGCAACCTTTTTATAATCATAACCGCCTTTGGCAAGCTTTTTGAAATTCATTTCCACCAAACGCAGATTCTTCTTAGCCTTGAGCACCTTAAGCGCCTCACGCGCAAAGCCCGGCGCCAACACACATTCCATAAACCCGCTCTTTGCAATAAGCGTAGCTGTCTTGGCATCGACTTTGGCATTTAAGCCGATAATCCCCCCAAAGGCTGATACAGGATCACAACTGTGCGCCTGTTTATAGGCCGTCGCCAAATCTTTATTTTGCGCAAGACCGGTCGGATTATTATGTTTAATAATCACGGCCGCCGGCTCTTTAAAACCACGCACAAAATCCAATGCCGCGTTTAGATCATATATATTATTAAAGGAAAGCTCTTTGCCGTGAATCTGTTTAAAGTCCGCAAATCCAAAGTCCTCGTTTTTATCTTTATAAAAAGCGGCCGCCTGATGAGGATTTTCTCCATACCGCAGGTCTTGCGCTTTTTCAAATTGAAGGGTTACCCCTTTAGGCAGCTCATCAAAATCCGACGATGAAATACGGTCGGATAAAAAGGAGGAAATCATCGCATCATACTGGGCCGTATGGGTAAATGCTTCGACAGACAGTTTAAATAACACCGTGTCAGACAGAAGACCACTGTTTTGATCCAGCTCATCGAGAATCGATTTGTATTTTTCCGGATTACAAACAACCGCAACACCTTTGTAATTCTTGGCCGCAGACCTGAGCATGGTCGGCCCGCCAATATCAATATTTTCAATCGCTTCTTCCAGGCTTACATTTTTCTTTTTAACGGTTGCCGCAAACGGGTAAAGATTAACTACAACCATATCAATAAGATCGATCTTGTGTTCTTTGACCTGCTCCATGTGGGTTTTCTTATCGCGCATGGCAAGAATGCCCCCATGCACTTTTGGATGCAGCGTCTTAACGCGTCCATCCAGCATTTCGGGAAATCCTGTAAAATCCGACACATCGGTTACCTTAAGACCGTTTTCCCTGAGTAGTTTGGCCGTACCTCCTGTTGAGAGAACTTCCACCCCTAAGGCCACCAATCCCTTGGCAAAAGGAACAATTCCTTTTTTGTCAGAAACACTGATGAGTGCTCTTTGTACCTTTAACATGTGTAATCCTTGAAAAGCTAATTAAATGCCTGGATAGGCTTGAAATGAGAACCCCGGCTCCCCGGCCGCTTTGCTTCGCAAAGCGAAGCAGCCGGGGCGGGTGTATATTACTTGCGTTTTTTACGTTTTTTCTCAGATGGCTTTACGTAGAATCGTCTTTCCTTTAATTCCATCATAAAACCGTCTTTCTGGCACGCTTTCTTGAAAGCGCGCATCGCGCGTTCGAAATTACCAGGATCCTGGACTTTAACTTCGATCATGCTTTAATCACCACCTTTTAGTTTCTTTATTAAGTATAAAACATTAGTCCCAACGAAGCCAACATTATAGTATAGGTAGGCCAAATGTAAACAAATATTTACAAACCCTGCCCCCAAAAGGTTCTAGGTTTTAGGTGTTGGGTGTTGGGTGTTAGTCGACCTAAAACCCAAAACCTTACACCTAACACCTCTAAATGGCGCTTGCGCCCTCATCCCCTGTGCGGATTTTGATGATATTCTCAATCGAAAAAACGGCAATTTTGCCGTCTCCGGTTGTGCCGGTTTTAGCCACTTTACGGATGGCGTCAATTACCTTATCTACGGTGAATTCATCCGCATAAATGTCAATTTTCATCTTGGGTTTAAGGCCATTACGGTGATGGCCGAAACCAACCGCCTCTGTAACAGTTACCCCGCCAATGCCCATATCTTCCAATTCTTTAATGACATCATCAAATTTCTCTTTTCGGACAATTGCTTCAATTTTTTTCATAATACCCTTTCCTATTAAAACTAATATTATTAAATTACTGTATTTGGAAATAAAAACAAAAATCCTACCATAAACAGTGTTAAAACAATAATCACTGAAACGGTAATCCACGTGACAATATTAAGCCAGCGGCTGTTGGTAAACTCACCCATAATATCTCTGTCATTACTCAGCCGCACCATAAGCACCAGGACGATCGGAAGCAATATACCGTTGCCCACCTGCGATAAATACATCATTTTTAAAAGCGGAAAGTTTGGAATAAGCACAACCCCTGCGCCAATGATAATCATAACTGCGTACAGCCAGAAAAACTGCGGCGCCTCTTCGGTCCGCTTATCAACACCGGCATCCCAACCCATACCCTCGCAAACACTGTAGGCCGTGGAAATAGGCAGTATGCTCGCGGCAAAAATGGAAGCAATGAACAGACCGCCGGAAAATAAAATCGTCGCGTAATTGCCGGCCAGCGGTTTCAGCGCGAGCGCCGCCTCTTTGGCTGAATGAATTGTTATACCAGCCTTATGCAGTGTTGCCGCACAAGCAACGATAATAAAAAAGGCCACAATCGGCGCGATGATCGAACCGCCGACCACATCCAAACGCAGATGATCGTAATCTTCCACTGCAACACCTTTTTCAACCGTGGATGATTGCAGATAAAACGTCATCCATGGGGCAATGGTTGTCCCGACCAGACCAACCAGCATCACCGTATAATCAAGCGACCAATCAATTTGCGGATTAATTGTTTGTTGAAATACCTCTTTCCAGTCCGGTTTAGCAATCACACCTGATATAATATAGGCCACATAGAACAAACAGGCAAATAAAAATACCTTCTCGACCGAACGATACGTTCCTTTAACAACAAGCATCCAAACAAAAAGTCCGGCCAGCGGCACACTTATGTATTTACTGATTCCAAATATTTCTAAACTAGCGGCCACCCCGGCAAACTCAGCCATGACATTTGTCAGATTCACGAAAAAAAGCGCAACCATCATATAAAACGTAATTTTGACCCCATAGTTTTCACGGATAAGATCAGCCAGTCCTTTGCCCGTGGCCACCGCCATACGTGCGCACATCTCCATGACAATGACAAGGGCGATCGTAATCGGAATCAAAGACCAGATAAGCGTATAACCGTAATGGGCGCCGGCCAAAGAATACGTCGCAATGCCCCCGGCGTCATTATCAACATTCGCCGTAATAATCCCGGGGCCCATAATCGCAAAAAATATCAGCAGATTACGGTATGGCTTTGACTCTTGAATTTTTTGTAATAGCTTGTTCATAGTAAATAGAAGGCAGCAAATGTATTTAAAAACTTTAAACAATAAACATTAAACTGTTTGACGATAAGTCTGTTTGATGTTTAAAGTTTAATGTTTTACTTCTTTACCTATCCTTCCTACAGCTGGTCTTTATATTTCGTCCACGCAAGCGAAATCAACTCTTCTAAAACGTCATCGGTCGTAATAACTCCTTGCAACACATCATTCTCATCAAGCACCGGAATGGACGAAAATTTATACTTCTCAAGAAGAAGCGCAATTTCCTCGACATCATCGTCGGTGCGGACAAAAATTCGTTTGGGATAACATGTTTCAATCAGTGGCTTTTTATCGTCTTCATTAATAAAGCGCCTGAGTGATGTAGCGCCGAGAAGTTTATGCTCATCATCAACAATATACACATGAAAAATATTACCGGGATAATCCACAAATTTTTTAATCTTGGCCATGGCATCTCCAACGAGCGCATCACGTTTGAGATAAAGGTATTCGGTCGTCATCAAGCCCCCGGCAGAATCTTGAGCAAAGCCGAGGAGCTTGCGTAATTGTTTTGATGTCGCACTATGAATTAAACGCAACCATTTCGCTGATTTTTCTTTAGGAATATCAGCCAACAAATCTACCGCCTCATCCGACGGAATATTTTCAATAAGATCGGCCGCCTCTCTGTCTGTTAATTGGTCAATAAGCTCTTCTTTTTCTTGAGGGGCAAGATCGGTAAAGACCTTTTTTTGCAGATCAAAGGTAAAGGACTTAAATAAAGAAAGCTTCTCAAAGATATCCAAATCCTCCATGATTTCGGCCAGCTGTGTCGGGGGAATGCGCGCCAGTTTTCTTTTCGCTTCATTGAAACGCAGGACATTTTTATTACGCCCCAGAGTAAGTGCCTGTGAGTTACGCCATGAGATAAGTTCCTCTTCCTTTAAATAAGGCGAATCCGGAACAATCATTTTAACAATCGCATCAATAAACTTCTGCCAGCCGAGCCGACGGACAAGTCCGCGTAAACCAACATCAACATGGGCTAAATAGATTTGATTATCGACGCGCAAAAGATGAACGTCATTAACACGTACAACCTTCTGGTCATGCGTATCAACAACTTGCTGATCCAAAATATCGCGGCAAAGAGAAAAATCAACTCTAAGTTTTTCCGGCTTAAAGTTTACTTGCCCGGCATCCTTTTTGATCTTTAAATTCTTACCCAAACGTTCAAAACTTTCGATAGCAACCGACATATATTGTTTGACGATAAACCCGCGGCTGATAATGAGACTCTCGGCGCGTGGAAATACCTCATCGGCCAGACGCATCGACACATCTGTCAATCGCCCTATCACACGGCCGTTGCTGTCGCAAACCTTACGGCCTAACATTTCTGATAGATAGATAAATAGTCTCATCTTACTCAACTTTTATTAAATAAAAAATATTTTAAAACTTTAAACAATAAACATTAAACTGTTTGGCAATAGGTTTGTTTAATGTTTGAAGTTTATTGTTTAAATAATGTCTAAAATACCTTTGTTACCTGCTTTTATCCACGCCTATGCGCGCGCAATAACGTTTAACCCCGCACTGCGAGCACTTGGGCGAAATCGGACGGCAAATATTTTGCCCCCACACAACTAATAAAGCGTTGTAATCGATCCAATGTTTCTTCGGCAATTTCTTTCTTAATACAATCTCCGTTTCATCCGGCACACTGGTTTCCAAATAACCAAACCTGTTTGATATACGGTGCACATGTGTATCAACACATATCGCCGGAATGCCGAAGCCTTCGGTCATAACCAGGTTAGCTGTTTTACGACCAACTCCCTTCATGGTCGTTAACTCTTCAATACTGTCCGGAACCTTGCCACCGTATCTATCAATAATATCGCGGCAAATGCCGTGAATTGTCTTTGCCTTTGTCTTATAAAATCCGACTGGAAAAATCGCTTTTTCAATTTTCTTTGCCGACAATTGTAGCATACTTTCCGGCGTATCAGCCAGTTTAAACAATCTTTCGCTGGCCGGCAGTGTCGTCTCATCCTTGGTCCGCAGGCTCATAATGCACGAGATCAAAACTAAAAACGGCGACTTCCACCTCTTTCCCACCAATGTCACCGAAGGATCAGGCAGATCACGCAATGCATGGCGGATAATTTTAACAACATTGTCTATATTTTTATTGTTAACGGCCATGACAAACCCCATAACCCTTTATCCCTCTACCCACAAATCCTTTTAATTAGTGCTTTCGGTATCCCAATATCAACAACCTTAATTGTTCCCGCACATTTTTTGCCAAATCCTTTGAGTAGTCCTGCCTTGGCCAGAGTAAACGTAACTGTTTTCTTGGCCTTAACAGCAATACCGTACATAATTCCTGTCGTTGCATCAATACCAGAGGGCACATCAACAGAAACGACATAGCCTTGAGCCTTATTGATTGCCTCAATCACTTCCTTAAAAGGCGGTCCAATTTCTCTGTTAAGCCCGACCCCAAACAAGGCATCAACAATCACATCAGCCTTTTTAAGAACTGCAGCATGTGTCGCATTTAATTTTTTAAAAGAATCAACCTTATTACCGAGCTTTTTAAAGATCGTGTAATTAATGAGCGCGTCTTTCTTTAAATCACCCGCTGATCCGACATGCAAAACCGAAACTTTGAGATCAGACTCCTTCAGATAACGCGCTATCACAAATCCATCACCGGCATTATTACCTACACCACAGACAACACAAATACTACTCTTTCCCGTACGATCACAATATTTAATAATTTCTTCAGCAACCAAACGTCCGGCGTTTTCCATCAAACACACCGATGGGATCCCGTAGCGGTTAGTGGCAATATCGTCCAACCTTTGAATGCGCTTCGCCGTCGTGCTTTTCATAACCTATTACTGATCTTCAGAATAACCTAAGTCATAAAGAAGGCTCTCATCACTACGCCATCTATCTTTCGCCTTAACAAAAAGATCTAAAAACACCTTTGTTTCCAAAAGATCCTCTAAATCGATACGTGCTTCTTTACCAATCTTTTTTAAATTGGCCCCTGCCTTGCCAATCACAATTTCTTTTTGCCTGTCATGCTCAACATAAATCGTTGCACGGATCAGAAATGTTTTACTTTTCACCGGTGTCATTTCATCAATGTTTATTCCGATTGAATGCGGCAGCTCGTCTTTCATGTAGCGAAAAAGCTTCTCGCGTATTAAATCGGCAATTACCATTTTTTTCGGTGTGTCGCTAATAATATCCGTCGGATAAAGCGGTTCTCCTTCGGGCAAATAGTTAAAAACAATATCAAGCAGACGATCAATATTCGTCTCCTTTATGGCCGACAAAGTCAAAAGAACAAAGTTTTCCATTTCCGAAACCTTGCAGCCGCACACATCTTCCCACATGTCGATGTATTCGGGCACCAGGCCATTTCTTTTATCCATTTTATTAAGTCCCATAATAACGGGCACTTTAAGATTTTTTAGACGAAGCGCGATTTTTTCTTCCTCTTCACCAATACGCCTTTGCGTGTCGACTAAATAAATAATGCAATCCGCATCAGGAATAGCTGTTGTCGATGCTTTATGCATATATTTATCCAAATTATCCGTCCCCTTATGAAGTCCCGGAGTATCGACAAAAATAATCTGGCCGCGTTGATCACTGTAAATACCGCGTACCTGATTGCGTGTGGTCTGCGGCACCTTCGAGACAATCGTTACCTTCTCGCCAATAATCGCATTAAGCAACGTCGACTTACCGACATTCGGCCGGCCGACGATCGAAACCATTCCGCATTTATACTTGTCTGTTTTATTTTCCATTAAAATGCCTGTATTTAAGGGTCACGATCATAACGCATGTGAAAAGCGTAATATTAAAATAGCTATAGATCCGCCACACAACTTCTTTTGATGTAAAGCCCGCAGGTGTCATCAGCACAATACATACCCACACACCAATAACCCATATCAAACTCAAATCATCGGATGATTTGCGTTGAATCATGCGGTAAATCAAAGGAATATTAAATAACGGTAAGATAATCCCGCCGATAAGTCCCAGTGTACTTATGACTTGTTCCATGATAATTAAAAAGGGTTTAGGGATAATGGGTTAAAGGGTTTGTGTTTTTGTCATCTCTAACCCTATAACCCTCAATCCCTCTATCCCTATTAAGGTGTTATAAACTTTAAATACTCTTTACGCCGTCCGTTAATATCTGTCTTTGTCAGCGGTGCTGTTTTCGACATGCCGAACCCTTGCACATTAAATGAAGCCAGTGTCGTGGCATTAACAACCGCTTCACGTACTGTTTTATCATCAATTTTCTTGGCGTTCGCAAGTGTCCCCATCAGACCGCCGGCAAATGTATCGCCTGCGCCCGTCGGATCAATGACTTTTTCCACCGGAAACGCCGAGAACGAAAACATAAATTTATCACAGTAAAAAAGAACACCGTTCTCCCCTTTTTTAATTACAATAAACTCCGGCCCCATTTTTCTTAAAATTTTGGCCGCTTTAATCAGATTAGACTCTTCCGAAAGCATTTGCGCCTCGCCATCATTAACAACAAACAAATTCACTTCCTTCATCAGTTTCTTTAAACTCGGCCGTTTAATATCAATCCACAGATTCATTGAATCAAGCCCGACAAATTTCGGATTATGCATAAGTTTTAAAAATTCATGCTGCACATCGGGATCACAATTGCCTAAAAACACATTGTCTATATCACGCTGTTCAAAGGCCACTTGCGGGGCATAATTTTCCAAAACACCAAGCTCTGTTTCGTGTGTGATTGCATGATTAAAGTCGCCTTTTTTAAATTCCCCGACCCAACGGAATGTCTTGCCGTCACGCTCAATGATCGATGTTGTATCCACACCCTGTTTCTTTAAAAAGGTCATATGTTTCTGAGGAAAATCCTCCCCGACAACACTAGCCAGATGCACCTTGGTAAAATGCCTGGCGCTCATCGAAAAATGTGCCGCTGATCCACCTAAAAGGTCATTTTTAGCGCCAGAAGGTGTGATTAAATTATCAATAGCCACAGTCCCAACCGCGATTAAACTCATGTTCGCTCCTTTTTATTATTATTACTTATATAAGTCTTAATTTATTGACCTAGTCTACACGGTTTAAATAAGAGGGTCAAGGATTGAAAAGGTGCCCGATTTTCGACTAGAATCCAATATCAATGGGAAAGCGGGCGGGGTCTTCGGCAAAAAGTTTTTTCAGAGAGTCAACATGGTCTTGATCGGTCAGTCTGCCTTCGGCCTCCTTGAGAGCAGCCTCAGCACCTGGCCGATCCTCAGCCATTAGATACAACTGAATCAGATACCCATAGGTTGGATAATTGGCCACCAATGAACGGTTTATGGTAAAGTGGTTCATGGCCTGCGTGTTAAGCCCATCCAGAAAATAGACCCTGCCCAACCCGGCATAACACGTGGCATAGCGTGGAAATTTTTTGACACAGGCCGTAAAAAGTGGTTCGGTTCTTTTTGGATCCCCCATATAAATGATGCCAAGATAATGATACAGGCGGGGATCCTCCAGCCCCAATTCCAGGGCATAATTAAGCAGCCTTGCCGCTTGCGCATAATCTTTTAAATGAAAGTATGTCATCCCTGCATACATATTCGCACGAGGATTTTGGGGAAAATCACGATACATCTTAAGCGTCATTGTATAATCACTCCTCCAGGCCGTATTCAAAGGCCATGCCCAAGTGGCACAAAAAAAAATCAAAACCAATTGAACAATGGTCCCCAGATTACTATTACCGATTTTGACCATCACTCGATCAATATAAAATGCAAGGATAGCAAAGACACCGATCGATGGAAGGTACATAAAACGGAAAGAAATTGGGTTAACAAAAGGAACAATGTTGGAGACAACAATGTAGGATGCCATAAACCAAAAAATCAAAAAACACAGCTTACGGTTTTGTTTAAAATAGTATGCATAAAGCCATATCATCGCCAATACAGCACAAATCCCTAAATACGTACCTAAACCCCATAACGTTTCAACCTCAATATTGAATAGCGGCGGTAGACTTTTAACGGACCATGGGAAAACAAAAGACTTAAGATAATAAATAAAAATATGAACCAAATAAACTACATGTGTCGTCCATGCCCCCCCAAACAGCCCCACTTTTTCAGAAACAACATTAGGAAAGACATACACAAACGCATATAAGAAAAAAACCATAACGACAAAAAAACCAAAATAGCGTCCTATAAATCCTTTAGCAATCTCTCCCACAGACTTACCTTTTATAATGCCATCGTAGCCGATAATGAGAATTGGCAAAATGATCGCCGCCTCTTTCGAAAAAACGGCACAAAAAAACATCACATAAGATACAAACAACCATAATACCTTTTTGGATTTAAACGATGCCGCATAGCTTAGCATCGCCGCCATTGTAAAGAAAACAAGTAAAAGATTGTGCCGGAAGTTAATGGAGCTTACCGTCTCCGACTGAATAGGATGCACGGCAAAAAAAAGGGCAGAAAGAAGCGCAATCTTTTGATTTTTAAAAATACTGTTTAGAAAAATAAACACTAAAACAGCATTCACCGCATGCAAGATAAGATTATTGAGATGATAGCCTAGTGGATTTAGCTGCCATAAAGCATAATCGATAAAATGGGTCGCTGATTTAACAGGCCTGTACGAAACATCGGATGAGCCGTGAAACTTTGTCTCCCCATTTAAAATATCATCGATATCGATAATGTAATCTTTGAAAAGAAGTCGCGTGAAATTATCCCACGAACGGTAAGCGGTGTTATTAACGATGAGCATATTATCATCGCCGACAAACCCGTTAAAAAGCGTATTGCCATATGCAAGGCACGCGCCGAGCACAACGATAATAATAGCCAATCGATTAGAAATCGCCAAGCTATTCTCCGATAATTTTAACTAATACGCGTTTCTTACGGCGCCCATCAAATTCGCCGTAAAAAATTTGCTCCCACGGTCCAAAGTCAAGCTTTCCTTCGGTAATGGCCACAACAACCTCCCGGCCCATAACCTGCCGTTTTAAATGCGCATCAGCATTATCTTCTCCCGTATCATTATGACGATATTGTTCTATCGGTGCATGCGGCGCAAGCGTCTCAAGCCACTTATCATAATCATGCAAAAGCCCGCGCTCATCATCGTTAATGTACACACTCGCACTTATATGCATCGCATTTACCAAACAGAGACCCTCTTTAATGTCACTTTCATTGATCGTCTCCTGCACCTCTTCGGTAATATTAATATACGCCCGGCGTGTATCTGTATTAAACCACAACTCCTTTTTAAATGATTTCATAACAAACGCCTTTACGGTCGGATAAGCAGATAAACACCCAGACCCACTATAAAAAGGCCAATAAAAATAAATATTCTCTGCACAAACATTTTCCAATGCGCATGACGAAGAATTCTCTTTAAATCTTCATCCGCCATGGTTTTAAACCTTAAACCGACCGTGAAACCTCCTTCATTGTCTGGATGATGCCAAACAACTTCACCTGTCGCTTTAACCGGCATTTCGGTTGTAGGAATATTTAACTGTAGTTTTAAATAGATGTCATGTTTTTGAAGATATTCAAGTGTAATAGGGTGAACATCCACTGCCTCAAGACTCATTCCTTCCGCGCTGACATTCTGTGTCATACCCTGCTGCCAGCCTATACCGGGTAAGTCCTCGCCGAAGCTTATAATCGTAAACTCGACAGGATACTGCCATTTGAGACGAACGAATTTACGTAGTTCTTTTTTGTTAGGAGGCTTTTTTGTATCTGTCATAGGCAAAACATTTTAACCTTCATCTGCTTTTAACAGTAACTTTTTTTGTATACGTGTCAAGTATTGCTTAAATCGTTTGTCTTTACGTAAATTATCTAAATCAGTATCAGCCTTCATATGCTGAAAATCAGTATATCCTTTTTTAACCGCTCTTTTAACGACAGCCAATGATTCATCAATTCTATTAAGCAATGAATAACTGCACGCTAAATTATACAAGACAACCGGATCATCCGGGCATAAAACTTCTAATTTTTGATCAACAATTAATCCTTTGGTGTAGTAGCCATTGCGTGTATAAAGATCCCCCAGTGCAACGAGCGCCTCTATAAAATCAGGTTTATTCTTAATAATTCCTTCATAAAAAGAAATTTCAAACTCGTCTTCTTCGTTAGTTACTCGTTCCATACTTATTTTCCTTTTACAAAAGCATCAATTCTC
The DNA here is from genome assembly GCA_028280285.1 of Candidatus Omnitrophota bacterium. Taxonomy (GTDB): domain Bacteria; phylum Omnitrophota; class Gorgyraeia; order Zapsychrales; family Zapsychraceae; genus JANQNA01. The sequence continues at coordinate 28,995 of JANQMA010000003.1, read as the reverse complement.
TTGATCGCTTCCTTAAGGCTTTCATAACTAGAGGCATAGGATATGCGCACACAGTTGTCCCACCCTTGACCAAAAGCAACACCGGGCACTAAAGCAACCTTTTGCTCATCAAGTAACTTTGTTGCAAAGTCCATCGATTTCATTTTAGTTTTCTTAATTGATGGAAAGACATAAAATGCTCCTTGTGGCATATGACAATCTAAACCAATATCATTAAGCGCCTTGACAATATATTTTCGTCGGCGGTTATACTCTTTTTTCATATTTTGCACATTGCGCTGTCCATGCTTCATCGCTTCAATACAAGCCATTTGCCCTGTGATCGGTGGACATAAAATGGTGTACTGATGTATTTTTGTCATCGCTGCAATTATTTTCCGGGGACCGCAGGCCCAACCGATACGAAAACCCGTCATCGCATAAGCTTTAGAAAATCCATTCAAATAGACCACATGATCTTTCATCCCCTTAAGGCTCGCAAACGGCGTATGGTCAAAATCATAGGTCAGCTCATCGTAGACCTCATCGGAGATCACAATAAGTCCCTTTTTCTTAACCACACGGGCAATATCTTCCAACTCTTTTTTTGTATAAGATGCCCCCGTCGGATTGCACGGGTAATTAATCATGATCGCTTTAACACCCTTAACGCAAGCCTTTTCAATCTGCTGCGGTGTTAATTTAAATCCATTATTAATATCAGTCTTAAGAACAGCCGGTTTGCCGCCTGCCAATTCAACAACAGGACCATAAGACACATAGACCGGCTCAGGAACCAATACCTTATCACCCGTATTTAAAATAGCCCGCATTACAAGATCAAGGCCTTCGCTGACACCAACAGTGATCAATGTCTCTTCATCCCAATCATAGGTCAAATTGTATTTGTGTTTAAGCGTTTTAACAATTTGTTTACGCAGCTCAGGCATGCCTTTATTGGAGGTATATGACGTGTAGCCTTCCTCAAGGGAATTAATCGCACTTTCCCTAACATGCCAGGGCGTGACAAAATCCGGCTCACCCACGCCAAGGGAAATGACATCCTTCATCCCCAAAACCAGATCAAAAAAAGCCCTGATCCCCGAGGGAGCGAGTTGTTCAACTTTTTTGGATAATTCGTATTTCATAATATTAAATCGATATTTTTAATCGTTTTTCCTCTGATCCTTTAGCCAGAATCTGCCCGTCTTCTTTAAATTTTTTCAAAAGAAAATGGGTTGAGGTGCTCTGCACACTCTCCATAGGCGATAATTTTGAGGCAATGAAATTAGATACGGTATGAATGCTTTCGCCTTCCACCTCCACAAGAAAATCATAGGCCCCTGAAACCAAATAACAGCTCTTCACTTCAGGAAAATTATAGATCCGCTCAGCAATCTTATCGAACCCCACATCTTTTTGAGGAGAGACACTAACCTCAATCAGGGCACGCACAAATTTACTGGTATCGCGGGCCAAATCCTGATTAATCAGAGTCTTGTACTTAACAATAACCCCGTCTTTTTCATACTGTTTGATGGCCTTTTTAACCGCGGCCACCGACTTTCCAGTAAGACCGGCGATTTCCTCAGGAGTGACGCGGGCATCATTGGTCAGAATTTCAAGTATTTCATCCATGGGAGATTCTCCTTTTTATTTACTCTGTAAAGTGTAACGTGTAAGGTGTAATAGTCAACTTGGCACAACTGAAATTACACATTACACGGTTCACATTACACAAACAGAACGCCATATTTTATACTATTTCGGTTGAAATTGCCAATTTGAATTAAGGGGACACAATACTTAATTAATAAATATCATTAGGTATAAATAATTAAGTATTGTGTCCCCTTAATTCAAAATACGCATCTTATTGCAGCTCATTGAGTTGCTGACGCAGCAACTGGTTTGCTTTGGATGCTTCGATAAACTCTTGTGAAAGCTCTTTGTAATGCTGGGCGCGGTTAAGCTTGTTTTGAAGGGTCGCGTTGATATTCCTATATTTTTCTTCCAGAACAGAGACTTCTTCGCCTAATTCTTTACTATAATCCTTATGATAATTCACATCACTCTGTGAATAATTCATAATTTTCTGCCTTTCCTCCAAATTATCTATCTCACGGTAGAGCAAGTCCCTTTCCCTTTCAAGAATGGAAATTTGCTTTTTAAGAGCATCATTACTCCGCTCGATTTTTTTATAGGAGTCCGCTGCGCTTTGTGTCAGGCTTTGAAAAGATTTGTGTTCTGTAGAAAGGGCCTTTAGGTTCTGATTAAGTGTATTAATCTCTTTTTGTAATCGTGCAATCTCTAGCTTATCCGCATTGATTTTATCTTCCACAGATAATTTGCTTTTTTTGCTGTTTATTTCCGCCTGCATCTGTTGATTTTTAAGATCCTGTAATTGCAACTCCCAGAGCACCTGTTTATCCTCGGCCATAATGATTTGTCCCTGCAGGTGGGCAATGCGGCTTTTTTTAATGAGAATTGCGCTTTTGATCGATTCGATATCGCCGAGGGTGCTTTCGATTTCGTAGACATTGTTCTTGCTTTTACGCAGAACAATCCCTGTCTCTCTCCTTAGCCGATCAACTTCACCCTTTTTTTGACTATAAGCCTCTTTTGTACTACGCGATTTTGCCTCCACTTCACTGTATTGCTCCTCAAGCGCGCGGTTTTGTTGAAGAAGTACGGCAATATCCCTTTTAATCGCATCAAAAGATTGATAGGAAGGTGTCCGCTGCGTAAATGACTCATACGGATCACTCTGGGCTGATGCAGGCAACACGCTGCCTGACAAAACAAGCAGCATAAGATATAAATACTTAATCATAGTATTATGATTATAAAGGGCTTTGAAGTAGGCCGCAATGGAGATTTAAATTTTTTCGGTTGCGGCGCTGTGCCTCAGGTAAGCCTTCAGGATGCGGGTGGTATGCGGGCCCATCTTTCTGTTTCCCACTTTGACCCCGCCTATGGAAGTAAGCGCCATCACTGGCAGAATAGAATTGGTGACAAACGCTTCATCGGCATTTTTCAAACTGTTTAATGTGTATCGGCCCTTTTTGACTTTAAGACCCAGTGCTCCGGCTATGTCGATCACCATATTACGCGTGATCCCATTTAAACACCCACAGGCAATTAAAGGCGTCATAAGGATATTGCCTTTAATAAAAAAAACATTTGTCATCGCTCCTTCGACAATTTCCTTATGTTTATTCAAAAGGATGGCTTCATCACACTTATGGGCACGTGCCTCTAAAAGCGCACGATAAAACAGACTGTAACGATGGCCTTTCACATGGGATGTTTTGTTTGGATTGCGCACGATCGAGGAAACATAAGCCTTGTATCCCTTCTGATAATCGTGTTTGGTTTTCTTTTTAGCAGGAGTGGCGACAATGGATGTTATTATTTTTTCTTGCCGGTAAATAGCAACGCGAATGCGCCCGTGGGAAATCTTATTGCGTTTAATAACTTGATAACAGCTCTCCGTCAGTTTTTTAAGAGAATAGGGACTTTTTATTTGATAAGCACCTAATCCTCTTTGTAATCTTTGCCAATGTTTATCTATGGCAAAGATTTTTCCGTCGTAAATGGCCATGGTTTCAAACACGCCACACGCATCAAGTACGCCAGGTTTAATTTGATCAATGAACTTTTTATTTACGTTTAAATATTTTCCGTTATAAAAAATAATATATTGTTTCATGCAGACGCTTGTACGGCAAAAAGATTTTCAATCGTCTTTTGAATGGCTTCAGCCTTGATCAATGTCTCTTCGTATTCTTTCACAGCATCAGAATCATAAACAATGCCGCCGCCGACTTGATAAGTGATTTTATCTTGCGTTAAAACAAGCGTGCGGATGAGCACATTAAAGTCCATTGCCCCTGAAAAATTGATATAGCCCATGATCCCTGTATAGACGCCACGCCGTGTGGGTTCGAGTTCTTCAATAATTGTCATGGCCCTTATTTTAGGACACCCTGTAATTGACCCGCCGGGAAGCATACTCTTTAAGACATCGAAACAATCTTTATCTTCTGAAATCTCACCTTCGATGGTTGATGTTGCTTGATAAACCGTTTTATACGCTTCTATTTCCCGGCGATTTTGGACGCACACTGTTCCGTATGTGCATACCCGCCCCAGATCATTACGCAAAAGGTCCGTAATCATTAAAAGCTCGGCTCGCTCTTTTGGGCTCATAATTAATTCGGATTTATTTTGCTCATCCTGTTCATCTGTCACGCCTCTTTTTGCCGTGCCTTTCATCGGACGCGTTTGAAGGGTGCTTCCACAAAGACGTAAAAACCTCTCCGGGGAACTGCTGATAATCTGAAATGCACCTCCATCAAGAAAACACCCAAACGGTGCAGGAGAATTGTCTCTTAGAGATTCATAAATCTTAAATGCATTGATACTGTTGCTTTTAACCTCTAATGTAAATTTTTGTGATAGATTAACCTGATAAATATCCCCGGCGGCAATGTAGGCGCGGGCGCGGTCAACAGCCTTGAGATAATCACTTTTGGTAAAATTACTTTTCAAGGTAGTGACATCTAATACACACGTAGTCTCTGACTTATAATCAGTTGCTGTTGTCGTTTTGATTTGTTCATAAACAGCATCTACCACCGCTTGCGTTGCAATTGATGTGATATGAATTTTATTCGTGAAGTGATCAATCGTAATAATCGTTTCATAAAAACCAAACCATACATCAGAAACATTATCTTCTTTTGTTTTTGCTGCAATACCTTCTTGATATAACCCATAATCATACCCGATAAAACCGACAATGCCCGCATAAAGGGGCGTTAAATCTGTTTTAATTGTCCGTCTGTAGTTTTCAAATTTAGCCCGCAGCCCATCAAGCGCATCTTTGCCATCGGCGGCAATACATTCTGCCGGATCAAATCCGATAAAAGAGTACCTCCCACGGTGAACATCTTTAAAACTGCTTTCAAGGAGGAAAAGATGCCTGCGATGGCGGAAGGTATGGACAATACTGTCTATATCACCGGAAAAATCTTCGCTGCGGCTGTAAAGGGCGTTCATTTATTTTCTCGATACGGTATAATTTTGAACAATTTCTTGAGGACGGTAAGATTCTTTGGCATGTTTGATATTCTCCATACCAAAGTCGCCCATGACATTAATGTAGGTGTAAGGCTCAAGCGCCCGGTCTTCACAAAAGCGGCTAAAAATATATGCGGCTAATCCACGTACAGACAGGTCTGTAATTTCAAATAACACACAAAATGTTGTCTCATTTAATCTATAACCAAACGTATAAGCCCGGATTTTATCATCAATCTTAACAACCCGCCCGACAATACCGACATGCGCGCCTTCATTGAATATCAGCTGATGCACATCGCGGTTTTCCATCAACAAATACGTATACAAAGCATCGTTTGATTTTTCTTCCTTTTCCTTTTTCCACTCATCATACAGCGCTAAGCACTCTTCTTTCATCGATGGATCGTAAGGATGATAACTAAAAATATTATGTGTTACAAAATAATTGTAATCCGCGCGTTTTGATTTATACATGTTGCCGCGCAATGTAATAATATCTTTCTTGGCATAAACATATTCATTTTCTTTGATAATCGCTTTAAACTGCGCCTCTTTAAACATACCAAGTTGCCCGGCCTCAACATTTTCTATCCGTGATACTGACTTATCTTCATTGCAACTGTCCATGTAATTAAAACAGACATTGATCACATTTTCGGTCGGCTCACCTTCGCCGAGTGGCGGTAAATACATAAAACAACCCAACTCATGATGCGCGAAAATACAAAGAAAGCCGCTTATGACCTTAAATTCGAATTTGAAAAATTTATGCCAGCTGAACAGATAGTTGAAGGCATAACCGGATTGCTGATGCTGCGTGCATTTAAGCGCCTGCTCGACATCCAGACGACGGTTAAGAAGATCAAACTTAACATCATCTTTAAGGTCTATCGTCATAATTTCGGCCAGCTCATCTTTATATTCAGAGTAGTCGCCGGCTAAATGCCGGTTACGGTTAAGAAATTCCTGCACCTCATAAGATCCGAAAAACGCTTTAACTTCCTCGATATACTGATCACAGGCTTCGCTGCCATAGTATTCTTGAATAAACGGACAGCTCAGATGAAGTGAAATAACGACTTTGTTACCGCGTGCGACAATCAAAACCGGATAAATACTGCATTCCACCGGACGGTCGGCATAAATCTGGCATTCATTGGACTGCTCACACAACTGGCCGCAACAATGATGGGCCGGTTTGCCATCCACAGCAACTTGTTGCGATGCTGTTGTGCTTAAATAACCTTTCTCATCCAATGCCGCGGTAAGTTTCTTGGCAAGCGTCGCGTTTTTCCATGCCGTCTCGTCGATCTCTTCAAAAGTGATTTTGGGTCGCCAGACACTTTTCTTATCGGAAAAACGGCAACATCCCTGACATGCCAAGCAGACTTTCTGCGGCACAAATTGCGGAAAGGATTTAAATATGTTCATTTGAGGACATGTTCTAGTTGATCTTTATGATCAATGATCCATTGATACGTATCACTGATCACTTGATGAATATCGCGCTTCGGCCTCCACCCTGTTGCGGTCGTAATCTTGGTATTGTCCGTTAAATAAATGCAAACATCACCTTCGCGCTCTTGCATCTGACTGCCGATTTCTTTAGTTACACCTGTAACTTTTCTTACTAACTGTGTAAGTTCGAACAATGATACGGATACATCACGCGCACCGCCCGCATTAAACGTTTGACCATTTAATTTGTCAAGATGTTCGACTTGGTAGGCAACAAGATCACAAACGTCTTCAATATGAAGAACATCTCTAACCTGTTTTCCACTTCCATTATAACCTATATATTGCAAATTTCCTCCCAAAATATGTTGGGCGATCCAGAAGCCGATTATGCCCTGATCTATTTTTCCCATTTGCCATGGCCCGGCAATCACGCCAAAGCGTGTAATCACACCTTTTGTATTGTTTTCTTTTAAATAGTTAAGGATCAACTCCTCCGACTTAAGTTTAGATTCGCCATAAACCGTATTGAACCCGTCGGTGGTAAATGTTTCGCTGATGCCTTTGTAACTTGCGCCGTTTTCATTTAAACTTTCTTTCCAATCAAAGCGTGTGGCATGCTCGACTATTTCAATGGCATTGAGTGGATCGATCGGATAAACACGAGATGTCGATAAAAAAATGATGTCGGCGCCATCACGTTTGGTCAATTGCAACGAATTGGCTGTCCCTTCTAAATTAGTTGCAATTGTCTTTTCCGGGTTGGCGTAGCTTGCAAGGACAGACGGTTCGGCCGCACAATCAATCAAAAGATCAATGGATTGAAGCGCAAGCAGCTCATCGACATGGCATACATCGCCTTTAATAAATTTAATGGAGGCCGCCGCGAGCCTTGGAAGATTTAATTCTGACCCTTTTCGGGAAAGATTATCGAAACAAATGATATGCGCATCAGGCCATTTGTTTTTGAGATAAACCGCGAGGTTTGAGCCAACAAAACCTGCACCGCCGGTTATGAGGATGGTTTTATATTTCATGAATTAGGAAGTTCGTACTTGATACGTGGGACTTAGGACTTGGAATCCCAAGTCCCAAGGCCTATGTTCTAAGTCCTATTAATCCCCCAAAATTTGCACCGTTATCCGCCGGTCACGCGGACGGTTATCAAAATCGATAAAAATAATCTGCTGCCAGGTCCCCAGAATCATTTCTCTATCGTTAAAAGGAATGGTAATGGATGGTCCGACGAGCGATGAACGCAGATGGGAATGCCCGTTGCCATCGTGCCAGGTCTGATCATGCTTATAAGAACCTTCCGGAATCAACTTGTCCATAAGCGCGGGGATGTCCTGAACCAAACCGGGTTCATATTCACAAGTTGTAATCGCACTGGTTGAACCAATCACGCAAACCGTCACAATGCCGTTGATGATGTCGCCATCGGTCAACGCCTGCTGCACATCGTCGGTAATATCAACAATCTCGGCATTGCCTTTTGTTTTAAGCTGAATAGTGTGCGTTTCTGTGGGCATATTTATAAAAGTGATCAGAGTTCAGTGATCAGTGCTCTGAACACTGACCACCGATCACTGACCACTTATTTCGCAAGGCTTCCAAGTTTAATATCCCTTTCAGGCGACAGCACCGAGAGTGTGTCGTCATCCGATACGGCAAGGATCATCCCCTTTGATTCTTCGCCGCGGATTGTGGCCGGCTCAAGGTTCTTAACAATCATTACCTTTTTACCAACAAGTTCATCGGTTGTGTACGCATGACGGATGCCGGCAACCAATTGGCGCGTCTCATCACCTAAGTCAACCTGAAGTACATATAATCTATCGGCATTAGGATGTTCCTTGGCTTCCTTAATTTCCGCCAAAGCAATCTCGATCTTTTTAAATTCATCAAAACTTATTGTGTGCATTTTTAGTCCTTTTTTGTTTTTAAACGATAAAAGGTATTAGGTGTTGGGTTTTAGGTTTTAGACCCTAACACCCAAAACCTAACCCCTTACACCTATGTAAACGCGCATTCTATCATAGAATAATATTATTGAAAAGCCTCCCCTTTATAAGCAGATTTGCTAAGATGAGTGTGATGAAAGAACCCGCCAGACAATCGTCCCTTGCCTACTTCTTGGCGGCCATAATCTGCGCAGCCGTTATCTATTATCCGTCGATTGACTATCAAATCCAGCTTTCCCAGGGCGACCATGGGCTTAACCTCTATGCCGCCGAAGCTGTGTTGCGCGGGGAAATACCGTACAAAGACTTTCACTGGTTTTACGGACCGCTTATGCCTTACTATTACGCGGTCTTTTTCGCGCTTTTCGGCACATCGATCAAAAGCCTTTTGATCGGCAAGGCCGTTTTAATGATCGCAAGTTCAGGGCTTATCTTTCTTACGCTTAGGTTGATCTGCTCGGTGTCGATCGCTCTTTTAGGCGCGCTTTTTTTCTTCTTTTTCCAGAACGATTTTTTCTATACCTATGATCATATCGGCGGCATCGCCTTGAATCTTGCAACCGTATACTTTTTATGTCTCTTTTTAAAAATAAAAGATTTAAAACACTTACGTATTTCTTTACTTTTCACTTTTCTCCTGGGATTGGTGAAGCTCAATCTTGGTGTTGCAAGCCTCGTGGCGACATTGATTGTCATCGCCGGTGTCAAAATGCTGAGCCCTAAAGAGAGCCGCACCGGCAGCAAAAAAACTGCGCTGACTTCAATTATTGCACTTCCTGCCGGCTGGATTATTGCCAACGGTGTTTTCTTAACCGGACTCCCCTTCTACATCATTAAACAAAACTTTCAATATTTCGGCAACGATGCCTCGACCGCGCAATACCCAAGCATTCTGCAAAACATTATTACCCTGATCCATGATAAATACATTATCATAACGTTCTCTGCCCTAGATATTTTTCTTTGTGTCCTTATTATGGCATCTTTCTTTTTTCTTCTTAAAGATAAAGAAGATAAGGATCCGTTTGTTCCGTTTTTGTTTTGTTTTGGTATTTTTTATCTTTTGCAGCTGCATGAGTATTTAATTAGCGGGGTATTTTTCCGCAGTTTCTGGGCAGATAGCTTTGTGTTGCTTTTTGTCTTTAGCTTCCTCGGTTATCTAGAGAAAAAGGTCCGCCCTTTTGTCCGGATAGCCATTATCTTTTTTCTTGTGATTCAACTCAGTGCGCTTATCTATAAAAACAACACAAGCATTATCCCGTTTAAAACAAAGCTTTCGCATTTGAATTATAAAAAAGCTGATATATATGTCGGAAACTCATTTGAATGGAGGATGACGGTCAGCAAAACGCTTGATTTTATCGCAAGGAATGTGGGTGAAAACGAGCTGTTTTTCGCGGCACCCTATGATCCGCTCTATTACTTTTTGGCCGACAGGAGAAGCCCGACACGCCAGCTTGTGTTCTTCGACTTTTTAAATATCCCCGAAGATCAGGAAAAAAATATTATTGCCGAACTTGAGGCCAATAATGTCAATTGGGTCTTTCTCTCCAGTCGTGTGCGCTCAGAAGAGCCCGGCCTGGGACGCTTCGGACAAACCAACTCACCTCTTTTAGCCCAGTATATCAAATCCAATTTTGTGAAAGTCGAAGAATACGGCCAGTGGACTCATGCCGCCGGCTGGACGACGGACACGGGGATGCGGATTTATAAGAGGAAATAAACCGTCACTGCCCGTCTTCATCCATCACCGGTTCAGGGTTGACAAGGGCGTCTTGGACCTCGAGGCGGAGGATTTTGGGGACAATCGGTTTCTTCACATATTTCGTTGCACCAGCCTCATAACAATCGAGGATATTGTTCTCAAGCACAGTCAAGATGACCACAGGAATGAGCCGTGTCTTTGTATCGCTTTTAAGCCTGCGGCATACCTCTTCCCCGCGCATCTCAGGCAAGAGGCAATCGAGGATAATCAAATCAGGAATCTCACGGCGCGCCAGGGCAAGTCCGGCGGCCGCACCCGTGGCTTTCAAAATCCGGCAATTAAGGCTCCCCAAACTCTTTTCAATAATCCGCATATCAACATCATTGTCTTCGATGATGAGAATAAGCTTCTTTTCTTGATTACTATGCTTCTTTTTATTTAGAAATAATTTACGGATATTAGGCCACATTTATTTTTTTAGCTTACTGAGCAACTCCTCTACCGCCTTAAGCTCCGACAATGCCGCATCGACAAACACTTGAGGCAAAGAGCTTCCTTCTGCAATCCTCTCCATAGCTATAATCGGCGCTTGAAGTCTTAGTTTTAACTCATCAATAACTTTTTCGTCCATGTCACAATCTTTTTTCCTGCCTCGCATTGTATCACATAACTTTATTAAATGCTACCTTTAGATAGTCGACTGATAAGTAGCATGGAAATACAATACATATATGGCAAAAATTAACAAAAAAGTAGGATTAAAGATACGTGAATTACGTAAAAAACGTGGGCTTACACAGGAAGAACTTGCTTTTGAAGCAGATTTACATAGAGCATATATCGGTCAGATAGAGCGTGGTGAGAAAAATTTAGGACTACAAAACCTCGAGAAAATCGCCAAAGCCCTCAAAACCACCCCATCCAAACTGCTGAATTTTAAGTAATTGACAAAAGAAATTTTACCAGACTGGTAGGTCAACAAAAATATACTGATTTACAATACAATTTATGATATTATAATAGAAATTCTTGACATTTCACAAGCTTCCCTTCTTACAACTATGTGGTATAATTAATGTTAGAGAATAGATAGAAATAGGAGAATTACAAATGAGTGCCGTAATCGAAAAAGCAAAAAAAAGAGTTAGAGACTACAAAGAAGAAATCAAAGAGTTTAAACAGCATGTCCGTAAATATGTAGAGAACAGCATACAGGAAATAGACAATTCTTCAAAAGACTGCTATGACGCCTTTAATGATCTTCAAATGACTATTACAAAAATAAACGATGCAACTAAAAAAGAAGATTGCCAAGAGAAATGTTATCAAGCAACATATAAACTTTTATCATATATCGAAAATGATTTAGATGAAGATTTTTGTATTGTTTTGCTAAAAGATGCAAAAAATTTTGCTCGCGCCTACGAACACTATAGTAAATATTGTACCAAAATGGAAAAACAATATGGCTTCTTAACGCCTAATGATCTTCCCGCCCCATCTAAAAAATCAACCAAAAAAGCCCCTTCTAAGAAAAGATGAGCGGTTGCCCTACAGTTCACGAACACCCTGAATATAAAAAAGTGTTCAATAGCAAAAATAAAGAACACGTTGCGCAAAGAAAAAAGCTGAAACGGTTTTTGATGAATGCTGGTATTTATTGCGGCGATGTTAAAAAGGCCAACCTTAGTCCATTTAGAGGATTCCCCAAAGGCAACAATCGTTTCAGGACACTATTTTTAGGGTGTAAAGAGTGTAAAAAAGAAGTGCTCACCAAAAAATGTAGTTTTTGTGAATCTTCCACACACACAATGAATGATGCTGTATTGATTTATTGTGGTTTACATGATGATGTTTATAAAAATGGATCGAAAGTTATTGAAAAATTAAAAAAATAAATACTCACTTAATTGCAAATCTCCTCCCATTGCCCATTTACACAACGTCCAATTGTACAACCTATATTAGGTAAAGGTTTAACCCCACAAGTCATGTTATAGTTAACATTTTGTGGATTATTTTGATTATCTGACCACTGCTGTCTAAATCGCATATCCATTTCATAGTGAGGATCTACATAATTTTGATTTTGCTGTTGCATATTTTTAGCAACTTCATTCCAGAAAGATTGCGAACAGCCAGTAAGAAACAATACAGATAAAACCAAAATTAAATATTTTCTCGTAATCATTTTCCTTTAATTGATTCTGGAGACATTATAAAAAATGGTGGCAGAACTCTGTTCGTCTAAGAATTATCTCATAAGTAATTACAAAACACAATGTTCGGCAGTTCTGACACTCGTTTTCAGAGGTTTTACTTCGAATGAAATCCAATTCCTCCCTTAGGTTTAGTCGTATCATTCTGCAATCGCCGCATGGCATCCAGAATAGCTTTAATCGTCTTGTCATGCCCATCGACCTGCCGGCGAAGCTCCTTAAACTGGGAGGTCTTTTGCTTCGCCAAAGGCGAAGCAACAGGAGGAGCGAAGCGACGACTAAATCCTTATGGGTCATCATAATTTCCCTTAATTTAGCAAATACCCGCATGATCGTGATATTAACCTGTATCGCTTGAGGACTGTTGAGAACTCCGGAAAGCATTGCAATGCCCTCTTGAGTAAAAGCATACGGTAGGTATTTAGGGTGCTGCCCTCGTTTTAAGCTTCCAAATTGGAATCTTAAAGATTCCCATTCTGCCGCAGTTAATTGAAACATAAAATCATCAGGAAATCTATTTTGATTCCGTTTAACAGCTTTGTTTAAATTTCCAGTGGTAACACCATAAAGCCTAGCCAGATCACGATCCAGCATTACCTTCTGCCCGCGGACATGATACACCTTGGTGAGAACCACTTCTTCGGGAATTAATTGAGACATGTTTTCCTCCTGTGTTTAAGGGGAAAACCGAACGGGGGGGAATAATTGAGATAGTATAACACAGCTCAACGATTGTAAGATAAAAAAACTAACATACAAAATAAAACGAGCTCCCACTAATGTGGAAGCTCGTTTTATATGGCGGGGCTGACCGGATTTGAACCGGCGACCTCCTGCGTGACAGGCAGGCGTTCTAACCAGGCTGAACTACAGCCCCAAAAATTTAGAAGAAATTTTATATGTATTAATTGGTCCCTCGTTCCCACCATCCGAATGATAGTCACTCGGGATCATCCGCCAAACATTGTGGCGGATGGTGGGCGATACAGGGATCGAACCTATGACCTTCTGAATGTAAGTCAGATGCTCTACCAACTGAGCTAATCGCCCAACGAATTTTCAAACCAACTTCCGCCACACTGCCTGGCGGACCCGCTATGTTTTGTAGCGGGGAGCTAATCGCCCAAAATGTTCGCCTATCCTACTACAAAAGTATTTTTATGTCAACACTCGTTCCCCTAAGCCTTCTCCCTTTTGCGCTTCAAATACCCTATCACCTCCGGCAACGGGAAAATCAAGACATAAAGAAGCAACGCGCATTTGGATTTAAGGGCAGCCGTTGGCGCAAGACTGATAAGGACCGCCACCGCTAAATAAAAAATAGGCAGATAAAGCACCATCTTTTTAAACGCCAAAGTGCCTGTGTGGGTTTGACTATTGATTGTTGCCACAAGTGGGCCGCCAGCCTGTTCCTGCCAAACAAAATGGTTATCAAAGCCAAACACGTTTACTATCCCTTTGGCAATTCTATGTAAAAGATTATCACCGTTAAAAGATACACGTATCAGCTCAGGCCATTTGACAAAAGAAAAGTAAGAACAAAGAACAGCGATCGAAAAGACCCCGAAATCATCACCCGATAAAATAAGTGCCATACCATGAAAAAGCACGCCGGTCCACAGAAAGAAAGACACATGAAAACGCCTCCACAAAGTAATTGGGAAAATAAACTCAACAGCAATCGTCAGCCAGCACATAATCTTAGAAAGCATCATCGGTGGCAAGAGCATCGTGGCATTAATGTAATATGGATTTTTAATAATATTGTGCATCCAATGCTCAAAATATTGACCCGTTTGCCAATCGGGTTCAAACAGTTTATTAATACCGGCTCCGAGATACAATATAATCACCTGTGCTTGAACAAGCCACGGCACCTCCCCTTTTTTGTGAAGGCCTATCATAAACAACAAAAATCCGGTAAATACTTTGGCATTGCGGTAACTGACCATCGACGATAGGGGTGTAATAAGAAAAACCAGTCCCAAAATAATACAGCATAAACGCACACGGCAGTTAAATAAAATTCCGGCGCAGCCAAAAATAAAGAGCACCTTAAGAACCGCTTCAAACACATGCGGCGGACCTAAATAATCAAATATTGGCCAAACAGGAAGAAAATGATCGGAGAGTTTAAAAAAGTATTTACCGCAGATAAGACCTAACACAACCGCCTTGGCGGTCAATAATAATTGCGGCTCCATTTCATTATTAACAATTTTAAGAGGGTTTACGCTCATGTCTTCGGCCATCTCCAGGATGGTTTTTCAATCCCATTGGTACTGTAATGCATAATTACCTCAGCCGGACTGTCCTTCCCATAAGTGGTTTCATAACGTTCAATGATATCTTTAATGTGCTGGATAGCGCGCGGATCTATGCCCTTTTGCTTAATACGATAACGTTTTTGGATTTGATCGGGTGTTAAAGTCTGGTCATTAACCGTTGCAAAAATGGCATATTCGTTTTGCGAATCATGCGGGGCCCAACAGAAATAACGCGCTTCGTCAAAACGGGCATAGATCACCATCAAAACCTGGACGGTAAGTAATATCACGCCGGTTACAATACGGATGTTTATCTTGGTTGGCATGCTGTCATTATACAGAAATATTCTTAAACCTGAGTTAAATTTTTTACCAAAATTTTGGGAAGGCTTCTGAACATATGTTAAACTTAGTCTCATGAACAGCCCGAAAACAATCGAACAAAAGCTCCTCCGTCTGCAGGATGAACCGTGCAAACATTTTACCGAAAAGCAGATTCATGCGGCCCTGATGAAGCATACCAAGCTCTACATGAATCAATTAGAAAGACTGTACCTGCTTTACAAAAGTAAAAAATCGATAGTTGACTATCCTCGCAAAAATGTCTTCACCACACCGGGGCTTAAAGGTGACTTTCGGGTCATGCCTTGCGTGATTGGCGGCTTTGATCGAAGCCCCATCAAAGCCGTTAAAGTTATCGGCACCAATGAGGAGCAAAGAACTGTTAAAGACAAAATTTCCGTTGGTAAAGCATTACTCCTACATCCAAAAGATAATTATGTCGAGGGTATTTTTGATGTTTGTGCTTTCTCATCTTTTCGCACGGCCGCAATCAGTGTGCTTGCACTTAAACATTTAACTTTTGAAAAAAATATGTCTGTTGGTTTAATCGGTGCGGGACGCATCGGCTATTATACAGCAAACCTTCTCTACGACTGGCTCGGCATCAAAAACTTTTACGTAACCGACATCAATAAAAACAGAATGAAACTCTTTAAACAAGCATTTAGAAACAAAAAAGGCTGTCACATCCAAACCATGAATTTTAATGAAACATGCCGGTCTGCGCAGGCTTTATTTTTAGCAACAGATTCCCGCAAAGCCCTTGTGAATGCCCACAATACACAAACAGTTCAATTTATTTCAAGTGTCGGGGCTGATGCCGAAAACTTGTCGGAACTTCATAAAAACACTATTAAAGGAAGCCGTTTAGTTACCGATTCACTCGATAATATTTACTTTGGCGACATGAATCGCTGGCGCAAAGCGGGCGCTTTAAAAAAGAACATAGTCGAGGAGCTCCGCCCTTTAATTGGTAAAAAGAAAAAAAATAACAAAAAAATTATTTTTATCTCAACCGGCACCGCCGTGCAGGACGCATTTAGCTGCAGGTTTCTTTTTAAACATATTAAATAAAAATTCTTTGCCTTATGAAATATCATGCTGTTCGTATTTTTATCACTGCGCTTTGGTGCAAACTTCTTAATAGCGTGCGCGGACTTTTAGGTCGCCCGCGCTGTATTCTGCTCTATCCTGAAAAGCCACGCTTTGATAGTTATGTCCTTCTTTACATGGGCCGGTTTTTCGGCTGGCGCATTACAAACGATGTTAACGATAAGTACGATCTTGCCATTTTCTGGGAAGCTACGACCTTTCGCAAAGCCAATGACACGATTAAAGAACTATCCCAAAAATACCCTGTCCTTAATCAAAACTGTTTTGATATCAGCAAACAACATGTCGATACATGTTTCAAAAAAGTATTCGGCTATTCACCCATGGTTAATCCATTAACATATACCGGCCTTTGCGTAAAAAAATCCGATAAAAACGGCGCACATGATGGGAAAATTATTGAGTGCCCCATCGAAAAGACTGAAGACGGATATGTTTATCAAAAACTGATTGATACCGAAATGGAAGAAAAATTTGTGTCCGAGGTAAGAGTTCCCGTTTTTAACAAAACAATCCCTTTCGTCTATTACAAACTCTCACCTATTGAAGACCGGTTTAATATTTCCGTTAAGGGCCGCGTTATCCCTCCCCAAGATCATTTCAGTAAAGACGAACTGAAAAAAATTCTTAAGTTTTGTGAACATATCGGCATGGATTATGGAGAGCTTGATACGTTAAGAGATAGGCATGATGGCACATTATATATTATTGATGCCAACAATACTCCTTGCGTAAACTTTACAGGATTTTCAGTATTTCAAAAACTTTGCACCATCTTAAGAGTTGGCAAGGCACTCGATCAAATGCTTTCGTCTTTGGCTAATTCAGGTAAGTAACTTCTTCGGGATTAGATTCGCCGCGGCCTAAGAGCAGTGGAATATTGGTGACTGGTGTTATGTTAATGATCACAGGCACCAAACCGTTTATCGGAAGGTCTTCGAAGGCAGCCGGGTCGATGTCAAATTCAAAACGGAAATCACCCGCGTTTTCAACAGCAATGTTGGCAGGATTCATGTCAATCCCCCCGACCTCTTTATCCAGGGCCGCTTTATCATTCAAACTAAATTCTAACTGCTTTTCTTCAGAAACATTTTTTGTTTGAATATCATTTTCAATTTCTACTAAAACAGGTGTTTTGGCCTTGGCAACCTTGACAAAAAAATCACTCAGATCCTGCATAGTTTTCAGTTCATCTGCCGTAATGCTTAATCCATATTGTTCATACCGGGCATTAAGATACGCAACATAGTACTCACGCTCATCATAGGCTGCATTGTAATCCCTCTCATACTCACGGTCATTAAGTCTGTGGCCAAAGGCCGGTATTTTTCGCAATTTATCTATTTCTTCTTCCCGTTTTCTTATGGAAAGCTTTGTCTCACCTGTTCTCTCCAACACTTTTTGCAAGATATCTTCTTCTATTTCCAGCATCTCCAAATGCGCTTTGGCCACAACAAGTTGTCTAAACTCTGTAGAGGATATATCGCCTCTTTCTTTGAGGAACCCATAAAAAGCATTTAGCTGACTTCTAAACATTTCTGGATTAATTGCTCTGTCTGTTGAATAAATTTCAGACCGCTCCGATTGATTTCTAAAATACCCTCTTTGGAAAAAGCCGGTAAACATAGCTCCTATGTTTTCGGTAAGCCAGTCTAAGCTTGGTATTGTATTTGTTTCTTCTTCATCTTTATCTATAGAAAACTGGTATTCCTCATCAAATTTATCAAGAAATACATTACCCAAATTATTTTGTTCAACGCTGTCTATCTCAATGATACTATCTTGAGCGCTCTTTTCCGTAACGATTGAAGCAGAATCAGCCAATTGATCAATGACGGATAACACTGGTGCATCATAAGGCAATTCAGCTTCATTTCTTACTATCGGCCTTACCCGTGAAATATACTCCTCGCCTTGAAATTGTTCCCAAATCAACAAATAGTTTTCTTTTAAAAGCCTAATGTGATAATTACGGTCAAGTTCATCTTTAGGTATCGGTAGTTCGCTGTAATTATCCATCAGCGGATCAAAGCTCTCTGGGAATTGAGCCTGGCCATCTTTAATCCAGGCATACCATTGACCTCGTACCTGGGCCATTAAAATATTTTCCGGTTTGATTATCCATTGACTCTTATGTTCAATTGTTTTTTCAAAAAGCACTTTGACGGCTTCTTTTTTATCATCCGCATCTAAAAACTCTTCAAAAAAATCTTTATCCTTCATGAAAACCTTATTACCATTCATATCTATTTCAACAACCTTTTTATCATTCATATCTATTTCAGATTTAGGGTGTATTACGTAATAGCGGTCACCACTTTTTAGCCGCATAATCCCTTTTTCAATAATCGGCGGTATAATCCTTTGATCAAATTGAGTAGTCAACTCTTTTGCTTTTTTCAAATTAAACAATACAGAGGCTTTATTGTAAACCTTAATGATCATGTCTTTGGTTTCAAACGTTCTGCGATCTTTATCCTTATCTGTAATTTCTCTGGCCTCAATTTGGTCAACATATAATTTATCGTTATTACCAAGTATTAATTGGAACTTTCTATCGGTTGTTTTAAAACGTCCTGTAAGGGCAACGTTGACCTTGCGTGCACGCTTAATCATCTTTGTAACCATGGCGCTATCAGATGATTGCTCATTTTCAATAGATGCATAATTCATTCCCCCCGAGAAGTATTTGCGGGGAATGATTTGCTGTGTTGCCGGGTCATATTCTTCCTTAATTAGGTTGTTAACCCCTGTGCGAAAAGCAGCGGTGTATTGATCGTAAATCTTTTGGGTAATTTCTTTATCTTCGGTATCCACGCCTTCGGTTTTATTTTGATCGGCATAGATTTTATTTAGAATACTACTTTGTATGTTTTCTTTATACCAATTGGCGAGAATAACCGCATTGGTGATTTGGCGTAGTTGGGCGAAGGTTTTGCCTTGATTGACTTCGGTTTCGATGGCAGGGAGAATGATTTCGCGCATTACTTCAGCGTTTAGCGTATGGCGTTTAGCGTTTAGAGAGTTATCAACTGTTTGCTGAACACTCCTACCCGCTATACGCTGTTCGCTATTCGCTAGGGTCAGATAGTCCTCCTCAAGCAAGACCTCCAAATAGCTATCCACCACAAACACCCCTTGAGGTGTTTCATAAATTTTAGCCCGCTGTGGAACAATCCACACTTTCGATAATGTTTCCGTTGGAATATCTTCAACTCCGGACTGCTGAGAAACTTTTTGCCAAAATGCTGCACCTGTTTCACTGTCCGGTGACATTAGAGAAGCTGTCAGCTGCTTAAGCATGTAATCTTGAGCAAGCAAGTCCCGGCCCATCACGGTATCGCCAAACCCATCGGGAATAATGCGCTCTTTTTCATATGGTGAAAGATTGACCCACATATCTTTTTCCGGCACTGTTAGCGCTGCCAGAAAGTATTTAATCATCTTCATTGATTCATCAGAAAACTCTTCATCAGACAGCTCAGCATCACCAGGATGAATGATAAAATCGATTTGAAAAGGATCTTGTGGATTAAGATTAATTCCCGTAATGAGTGCAGGTGTAAAAGACGCGCTTAAAGAAACAACACTGCCTGGTGTTGGCAGGTTAAGCCCTGTTTGGGCCGAGACAGACGAGACCGGTCCACAGGTTGTAATAAAAAACACAACCACAACAGTCTGGACGCAAATATATTTAACTAGTTTATTTCTTAAAAAATTCATATTTTTAGTACTAGTATTATTTGTATTATTCCCAGAGCAAGTATGCCACAATGGATTGCTTCTGCCAAGAAGACTTTTGATCTGATTTTATTCTACCTAATACTGTCAAATCATTGCATCGCCCCTTTAACCCTTTGCTCCTTTATCCCTCTACTCCTAAAAATTTCTTTTAATGCATTCATTTGTGTGGTATTATTGAAATATGAATTCTTCTCCTCTTTCCTCCAAATCCACCAAAGGGCGCGGGGCGCAGTTTAATCCGGAAAATCGTTTTGACGAGATCAAAATCGAACTGGACGATGAATTTGATCCGGAAGATGCTGCCCCACTTAAAACGCAGTTTTTTCGCGACACCACCAAAAAACTTGTGAATCAAAGCGACAGCCCAGACCTTGGCCCCATGACAACCCTTAATCCCTACCGCGGATGCGAGCACGGCTGTGTGTACTGCTTTGCTCGCCCTACCCACGAATATTTCGGCCTGTCACTCGGCCTTGATTTTGAATCGAAGATTTTTGTGAAGGACACCGCGCCCGCGCTTTTGGAAAAAGAGTTGTCGAAAAAAAGCTGGCAGCCGCGTCCGGTCGTTATTAGCGGAGCAACCGATCCGTATCAACCGATTGAAAAACGTCTGGAAGTCACACGCCAATGCCTGGAGGTTTTTTTAAGATTCCGCAATCCGGTCGGTATTATTACCAAAAATTTTTTGATCACGCGCGATCTGGATATCTTGCGCGAGTTAGCACAGTATCAATGCGTGACCGCGAATATTTCTATTACAACACTTGATGCAAAACTTGCGCGGTTAATGGAACCACGCGCATCCACTCCACAGGAGCGCCTGCGCGCGATCGAAACACTCGCCAAACACAATATTCCTGTGCGGATTATGACAGCGCCCATCATCCCCGGACTTAATGATTATGAAATTCCACAACTCCTTAAAGCAGGACGTGATGCCGGCGCTGTTGCCGCCGGACATGTGATGTTGCGCTTGCCTTACGCGATTAAAGATGTCTTTGTTAATTGGTTGGAAAAATATTATCCGGAAAAATCTAAGAAAATTATTAGTCGCATTAAAGCAATGTACAATGGAAAGTTATATGAATCCGAGCATTTCATTCGTGGACGAGGCGTCGGCGAATATGCGGACAATATTCATCGTCTTTTTTCGGTCAGCTGCCGCAAATATGGACTCAACAAAACCCCAATGATCACAACAACCGAACATTTTCAAAACAATCACAATGCGCAGTATTCGTTATTTGAATAAAAAACCCCCGGCTGCTTTTACACACCCGGGGGTTTTATTAACCTTTTTAAACAATAAACATTAAACTCTTTGACGAACTTGTTTAATGTTTATTGTTTAATGTTTAATGTTTGCTATCCGGTAAACACCTGAATCTGTCCCATCAAGAAAACCATAACAAAAAGTGCAACGGTCTCAACGATACCAAGTGCGATAATGTAATTTGTCGTTCCTTTACCTGTCTCGGCGAGGGAATCACACGCGCCGGCGGCCGCCTTACCCTGCATCCAGGCCGACATCCCCATGGCGAGCCCGCCGAAAACACCGATCCCGATAAGCGGATGACCTGCCGCGGCGGCTGTGGCCACCTTACCCATTAAGATCATCGCATAAATCGTCTGCGAGAGAGGAAACCCGACGAACACAATCAATAAAAACGGTGCGTTTTTATTTTGCGAAAAACATTTTTTCCAACACCCGACCGCCCCTTGGGCCGCAATACCTGTTCCGAGTGCTGAACCGGCAGCTGCAAGTGACAAGCAGGCTGCTACACCAAAATCTTCAAATAACATGAGTTAACCCCTCCGTTTGATTATATTACTTTTTATTTTTTAAAAGGATCGTATTTAAATCCTACCCATTCCAAACCTAAATGCCCCGAGAACTCCAAAACATTTAAGCGAATCGCATGCACCAAAATAGCCATGGCCGCTAAAATCAAATTAAGCGCATGCAAAAACACCATAAGCACATACCCTCCGGCGCCAAGCGCCGCCGGCATCGAGTTAGCCGCATCGGCTACCGCAACGGTTGCCAATCCAACCGCAAACAAACGAATGTAAGAAATGATATCCGTTCCCGCTCCGATCACGCCGAGGATAAAAGGAATAATTTCCTGTCCCAGCTTTCCGATTTGTTTAAATGGAAACATAAAGATAAGCGCAAGCGGTATACCGACACTTAAAAACCACAAGGCATATCCGGGCAGCGGTTGATTCAGTACAAACATGTTAGCGACAAAATACATCCCCCAAACAATCAAAAGCCAACCGACCTCGGATAAAAACGTAATGCTTGGAAATTTAACCTGTGCCGCCCAAATCCGCGCCAGGCTTAAGTGAACAACCGCAACGGTAAAACATAACCACTGTACATTATTCGCATTATTAAGCCACGGTACAATTGCATCGACGGTCGACGGAAGCCATTGCTGACCAAAATAAGTTCCGGTCAGAACACCCCAGACAATGGTGCCTCCCGTCAATAAATACATCAAATAAAAAGCTGTCTTATCGGCAACATTCTTCATTTTAATATGAGCCAAAATCGTCCCGGCCATAAATATCGCGCCATACGCGGCATCCCCAATAAGCATCGCAAAGAAAAATGTAAAAAAGATTAGAAAAACAGCGCTCACATCCAATTCTTTAAATCCGGGTAAAATTTCAATGACATTAAGTGCCGGCTTGCTTAACTCAATCCATTTTGGATTTTGAAGCAGCGTTGGCGGATTATCTTCTTCCGTTACATCTTCGATCAAAATCGCCCAGTTGTTTTGTTTTGCTGCCGCTTCAAGTGAATCAGAGTCACTTTCCGGACAAAAACCTTTTAACACAGAAAGCTCTTCTTTTTCCTGCATCCCCTGCGCGACTTCTTCAAATGTGAGCTCGCTTTCCAAACGCTCAATATTCTCCTCGACAAAATCGATATAACGTGTGTTTTCCTGAAGTTTCCGCTCAATCTCACTTAATTGTTCTTTATCTTTTTTCTGCTCAGCCTTCATTTGATTGACACTCATCTCAGGTGGGGCAATTGTCTCAAACGGCACCTCGATTCTTTCTTCAGCAATAAGCAAACAGCGCTCCATCTTGCCCTTAGTTTGTATCCCTTCGATGACAATATGACCAGGCACCTCTTTAAGTTGCGCAGTCGGCACTTCACATAATTCAACAAACACGCTTTTCTCCCGCAGCGCTTTGAAATCCTTTGGATCAAACTCGCCCCACTCTTGCCAGTAAGCAATCTGTTTGGCACGCCCGTCAATCGCATCGTTTAATTGTTCAACAGTATCTAAGCGCTCTAAAATAAGATCCGAACGGGCTTCAAGGTCGGCCGATTCTTTTTGCTCTGCCTTGCCTTTTTGCGCTGTTAACGTCGTACGCACCTTCTGTAATACTTCAATCTCATCTTTGAGCTCAGAGATGGACGGACTTTTAAGCTCCTCTTGATGCTCAACATGAACAGCCCCAAGCCCACGAAGCTCATCCAACGCAGAAACAGTATCCTTTTTCTGCACGATAAGATGAATTTTTTTCATGTTTACTATCATAAGTACCTTGAAAAATGTATTTGGTAGTTAGTAATTGGTAATTAGCGCTCCAATTACTAATTACCAACGGCTAAATACCATTAGCCTATTTCTGCCAATTCTGCTTTCATATCAACCTTCTTCTTGGCAACCTTACTAACCCCGACGGCATTCGCCTGCTGATCACCCAAATAAATACCGATCTTGCGGATATTATCTTTGCATTCAGGGATTTTAATCTTTTCAAATAAATTAACGCGCTGTGTTGTTGTGCGTAATTCTTTTTGTAAAAGGGCAATTTGTTTTTTAACCACTTCCACTTCAGCTTGCGCACTAACCATTTTACGCATCTCTTCGATTCCTTTATCCACCCACAATGGTTTGGAATAATAATCATAATCAACACGATTAAACACAACTTCTTCAAAAACCGGCACATTAGCCCCGGCGATATTTGTTTTACCGGTCTTAACCTCAAGCGGTTCGACCCACTGCATCAAGTCCGTATCCGGATCGGCAAGCAGGCTTACCCAATGTTCAATATGTTTGATCTGATGGTGAAGGACCTCTTGCTTTTCAGATAAAATCTTTTGTGCTTCGAGGATTTTCATTTGAAGCTGCTGTTTCTTTAATTGCAGCGTCGGCAAATAGCGCTTAAACTGCTTCATCTGATCGCGCTGTTTCTTGAGTTCACCTTTTGTTAATTTTATTTTGCTCATGGAAATTGAGTATCTGTATCTTGTACTTGGTACCTGGGACTTAGGACTTGGATCCCTAAGTCCCAAGTCCTACATCCTAAGTACAATTTATCTTTTTAGCTTCCCACTTTTTCCTTCGGCCAATACTCCTCAATCAATGCATCTTTAATCCCGGTTTCGGCCGGTTCAAAACAATCGGAGAGAATTTTCCATCCCAAATCAAGCGCCTCTTCTAAAGGAATGTTGACCGATAAATCCATCAACCTGCTTTCAAATGTTTCGCCGTATTTAATAAGCTTGTCATCCCACGCGCTCATCTGAAAACCCATCGACCGTTTTTCGAGTGATTCACGGTAATCGGCAAAGAGCTGAATCATCCGGTCCATAATCGTTCGATGATCGGAACGTGTTTTATCATTCACTTGTTGTTTAAGCCGTGAAAGACTTCCGAAAGGCTCAATGCGCCCGCCGCGCAGGTAATACTGCCCTTCGGTAATATAACCTGTATTATCCGGCACCGGATGGGTGACGTCATCCCCCGGCATTGTTGTTACCCCAAGGACAGTAATCGATCCTGCTCCGTCAAAGTCGACTGCTTTTTCATAACGGGCCGCCAATTGCGAATAAAGATCACCCGGATAACCACGATTAGACGGAATCTGCTCCATTGTAATCGCAACTTCCTTAAGCGCATCAGAGAAGTTTGTCATATCGGTTAAAAGGCATAGAACTCGTTTGCCTTCCAGTGCAAATTTCTCGGCAACCGCCAAACACATATCCGGCACGAGTAAACACTCAACCGTCGGGTCGGATGCCGTATGCACAAAAAGAATCGAACGCGACAATGACCCGTGTTCTTCCAGCGTGTCTCGGAAAAACAAATAATCATCATATTTAAGCCCCATACCGCCGAGAATAATCAAATCGACTTCCGCCTGCATCGCAATACGCGCCAAAAGTTGATTGTAAGGCTCACCGGCAATGGAGAAGATCGGAAGCTTTTGCGACTCAACCAATGTATTAAAAATATCAATCATCGGAATCCCGGTACGGATCATATTTTTAGGGACAATCCTTTTCGACGGATTAACCGATGGCCCCCCGATATCGATCATATTCTCGGTCAACTCCGGTCCGTTATCGCGCGGATCCCCTGCCCCGGTAAATACGCGGCCGAGCAAATCTTCGGTACACGAAACTTGGATTTGTTTGCCGAGGAAGCGCACTTTATCATTGGTTGAAATACCCCGGCTTCCGGCGAGAACCTGAAGCGAAACTTTTTTACCGTCAAGGCGGATAACCTGGGCGAGCGAAACACCTGTTTGGGTTTTAACCTCGGCAAGTTCCTTATAACCGATCCCTTCTGCCTCGACGATAATAACATCTCCGGCGATTTGTAAAATTTCACTGTAAACTTTTTGCATTGTATCTTCCTTTTTTTAGAAGTAATGTAGAAATGTGGTGCGGTAGTAATGTTGTATTTTTTAAAATTAAACAACTACATTACCACATTACAACCTTACTACATTACTACGTAACCTAATATCCCTAAACTGCTTCTAGTTTTCCTCTTAATTCTTTCTCAATGTCCTTAAAACTATCTGTTTCAAATTCTGACGAATTCCATGTGATAAATTTCTGACGAAGCTCCTGGAAAAACCGTCGGGCCGCATCTTTTTCCTCAAAATGCATCTTCTGCGTAAGTATCGAATGGACAAGATCAAACACATATGTTTGACGTTCTTTGGAGCTTGCTTCATCAGCTTTATCAAACGCATTTTGCTGTAAGTACACCGCATCGAAAAACTCACCCTTAAGATAATCGATAAACTCGTCCGTTGATGTTCCTTCTTCCCCGACAACCTTCATCATCTGTCCGACATTATTACTTTTTTTAAGCATCGCAAGTGCGTCAGCTACCTTGTCATTATCAACAAAGCTCGAATATTTACTCCAGCTTTCAAGCGGTTCGATCGTCGGGTATTTACGCGCATTCGCCCGTGCCTGCGATAACCCAAGAAAGCCACCGACCACTTTAAGTGTTGCCTGGGTCACCGGCTCCTCAAAGTTACCTCCGGCAGGAGATACCGCACCACCAATAGTAACTGAACCAAGACCGCCGTCACGCAGTTTAACCAAACCGGCCCGTTCATAAAATGATGCAATCCGTGATTCTAAGTAGGCAGGAAACGCCTCCTCACCCGGAATCTCCTCGAGACGTCCGGACATCTCACGCATCGCCTGTGCCCAGCGGGATGTTGAGTCGGCAAGCAAAAGAACATTGAGTCCCATTTGACGATAATACTCAGCGAGTGTCACAGCTGTGTATACAGACGATTCACGCGCCGCAACCGGCATAGAACTTGTGTTACAAATAATAATCGTGCGCTCCATTAAACTTTTACCCGTCTTCGGGTCAATCAACTCCGGAAATTCATAAAGAATCTCAACAACCTCACCGGCACGCTCACCGCAGGCCGCAACAATCACCACATCCACTTCCGCATGACGTGATAAAAGATGCTGCAAAACCGTTTTACCGGCCCCAAAAGGACCCGGTGTACAAAACGTTCCACCGACGGAGACCGGACAAATCGTATCAATCAAACGCAGTTTTGTCACCAGCGGTTCATTCGCCTTTAATTTTTCCGTATAAGCTTTGATAGGGGCCTTAACCGGCCAAACCTGCACCATTTCAACATCGTGTTTAACGCCATCGGCGTCTTTAACTTTTGCCACAACTTCTTTAATCGCATAAGAACCTTTTGCTTTAATGTCCGTTACTTCCACCTCACCCGTGATACCAAACGGAAGGAAAATGCGATGCTCAAACATGTTTTCAGGAACAGTCCCGACATGATTGCCTGCGCGCAGTTTATCACCCACTTTTACCGTCGGTGTGAATTCCCATTTCTTTTCTTCATCTAAAGGTTTAAGATAGGCGCCGCGTTTAAGAAAAAATCCGTGCTGTTCAGCTAACTGCGGTAAAGGATTTTGCAGACCGTCAAAAATTTGTCCTAAAAGCCCCGGACCTAACTCGACACTTAAAAGGTCATCACTAAATTCAATCGTGTCGCCCACTCTAATGCCGGCGGTGTCTTCAAACACCTGAAGCTCGGCGATATTACCTTTAACACGGATAACCTCACCTTTAAGTGTCTCGTCACCCACGACAACATAGGCAACTTCGTTTTGGACAACTTTATCTTTAAATTCACAAGCAACCATGTTTCCGTTAACGCCGGTCACTTGACCTTTCCTCTGCTTTTCTGCGGCCATTTTGTCTCCTAATTTATTTCTGGTATCTTAATGTTTTGTATTTCTTTAAAAATTTCCTCGCCACGCGGTGAATCAAGTGTGTGATAACGCTCGAGGATCATCAGTTTTATTCCATAAATCGTAATAAACTCAATATCATAATAATGGCCTTGCTCAAGTTCATCGAGAAAGGCCCAGCGGAAGCGGTCAAGCATCATTTCTGCTTCAAGTAAATTTTCCTCTTTATCTGCCGTACGGATGACTTCTTGGATTCTTGGATCAGGATTCCGTTCCCCGCGTATGAAATCATTGGGATCTTTGCCGGCGCGCTCGGCGCGAAACCAGGCCAGTTCATTGCGAAACGCACGGTTAAAGGCAACACCTTTTTGAAAGGCTTTATTGCGATAGCCAATTTGTCCCTTTGATTCAGTGACAAGCTGACGCAAAAAAGCATAGTCCATAATTTTTCGGGCAAGTAGTCTCTGGATAAACTCGGCATCTTCGTGAGGAAGCAGACGATAACAATCTTCAATAAAATCATCGACGCCCATAGGAAGCGCGCTATCAAAATTGATCATCGGAAGGCTGGCGGCAAAGTAATAGTGGTTTTTCTTCATTCGTTTAAGCGCCGGCTTCTTTAAGGATTTGTGTTAGCTGTTCGTTTAAATGACTACTCAAGTACTCGGCTAATGCCTTGTCTGTGTATTCAAAGCACGATTTGCCACCGTCAAAGCTAATGGTAAATCCACCGGCAACATCACCAGAGGATTCAAATGTAATGGATCCTTTAATTTTTTTCTGGAGTTTAGCAATAAATCCGTCTTCAAGAGCCTTGCGATCTTTGGCACTAAGTGTGGCCACAACATTGTCTGATTTTTGGGAAGCCTCGGCGACATTTCCGATAATATTAGCTAAATTCTCTGCCGAAAGACTTTCCTTAACTTCCTCGGCAATAATTTTTTGAAGAAGTGCGTCGATTTCTTTACGTAGACTCAAAAGCACATCACGGGAGGCCTGTTTAAGCGCCATTTGACCCGACTCTTTCGCTTTTTCGGCTTGCGCATTGGCATCATTGACAATTTGTTCAGCGCGTGCATTAGCCTCACTAATAATTTTATCCGCGTCTGCTTGAGCTCGTTCTTTAATTGTGCTGGCTTCTGACTCAGCCGCTTCGGTTCCTTCTTTTTTAATCTTATTGATCAATTCTTGAACTTGTTGTGACATGTTAAGCTCCGGTTATTATTAAACATTAAAAAAAGGTTAGAAGAGGTTTTAGCCCTTACTTCAACTTATGCTAACCTTTACGATAAATCTAGTTATTATTTATTTCTTTTAATATGCCCTCTGCCGCGCTCTGAGGATCAGTGGCTTTAACTATCGGACGGCCAACTACCAAAAAAGAACTGCCATTGGCGATGGCTTCTTTCGGTGTCGTCACTCGTTTTTGATCCCCAACTTCTGCGCCGCTTGGGCGAATACCAGGTGTGACTATAATAAAATCTTCGCCAAATTCCTTTCTTAATAACGCCGCTTCCTGTGCGGAAGCAACGATCCCATCAAGGCCGGATTTTTGAGCGAGCTGTGCTCTTTCAATAACAATTTGGTGTATGTTATCCTGTTT
>JANQMA010000047.1 GCA_028280285.1 Candidatus Omnitrophota bacterium | reverse complement strand
AGGCGATTATTGCTAAGCGTGGATTAAGAGGGTTGGTAAGCACAGAAGATATAATTGATATTATGGAGGCGAATATTGGATCTATTCGGGTCAATAATGTGATTAAAGACTTGAATGAAGGCTTAGAAAGTGTAGAAGCTCATCAAGATGCAGTTGACAGTTTATTAAATGATGTGAAAGGCGATGCAACAGAAGAAAATCAGGATAGTGACAATCTTGGTGAAGTTACACATGGTGGTATTGATATGAATCCGACAATGCTGAATATGGATGTGCAACGAAACGGCAGAGGTGTGATTATTCCCGTATCTCCACAATCTATAGAATTATTTCAAAATGTTGAAGGGTTTACGCCTGTTATTTTGAATGTAGCCCCAACAATTAATTTGCCGATGATTCTCGGTTTAGTTGATAAAACTGATAAGAATACTGCCGGGTATGACCTCAATCCTGCGGATGATCGTAAAACCAGATTCGAGTCTCAAGCAATAGATACTGTGTTGGAAAATGCCGCATCGTAGTTAGTCTTGTCCTCCTCATAGCATACCGATGTTGTATTAATTCTTTTTTAGACATTTTTTGATAGCTATGGTATATTTCTAGGATCATTTTTCTATTATTAGGGACTTAAAACGTTGGGAATGTTGTTGTTAGGTGTGCTTTATGAATTTTCATAGACCAATCGACAAATCAAAAAAGGTATTCGTCGCGATGAGCGGCGGGGTGGATTCGTCTGTCGTGGCAGCGCTGATGAAGGATGAAGGCTATGATGTGGTTGGGGTCACCATGTGTTTTTCCATCACGCATCCGGATAGCAAGAAGCCGTCTTGCTGCGGCGTTGACGGCATTCAAGATGCCAAGCGGGCCGCCCAGCAAATCGGTATTCCGCATTATGTGATGGATTTTGCCAAGGATATTAATGACTATATTATTGATGACTTCACAAGTGAGTATTTGAGTGGTCGCACACCAAACCCGTGTGTGC
The DNA here is from genome assembly GCA_028280285.1 of Candidatus Omnitrophota bacterium. Taxonomy (GTDB): domain Bacteria; phylum Omnitrophota; class Gorgyraeia; order Zapsychrales; family Zapsychraceae; genus JANQNA01. The sequence goes on along the minus strand of JANQMA010000047.1, from coordinate 35,910 downwards.
GTTGTAATCAGCATTTAAAATTCGGTACGCTTTATGACAAAGTAATGTCTATGGGAGGCGGTTATCTGGCGACAGGTCACTATTCTAAAATTCATTTCAATGAAGAAAAAGAAATTTTTGAAATGAAAACAGCCGAAGATGTGCGTAAATGCCAATCCTACTTTCTCTATAGTATGAAAGCACACACACTACCGAATGTTATTTTTCCCCTCGGTGATTTAACGAAGGATGAAGTGCGTGATCTAGCACATAAGTATGGACTTAATGTTGCTGATAAAGCCGAAAGCCAAGATATCTGCTTTGTCCCGGATGCCGGTTACAAAGAATTTATCCGTTCGCGTGTGGGCGATTCTGTTTTTGTCGAGGGTGATTTTGTTGATGAATTAGGTCGTGTTGTTGGACGTCATAAAGGGATTCTCAATTATACAATTGGTCAACGCGATAAATTAGGTATTGCACTTGGTCATCCAGTATATGTGAATAAAATCGATAAAGAAACGAACACAGTGCATGTTGGCCCGAAGGAATGTTTATATGCTGAGGGGCTTTATGCCAATCAGTTTAATCGGTTAAGCATGCCGCAGCCAAATGAAACAATTACAGTCAATGCACGCATCCGTTATAATTCACCGGAGATAGAAGCCTATTTGACATACCTTGGGGATGACCGGATAAAGCTTGAATTTAAAGCGCCGCAAATGTCGGTGACGCCAGGCCAATCCGTTGTGTTTTATGATGGGGATGTTGTTCTTGCGGGGGCAGTAATAGAGAAGCCGATAAAATATCAGGCAGAAAAATTTGAAACACATACTTTGAGCAAATAAAGATAAGGGTATTTGGTAGTTAGTAATTGGTAATTGGCTTTGTATTTTCCACCAGCTACTAATTACCAATTACCAAATACAATTTTTAATTTTATCATTTTACCCAGTTACCAGAAAGGACAAAAATGAGCATCAAACTTGATCGTCAATTTTTAAAAGGATTTCTGGAAGAAAGTGAAGTGCAGGCGATTGCAGCGGATCTGGAAAAGGCGCAGCATGATTTAACGAATAAAACGGGTACGGGAAGTGACTTTTTAGGCTGGACGGATTTACCAAGCTCGATTGATGATGGGTTGATTGATGAGCTAACCGAGTTAGGTAAAGATGTACGGTTAAACTCAGACTGTATTGTCAGTATTGGTATCGGCGGTTCTTACCTTGGTATCAAAGCGACACTGGAATATTTAAGAGATTCATCGCACACGCCTGTTTATTATGCCGGACATAATATGAGCGTTGATTATACATATGAATTACTTGAGAATCTTAAAGATAAAAATTTTACGGTTATTGTGATTTCTAAATCAGGCACAACGACAGAACCGGCTCTTGCGTTTCGATTAATTAAAGAAGTGATGAAAGAGAAGTACAGTGAAGAAGAAATGCAAAAGCGTATTATTTGTGTGACTGATGGTGCAAAAGGGGCGTTGCGCAAAACAGCCGATGCAAAGGGGTATCGTACGTATGTCATTCCCGATGATGTCGGCGGACGTTTTTCGGTTTTAACACCGGTTGGATTAGTGCCGCTTGCGTGTGCCGGGGTTGATATTAAGGCGCTTGTGGATGGCGCGCGTGCCGGGGAAAAAGAATATTCTTCCACTGACCTTAATTCCAATACATGTTTACAATACGCGGCGTCACGTTATCTTCTTTATAAAAAAGGAAAAGTCATCGAGATGCAGGCTTCGTTTTATGACAATATGCAATATGTCTCTGAATGGTGGAAGCAACTTTTCGGAGAAAGTGAAGGTAAAGATGGCAAAGGAATCTTTCCGGCTTCAACCGTACTTTCAACCGATTTGCATTCGATGGGACAGCTGATGCAAGATGGTATGCGTAATATCTTCGAAACATTTATTGAGGTGGAAACTTCTAATCATGAACTGATCATTCCTGAAGAGGCCGATAATTTAGATGATTTTAATTGTGTCGCTGGCCGCGATTTAGACTGGGTTAATACCCAGGCCCACAAAGCAACCGCCGAAGCCCACTTCGAAGGCGGTGTGCCGAATATGACCATCACACTCGGCAAAGCCGATGCCTTTCATTTAGGCCAACTCTATTATTTCTTCGAACGCGCCGTAGGTATTACCGGATATCTACTGGGCGTGAATCCATTCAATCAGCCTGGTGTTGAGGCGTATAAGAAGAAGATGTTTGCCTTGCTTGGAAAGTAATTTTTGCAAAGGTTAACAATGTTTATTATTGAAATCTTAATTTTTATAGTTGATTGAATTTTAGCCACTGGACTTTTCAAGGATTTGAAAAGATCGAAGGCTGAAGGATCTATTAAGGTTAAGAATATCATTTTATATTTAGTTGCGTTTATAATTGTCACTTTTGGCGGTATATTGTTAATCGAATACTATTCTGAGTAGAGCACCCACTTCGCAACAACCTCCAGCTTTTATTCATACCGAAACCAGTAGGTGGTGTTCCCGAGCGAGTTCCGCAGCATATATCTTTCCCTATAAAGGCTTAGAAAAGATATAGCGCGAGGACTGTCTGAGCGAAGAATACTACCTACTGGTTTAATCTTCAAAAACTCCCTATTTTAACTCAACCTCTAGTTGATTTTCCTCAATCAATGCTTCGTTGACTGATGCCCATAGTTGGTGCTATCCTTAGACTATGAAGATCGGCGCACGGATTAAACAATTAAGAAAAAAGTTCGGGCTTAAGCAGCTTGATCTGGCGAATAGCCTCAGAGTCAGCCCTCAGGCCGTCTCCAAATGGGAGAAGGATGAGAACTTTCCGGATATCTTTCTGATTAAGAAAATCGCCCAGCTTTTCGATGTTTCTTTGGACGATCTCCTCGGTATGAATGAAGAAAAGCGCGATGTCTTTGAGGCGACCGTATTTGCCTCAAGCCTCAACCGCTTTGCCCAAAAAGGCGTGCAGTTGTCGGCCAAGGAGCTGGCCCAATGGACTAATGTGATATTTCAGCATATGACCGAGGTCGTGCTTAATTATGGCGGGGTTCCGGTCAAGTACACGGGCGACGGATTTTTGTGTTTTTTCTCCGGGGTAGACCATGCCGATAGGGCTTTAAAAGCGGCCCGGGACATTGACCGCATCAATCTCGATAAAGAAATAGTTGTTTTCCTCAACAGTGGCGAAATTTATTTTGGCGTCGTTGGTCATGCCGATTATGCATCCCGTGATATTTATGGCGATGCTGTTAATAAATCGTTTTTACTAATGAATACTTTTTCTCAAAAAGTCAAAAGGGGTGTTGGCATTAGTGAGGAAGTAAAATCTTCTTTAAAGGGTAAGCATACATTTAAGAAAATTCCCGATATAAGCATCCCTCAGTTAAGTAAGAAGATCAACATATATAAATTTAACAAATAAAATTTAAAAACAGGATAAAGGGAAAGTTGCGTGAGAATCGCAGGCTGTCCGGCAACGGTAATGCTCAACAAGAGACAAGTCCGAATGCCTTTATCGTGTCACAACCTTCCGAGTAAAGGAGATGAATTATGAGTGTTAAATCAAATGTATTAGGTTATCCGCGCATTGGCGCAAAGCGGGAACTTAAAAAAGCAACAGAGAAATATTGGAAAGGGCGTATTACGCTTGAAGAATTGAAACAGGTTGGTCGGGATATTCGAAAAACGAATTGGTTGAAGCAAAAAAAGGCTGGCATTGACCTTATCCCGGTCAATGATTTTAGTTTTTATGATCAAGTCCTCGATATGAGCTGTATTCTGGGAAATATCCCGAAACGTTTTGAGGTAGCAAAAGGGGATAATCTTGATCTCGATACCGCTTTTCTTGTGGCCCGCGGGACGCGGGATGTTGCTACTCTCGCTGAAGATGAAAAAGATTGTCAGACGAATAAGATTTCTACCTTTGCCAGTGAAATGACCAAATGGTTTGACACCAATTATCATTTTATCGTACCTGAATTTTCAGCTGATACAACATTTCGTCTGGCATCGGCCAAAGTTTTTGATGAATTTCAAGAGGCGAAAGACTTAGGGATTAATGCTAAACCTGTTTTAATCGGACCGCTTACTTATTTGACTTTAGGTAAGGTTCAAGACAAAGCAAATCCGGATTATGACCGATTTGAGTTGCTTGACCGCCTGCTTGATGTGTATGAAGAGATTGTCGGTAAGCTAGGCGAACAAGGTGCCGAGTGGATTCAGTTTGACGAGCCTATTTTTGCACTGGATTTAAATGATGTGCAAAAAGAGGGACTTAACAATGCCTACACACGCCTTAAAAAGGCGGCTGGTAATACAAAATTAATTGTGACCACTTATTTTGGTGAATTACGTGACAATTTATCATCATTTTGTTCCTTACCTGTTGATGGTTTGCATTATGATGTGACACGCGCTGGGAATGAACTGGATCAGCTGCTTAATGTTTTTCCTGAAGATAAGGTGCTCTCTTTAGGGGTTATTGATGGACGTAATATTTGGAAAAACGATTATACATCTTCTATTGCTACCTTAAGAAAGGCCAAAGATAAAGTTGGATCGGATCGTTTATGGGTAGGGACATCTTGTTCACTCCTTCATTCGCCAGTAACACTCGATAATGAAACGGAGTTGGATACAGATTTAAAAAATTGGCTTGCCTTTGCCGATCAAAAATTGGTTGAGGCAGTGGACTTGGCGAATATTGTAAATGGGACGGCTGAAGATAATATACTTCAGAATAATCAAGTAGCCATTGAATCACGTCGTCAAAGCACCAAGATTCACAATCAAGAAGTTAAAAAGCGGTATGCCGCGATTAAAGAAAGTGACTATGCGCGCCAGGCTGTGTTTGAAAAGCGTAAAGTGGAACAAGCCGAGAAATTACATCTACCGGCCTATCCAACGACAACCATTGGTTCGTTTCCGCAAACAAAGGAAGTGCGTCAGGCGCGTGCGGATTGGAAAAAGGGGACAATATCCAATGAAGAGTATGATGCCTTTATAAAGGAAGAAATACGCAAGTGTATTTCTTTCCAAGACGAGATTGGCATTGATGTTCCTGTGCACGGTGAGTTTGAACGTAATGATATGGTTGAATATTTTGGCGAGAATCTTGAAGGGTTTGCATTCACTCAACATGGCTGGGTGCAAAGTTACGGATCACGCTATGTTAAGCCTCCGGTTATATTCGGGGATGTTTACCGCGCCAAACCAATGACGACGTATTGGTCAGAGTACGCTCAAACGCTGACCGATAAACCAATGAAGGGGATGTTAACCGGTCCTGTGACGATTCTGCAATGGAGTTTTGTCCGTGATGATCAACCGCGTTCGCAGACGGCGTATCAAATTGGACTCGCGATTCGCGATGAAGTGGTTGATCTTGAAAAAGTCGGTATTGCGGTGATTCAAATTGATGAACCGGCATTCCGTGAAGGTCTGCCGCTCAGACGTTCCGATTGGGATGATTATCTGAACTGGGCGGTTAAGGCCTTTCGTCTTTCTTCGTGTGGTGTTCGCAATGATACGCAGATTCATACACATATGTGTTATTCTGAATTTAATGATATCATTGAGGCCATTGCCGATTTAGATGCGGATGTGATTACCATAGAGACATCGCGTTCGAATATGGAACTCTTGGATGCTTTTGTTAACTTTAAGTATCCTAATGAAATCGGCCCGGGTGTGTATGATATTCATTCCCCGCGTGTGCCTCATACAAAAGAGATGACCAATCTTATGAATAAGGCTAAAGAGCTTATTCCGGGGGATAACCTTTGGGTTAATCCGGATTGTGGTCTAAAGACACGCCAATGGGAAGAGGTTAAGCCTTCACTGGCTAATATGGTGGAATGCGCGCGGCAATTGCGTGGATAAGCCTTAAGTGGAACCTGCTTCGTACAATACTGCGTGCGGCTTGTTTATTAGAATATTATGAGATACCCACTTCGTAACAACGCCCAGTTTTCATTTTATACCAAAAACAGTAGGTAGTGTTCCCGAGCGAGTTCCGCAGCGTAAATTTTTCAGGGAAAAATTACGCGAGGACTGTTTATTAATCTCGCCAATTACTATTGGCTTCGATTTGAGCGAAGAATACTACCTACTGGTTGAATTTATGAAAAAACCTGCTTCACTGCAATACTGCGCTTGTTTATTGGGATATTATGAGATACCCACCTCGTAACAACGCCCAGTTGGGCGTTGACTCGGTCGGGTGTTTATATTTCCCGGAGGGAAATATAAACAAAAACACCACCCAAGTATCATTAGGGCGGTGTTGATGTAAGGTGATAGGCCTTGATTGCTTCCGCTATCAACGCATCCTCCTTTTCTAAAATTAAGTATGCCACATTTTCTACGGTTGACAAGGCCAAGGCAGAAAAAAGACAGAAATTTATAGCCCCCTACAGCATGCTTGACCATGAGAAGGCAATATGCCACAATGAGGAAAATTAAAATCCTCTCGTGGGGCCTACTATGTTAAGCCGTCCTCAAAAAATTCTTCTTCTTGTTATTATTCTCGCTGGTTTTATCTTTATTTTTTTCTTCAAAAATTTAGAAGAGCCCAAAGATATTGAAAGAAAAGAAATTATGAAAAATCAGCCTCCGGCTGTATCTGAGGTGGCTATACAGGATCCAGAAATAGATGATGAGGGCTACCTTTGGGTGGACCGCACAACAGAACAATATATTGTGACACTCGGTGCGGCGCATGGTGTAGTGCCTGGCTCGAAATTGCTAGTGTTTCATGGTGATCGTTATATCGGGGAAGTTGAGGTCGATATTACCTTTGAGAGCATTTCTTATGTTGCCCCGGATATGGGTAAAGAAATGTTTGAAACAGGCGACTACTACAAAGTGGTTGCGAATAAATAAAAAAAAGTACCTGGCACTATTTATTCACATCATATATCATTAGTATTAATACTAGGAGGATGTTATGGGACATATTGGCGCCCCGGAAATTATTATTGTTGTTTTGGTTATTGTGATTTTGTTTGGAGCTAAAAAAATACCGGAAATAGGCAGCGCCATCGGCAAGGCCATCCGCGCCTTTAAAAAAGCATCCAAAGATTCAGAAGATAATACCGATGCCACATAGTACCGAAGAAAAACAATCGGACGATATCTCTCCCGAACTCATTTCCCGCAAAGAATCATCCATGACTGTATTTGAACATATCGATGAGCTTCGCGCGCGCCTGGTCCAGATCTTTGCCGCGGTTATTCTCTGTTCCGCTGTATCTTATGTTTTTGTTGATCATATTTTAGCCTTTATTACAGAGCCGGTCGGTAACCTGGTTTTTACTGCGCCATCGGATGCGTTTTTGGCGCGCATTGTTCTGGCCCTTTTTGCCGGCTGTCTTATATCGTTTCCGTTTACTCTTTTTCATGTATGGCGTTTTGTCGGCCTTGGACTTAGACCACAGGAGGCCAAACGCATTTTGTTTTATGGTCCTTGCTCGCTTTTTCTTTTTTTAGCCGGGGGGGTGTTTGCTTATTTTGTGATTATTCCGATTGCACTTAATTTTTTGCTCGGATTTTCAACAGAAAATATTGTGCCGATGATAACCATCAAAAACTATGTTTCGTTTGTCGGGACACTTATTTTAGCATTTGGTGTTGTCTTTGAGCTTCCGCTTGTTATGTTGTTTCTATCGCATATCGGTATTGCGACAGCCGAATTTTTACAACAACAGCGACGCTACGCGATTGTAATTATTTTGATTCTAAGTGCGATTATTACACCGCCTGATTTTGTTACACAGTTAATGATGGCAGGGCCTTTGATCATACTATACGAAATAGGGTTGCTAATAATTCGACTAAAGGGAAAAAGACCGACAGGGTGATATAGTGGTAGAGTGATAGAGTGGTAAAAAGGTTAAAGGTGTGAGGTAAAGGGTTAAAATTAATTTATTAAATTTTAACCTGAAATCTTTCATCATTAATATTATTTTTTTCTATTATTTTTTAAATTTTTATTACCACTCTACCACCAATTATCAATTTACTTATGAATACCACTTTACCACTTTTACAATTTTACATATGAGAAAGTTCTCCACATTCGAAGGCGTATTTACTCCATGCCTTTTAAGTATTCTCGGTGTCATCATGTATCTACGCTTAGGCTGGGTTGTCGGGACCGTTGGCCTCGCCGGGACGCTTATCATTATTGTCTTATCCAATCTGATTACCTTATCCACGACGCTGTCTATGTCGAGTGTTGTCACTAACATTCGTATAGGCGCCGGTGGGGCGTATTCGATTATTTCCAAGTCGCTTGGTATTGAGGCGGGCGGCGCTATTGGCATACCGCTTTATATCTCGCAAGCGATTTCGGTGGCCTTTTATATCGCGGGGTTTGCCGAATGCTGGCAGTTTTTATTTTCCGATCATGATCCGCTTTTGGTTTCCATTATTCTATGGGCTGTGCTTTTGATTGTTACGTATGTCAGTGCTAAGTTTGCGTTTCGTCTTCAGTATTTGATTATGGCGATCATTGGGCTGTCTATTGTTGCGATTTTTCTTGGTAATAGTAACTATCCGGCTATTACAATTAAGCCTTGGGACAATTTTAGCGGGGATAATTTTTGGTATGCCTTTGCGATATTCTTCCCGGCGGTTACCGGTATTCTGGCCGGGGCATCCATGTCGGGGGAATTAGCCGAACCGCGGCATGCCATACCGAAGGGCACATTATGGGCGATTGGTGTCAGTTTTGTTATTTATGCAGCACTGGCGATATTTTTTGCCACACATGTCAGTGCGAATGAACTGATGGTCAATAATAGCATTGCCATTGAGTTGGGGCGCTGGCAATGGGTTGTGATTATGGGTATATTGGGGGCCACATTATCCTCGGCGCTGGGCATGCTTGTTGCCGCGCCACGTGTTTTGCTTGCGCTCGGCAAACACAGAGTTGTTCCTTTAGGCGGAAGCTTTAAAAGGGTTAATGAAAAGGGCGAACCGACAACCGCTATTCTTTTTACCGCACTCATTACGCTTGTCACAATTCTGTATGGTTCGCTTGATCAAATCGCCGGGCTTTTGACGATGTTTTTTATGATCACTTACGGGATGATTAATTTGACTGTTTTGATCGAACAATCAATGGGGATTATTAGCTTTAGACCAACGTTTAGAGTGTCACGCTGGGTTTCGTTTCTTGGTGCCTTGGGATGTTTGTCGGTTATGTTTATTTTGGATATGCGTTTTGGTTTGATCGCTCTTTTGATTATTGCCGCAACCTATTGGATTCTTCTGCGTAAACAGGAAAGTCTTTATTCGCCGGATATTCGTAGCGGTATGCTAATTTATTTGGCTGAAGTGTTTGCTAAGGCGGCAAGCAAGCTTCCCTATTATCCCAAAATTTGGAAACCGAATTTTCTCGTGCCGGTGAGTGATCTTAAGAAGTTTGACGAGGCCATACCCCTTATTAAAAGCATTGTCGAGCCCTCTGGCCGCGTGACCGCTTTTTCGATTGTCAGTCCGTTTGCTTCGATTGTCAATGAACGAGAAAAGTTGGCCCAATCGGTCAAGCGTTTAAGAGAGGACAATATATTTGTCGAAACGACTGTTATGCAGCATAGGGATTTCCTGGAAGGATGCAAAGGTGTGATGCAGGTTATTGAGGGTATGTTTTTCCCGCCCAACACACTTTTCTATTTTATCGATGAAGATGAGGAAAAAGATACACAAACAACAAGTATTCTAAGTAGAGCATCAGAGGACGGCTTGGGCTTGATACTGCTTGAATATGATCATCGTGTTGGCCTGGGTAAGGAAGAGATGGTTAACCTATGGATCCGCCAGCAGAGCCCCAATATTGATTTGTCGGTTTTGATGGCCTTACAGCTGCAAAGAAATTGGCGAGGGAAGCTTCGCATTGTGCAGGTAGTTTACAACGCGCATGAAAAGGCTGAGGCGATTGCGTATCTTAATCGTATGAAAGAAATCATGCGCATGCCGCTAGATGTAGAGATCGAGGTTATCGTTGGCCGGTTTGAAGATGCGCTTACACAAGCGCCTGTGGCGGATATTAATATTTTTGGGATGCAGGAGGTTCAGGATATTACGATGGTGCGCCGGGTAGCCGGCCTATGCCGCACATCGGTACTATTTTTAAGAGACTCTAAACATGAAAGTGCACTGGCGTAATGTATACCAGCCGTAAAATTTCACTTGTTTTATTCATCTTATTTTGGGTTGCAGTTATTTGGCTTGGTTTAGTGAGCGATAGGAATAAACCTATATCCCAGAAACAGGCCCTGACTATAGCTGAAAAAACGGAGGCGGTGAAAAGCTTTTATGCTTTGCAAGAAGGCGGCTATGTGCAATGCATGACAAAGCAGGTGGTGCGTCCGTGTGACACCGATTGGGTGACATGCATTGATGAGGCGTGGGTGGTGAAGTATGAAATAAACCCGCGGTGCATTGACCATGATGGAAGGCTGAGTGTTACATTATTGATTGATGCGGTGAGTAGAGAAATTAAATCTGTTTTTCCTGAAGCAGAGTATTTTCAGGATCCTCAGTACTGCCTGGCGAGTTATGATTGTTTGAGTGGGAAAAATGATAGTTTGAACTTTATCTATGGTCAGATAAAAAGGCTGAAAGGCAGAAAAGGGATATGCAAAAATAATCGGTGTGAGTTGCAATAACGCACCCGGGGTGTATACTTGAGCTAGGGAGAGGTTAAATAGTGATATCTTCAAAGGAGGTCCTATGAGGGGTGCCGACATCCAGGAATTACTTCAAGATAAGCGCGTGATTGATGCAATCAACAAACATTTGTGGATTGAAAGTCAAAAAGCCGGTTATAGCATAGGCATTGAAAGAGCAACGGAAGAATGGGTTAGATTATATGCGTTTGGATGGATGAAATATAATATGCCGGAGAAGTATGAATTAATTAGAGAACGGCAGAGAGACGTTAAAGTGCAGGGCGTCACAGCTAAGTAAGATAAGTTTTGATCAATAAAAAACCCTCTGATTATTAAATCAGAGGGTTTTTTATTATCTTTACGCCAGCAACTATCTTTTTCTTTTTTTAGCGGCTTTTTTCTTAGTCGCCTTTTTTCTAGTTGCTTTCTTTTTTGTTGCTTTTTTCTTTTTAGCTGCTTTTTTCTTTGTTGCTTTCTTTTTAGCAGCTTTTCTTTTAGTTGCTTTTTTCTTTGTTGCTTTTTTCTTTTTAGCTGCTTTTTTCTTTGTTGCTTTTTTCTTAGGTGCTGCTTTTTTTCTTGTTGCTTTCTTCTTTGCTGCTTTTTTTCTTTTCTTGGCTGGCATATGTCTCCTCCTTTATAAAGGGATTGTAATTGCCTAGTTACTGTTTTATAGTAGCATACCAGTATATTCTTGCAAAAATAAATCAAGAAATTTTAGATTATTAAAAAATTTTTCAACAAGCTTGAAATGAATCAGAATGTCTGTATTGGAAATATTATCGACGAGAAAAATAATAAAAAAATTCCAAATATCGTTAATAAAATCCTGAAAATCGGCTTTTTTAAAAAATTGAAATAAAAAATTAAAAAATCAGGAAATTAATTCCAGATGAGCGCATTATACGTACATATTCCATTCTGTGAAAAGAAGTGCTTTTATTGCTCTTTTGCGGTATCTATCGGGCAAAAACAGCGCTTCGACAAATATTTAACGTCTCTTAAAAAAGAGTCAGCTAAATTTAACAGTGTTTCTCTTGATACGATTTATATTGGTGGAGGGACACCAACGCTTCTGGAAATTCAGCATTTAGACTTTTTATTTAAATTCATTTATGAAAATTTCGATGCAAAAAATGTGAAAGAAATTACAGTTGAAGCCAACCCGGAAGGGTTAACCAAGGCAAAATTAGATGTGTTAAAAGCAAATAAAGTGAGCCGCATTAGTTTGGGGGTTCAAACGTTTGATGGAGAGCAGTTAAAAAGTTTAGGCAGGGCGCATGGCGTAGATGAAATTTATTCGGCCTATGAGCTTATCCGCAATGCGGGATTTGATAATGTTAATTTAGATCTTATTTTTGGGCTTCCTGATCAAAGTCTTTTGGAGTTAAAGGAAGACCTTAAACACATATGTGCACTTGATAGTGAACATTTATCTATTTATGCGCTTACAGTTGATCCTAAGAGTCGGTTTTTCACTAAAGGAGTGGCGTTGCAAACAAGTGATGAACAGATCGCCAAATATGAACTTATTATCAGTGAACTTAAGAGAAACAAATTTGATCAGTATGAGGTGAGTAATTTTGCTAAGGCGGGGTTTGAATCTTTACATAATATTAAATACTGGGAGTGTCGGGATTATATCGGTCTGGGAATGGGCGCGCATTCATTTGTGAATGGTAAACGGTGGTCGAATAGTGAAAAATTGACAGAATATATTTCTATGATCAAAAACAACGCTGAGGCTATCGTTGAGGCCGAAGAAATTACTGTGGCTCAGCAATTAACCGAAGCGCTTGTTTTCGGTTTAAGGATGAACAGGGGTGTTAATATCGATGCGCTGCAAACGCGTTATCAGCAGCCATTGCCTGATGAAAAAAGAGAAAAGATTTATTATTTAATGGATCATGGATTATTAATGAAAAAAGATGAATGCATTGTGGTAACGGAACAAGGGCGGTTGGTGCTTGATACGATTAGTGCGCAACTGATATAAAAGTGACTAGTACCTTTTATAGATCCAGCAAAAGCTTGCTATTATTGGCCTGGGCGATACGGTCGGTGTGTTGAAATAATTTGACAATAGCCTCACGGATCGCGGTTTTGTACTTCTCCTGCATGCTGAGACGATTGAGGATTTTGATTGTCTTGTCTATTCTGGTTGCGACTTTTTTAAGGCAATAATCCAGACTGCCGGCTTCAATAAAGATTTTGCGGATGGCCACAAGGTCTTTAAAGGTTTTCTTCTCTTTATTAAATATAGTAAAAAACGCTTTTTTGTCCTTCGTCTTAAGTGTGGCAAAGGCATGCGCGACCAACAGCGTTTTCTTAGATTCCGCTAAATCGCTTAGAATCGATTTGCCAATATTCTTCTCTGAATCAAAAATACCGATGATATCGTCCTGAATCTGAAAGGCCTGGCCGACTAAAATGCCGAGTTCGGCAATTTTTTTAATATCTTTTTCCGGGGCACCGGCCAAAATGGCGCCTGTGACCATCGGACAGTCAAAGGTGTAGCGGGCCGTCTTAAGCGTGTAGTTAAGAAAAACATCATCTTCTTTTACATTTTTTAATTGATCGACACCATGCAAGGTATCGATAAACTCACCCATAGCGGTAAAAGCAGCTGTTTGAACAAAATATTTAAGGGCGCGCTCTTTACGCGCCGGTTCTTCTTTAACACAGAGAAAGGCATCAATTGCAAGGGCATAGACAATATCACCGGCGATAATCCCCAAATCACTGCCTAGCTTATTAGGATCATCGGTTTTGATCAATTTCCGCAGTATCCGGTGCATCGTTGGTTTGCCGCGGCGCAGGTCGGAGCGATCGATAATATCATCGTGGATCAGCATGAAATTATGCAAAAGTTCAATGCATGTCGAGGCATAATACACAGATGCGTGTGTTTTTCTATTCTTAGGGCTGAAACCTTTGTAGGTAAGAATCAATAAAAGCGGACGTAATCTTTTGCCTTGGCGTAGATTATATTCACGGATACTTTGGTAAAGTTTAGGATGAACCAGGTTGAAATTATATTCTTTCTCGACCTGGTCCATGAATTTAACCAGGCTTTTTTCGATTTGTTTGCGGATATTTGGAATCATGAGAAGCTATGGTAACATACAACAATTTTTGTGGCAAGGGGGAAAAGATGAGATACAATAGATCCGAAATAAATTTCGATATTAACAAGGAAAACATGATGAGAATAATTACACTAGTACTCTTTTTAACCTTACTTATCCAGACACCGGCATCAGCCGAGACAATTTATCTTAAAGACGGCACCTCTCAACAAGGCCAAATTGTAGGAGAAAATGTGGATAGTTATACATTAAGAGTAGGCGGAAAAAATACGCGTATTTTTAAAAATCAAATCGACCGGATAGAGAAGGATGACGTGAAACAAGCGCCGTCGCCGCTTACACAACAATTGCAACAAGAAGGTTATATTTCCGAAGAGGAAATGAAACATATGGAAATATTAACCGATGAAAAAAAGGCGCTTATCTTAAAGCTTCTTGAGATTAACGGCACAGTTGATCTTCTTGAAAAAAATAAGAATGAAGTGTTAACCAAAACCCCTATTGAGCAATACGATGCGATTAATGAATTAATTGATATCGATCAATTATTGGGTGATATTGTTCCGATTTATGCCAAGTATTATTCTTCCGATGAGCTTAAGCAAATCATCTCGTTTTATGAAAGCCCGGCAGGGCAAAAAATCATTCACTCAACCCCCCAGGTGATGCAAGAGGTTGTTCAGGCCTCTGTCCAGTATTTTCAAAAACGCCTGCAAAATCAATAGTTACGATTCTACTGGAATAAAATGATGATAGAATTGGGTTAACGGCCGTATTTATAAATAATATAAGTTATTGAAATTAAACAACTTATGTAAAAAATGGCCTTTTTTTGCGAAATTTAATTGACCGTGTATCTATTCTTTGTTATATTATGGGCGTTTCGGGGAGCTCCCACACTTTTCAATCCAATTGACTACTTCAATGACGTCACAAAATTTTAAAAGCAAAACAGTAACCGAGGAGTTAAAAGTATGATTGATCGTTATACTTTGTCCAAAATGGGCAACATCTGGTCAGAGAATCATAAGCTTGAGATTATGCTTAAAATCGAAGTCCTTGCGTGTGAAGCTTACACGAAACTTGGTGATATTCCCAAAAAGGCAATGGAAAAGATTAAGAAAAATGCCAAGTTTGATATCGACGAGGTCAAACGTCTTGAAGAAAAAACCAAACACGATATTGTCGCTTTTATCAACAATGTCGGACAAAATTTAGGACCTGAAGCCAGATATCTTCACGTCGGGCTTACCTCCTCAGATCTTCTTGATACAGCACTTTCCGTGCAGCTTGTTGAAGCCAGTGATCTTATTTTAGCTGACATCAAAAAGATGATGGCGGTTTTAAAACAAAAAGCCAAAAAGTATAAAGATACATCGTGTATCGCGCGCACACACGGTGTTCATGCCGAGCCGATGACTTTCGGGTTGAAGGTGGCCAACTGGTATGATGAGATGAAACGCAATCAAACCCGCATGGAGGAGGCGCGCGAAATGGTGCGTGTTGGGAAAATTTCCGGCTCCGTCGGGACTTATGCCAATATTGATCCGTTTGTGGAAGAATATATCTGTGAAAAGCTCCAGCTTAAGCCGGCTAACATTGCAACCCAAATCATTTCGCGCGACATTCATTGTCAGTGGGTGGCAACACTCGGTATGATAGGGGCAACACTTAATAAAATTTCAACCGAAATCCGGCTGCTTCAAAAGACAGAGGTTCTCGAGGTCGAAGAGCCTTTCTTTAAAGGCCAAATCGGATCATCGGCGATGCCACATAAGCGTAATCCTGTTGCCTGTGAACGTATTTCAGGATTGTCACGTCTATTGCGCTCCAATGTGCAGGCGGCTTATGAGAATACAGCATTATGGCATGAGCGTGATATCAGCCATTCATCGGTTGAAAGGATTATTTTACCGGATAGCGCAATCGCTCTTGATTATATGTTCGGTAAAATAACACCGATTCTCGACGGGCTTTTGATCTATCCGAAAAATATGATTTCCAATTTAGCTAAAACAAAGGGACTGATTTACTCTCAGCGTGTTTTGCTTGAACTGATGAAAAAAGGCCTTACACGTGAAGCAGCGTATGACATCATTCAAAAATGTGCCATGCAAGTTTGGCAGGAAACATCCGACTTTAAGGATATTCTCAACCGTGACCGTAAGGTAAGAAAATACCTTAAACCGAGCCAGATCGATGCATGTTTCGATATTAAATACTACACACGTCAAACTGACAAAATCTTCAAAAAAGTAGGGTTAAAATAATGGAAAAAGGAAATCAAATCTACGAAGGTAAAGCTAAAATTTTATATGAAACAGAGGATCCCAATTTGGTGATTCAGTACTTTAAAGACGACGCAACAGCCTTTAATGCGCAGAAAAAAGGTACCGTCGCCGATAAAGGTGTTATGAATAACAAAATCTCGGCGAAGGTTTTTGAATTTCTCCAAGCGGAAGGAATACCGACGCACTTTGTTGAAATGCTTAATGAACGTGAGATGCTTGTTAAACGTGTTGAGATTCTGCAAGTCGAGGTTATTATCCGCAATATTGCGGCTGGATCTATTTGCCGTAATTTGGGTGTCAAAGAAGGGCTTAAGTTTTATGAGCCTGTCCTTGAGTTTTGTTATAAGAACGATGACTTCGGTGATCCTTTGATTAACAGCGCGCATATCCTTGCAATGGAATTGGGGACAAGAGAAGAAATCGCAATTATTGAAAATTATACGTATAAAATCAATGAACTCATGAGCCGATTTTTCGCGAACCTTAATTTGGATCTGGTCGATTTCAAATTAGAGTTCGGTCGTTGCAATGGCGAAATCGTTCTGGCTGATGAGATTTCTCCGGATACATGCCGCTTGTGGGAAACAGGCACAGGCCGCAAATTGGACAAAGATCGTTTCCGTCACGATCTTGGCAATATTGAAGAAGCTTACCAGGAAGTCTTGGAGAGGGTAAGTAAATAGCTGTAAGTCTTAAGTCATAGACAATAGGTTTTAGGTGTTGGGTTTTAGGTGTTATGAAACTAAAACCTAACACCCATAACCTAACACCTCGCATTATGGCTTACGGCTTTCACAAACCCATTACCTATCAACCATTTAAACTAATATGCTCTGGCGAATTGAGATAAAACATAAAGAAGGAGTGTTTGATGCGTTAGGTGAAGATGTCGAGCGGTCAATCATTGACCTTGGCATTTCGTCTATTTATTCTGTTGCGGTTGAAAATATTTTTATGGTGGAGGGTTCGCTTTCCAAGAAACAAATTCAAACGATTGCCGATGAGCTTTTGGTTGATCCCATTACACAAACATCCGCTATCTATTCTCATAAAAATCCATATATTCCGAAAGAAACAAAAGCGTATCATGAAATAGAGATCGCGTATAACACAGGTGTCATGGATCCTGTTGAACATTCGACGCTTAAAGGAATCAAGGATCTCGGGTTTGATGGTGTTGCCGCTGTGCGCACTGCCCGCAAATATTTGATTAATGGAAAAGCTTCACAAAAAGATTTAGCGCTTATTACCGACAAGGTTTTGGCTAATAAACTGATTCAACATGTGGTCGATCATAAGGTCAAACAAGATACCCTAAACATCAAAACAGCCAAAGATAAATTTAAATTGATCGTTGTTGATTTAATCGACGCGAGTGATGCAAAACTGAAAAAGATATCCGAAGAAGGGCAGCTGTTTCTTAATCTCAATGAAATGAAAACCATTCGTGATCATTTCCGCAAAGTCGGGCGCAATCCGATCGATTGCGAACTTGAGACGATTGCCCAAACCTGGAGCGAACATTGTTATCACAAAACTTTCCGGGGCAATATCGATTATAAGTATGAAGAAAAGGGAAGAATAAAGGTTAAAAATATTTCCAACCTTCTTAAATCGACCATTGCCAAGGCGACCTTTGAGCTGAATAAGCCGTGGTGTGTGTCTGTGTTTCATGATAATGCCGGAGTGGTGAAGTTCGATAGCAAAGATCACATTTGTTTTAAGGTTGAAACGCATAATCATCCGTCGGCGCTCGAACCATTCGGCGGGGCGAATACCGGCATAGGAGGCGTGCTGCGCGATATTCTCGGAACCGGACTGGGTGCCAAACCGGTTTGTAATACCGATGTCTTTTGTTTTGCGCCGCCGGAGACTTCCTTTGATGAACTTCCTGCCGGCACACTTCATCCCAAACGTGTGATGAAAGGCGTTGTGGCCGGTGTGCGTGATTATGGTAATAAAATGGGAATCCCCACGGTTAACGGTGCGATTATTTTTGACAAGCGTTATATCGGTAATCCGCTGGTCTATTGCGGAAGTATCGGGATTATGCCGAAGGATAAAGTTTATAAAAAGGCCAAAGTAGGCGATCTGGTTGTTGTGGCCGGTGGGCGCACAGGGCGCGACGGTATTCATGGGGCAACATTCTCGTCCGGAGAATTAACAACCGAGTCTGAAGTCGTTTCATCCGGGGCTGTGCAAATTGGCGATCCTATTCAGGAGAAGAAGGTTTTGGATGCGCTTATCAAAGCGCGCGATTTAAACCTTTACACAGCGGTTACCGATTGCGGGGCCGGCGGTTTGTCGAGCGCAGTTGGGGAGATGGGCGAAGAACTGGGCGTGAGTGTTAATTTAGAGAAGGTCCCGCTTAAATATGATGGTCTTAAATATATGGAGATTTGGATTTCCGAGTCGCAGGAACGCATGGTTTTCTCGGTAAGTCCTGAAAATATTGATAAGATGCTTGATGTGTTCGCCTCCGAAAATGTTGAGGCAACCGTTATCGGTGAATTTACAGGACGTAAGCGATTAGAAATTTTTTATGATGACCATCAGGTCTGTGACCTTGATATGCAATTTTTATATGAAGGTAATCCCAAAATTACTAAAAAAGCTGTCTGGAAGCAAAAACAGCACAAAGATTTAACCAAAAAAGGTGCGGCAAATTTAACCCAAAAACTTTTAGATGTGCTTGGACATTATAATGTGTGTTCCAAAGAATGGGTGATCCGTCAGTATGACCATGAGGTGCAAGGGTCAAGCATTGTTAAGCCTTTGGTCGGTGTCAATGCCGATGGTCCGTCGGATGCCAGTGTGATTGCGCCGAAGTTGGGGTCGAAAAAAGGCATTGCGGTCTCAAACGGGATTAATGCACGCTTTGGTATGATTGATCCTTTTTGGATGGCCATGTCGTGCGTGGATGAGGCTGTCCGTCAGATTGTTTCCGTCGGTGGGAATTTAGAGCGCATTGCGATCCTTGATAATTTTTGTTGGGGTAATCCCGACAAGCCAGACCGATTAGGAAGTATGGTGCGTGCTGCTGAAGGATGTTATAAAGCAGCGATTGGTTATGGCACGCCGTTTATCTCAGGGAAAGACAGTTTGTATAATGAGTACGCCGAGGGAAAAAAATCCATTGCAATCCCAGGGACGCTTCTTATCTCGGCCATGGGTATTGTCGATAATGTCGGTAAGTGTGTGACTATGGATTTTAAAAAAGCGGGCAATTTGATTTATGTGATTGGAAATACTTATGATGAGTTGGGCGGATCCATTTATTTAGACACCTATGGTCTTTTAGGAAATACCGTTCCGCAAGCCAATCCAAAGAAGGCTATGAAAACATTCGCGGCACTTTCTAAGGCGATTAAAGGAGGATTTGTTTCAGCAAGTCATGATTGCTCAGAGGGAGGTATTGCTGTCGCCCTTTCTGAGATGGCTTTTGCCGGTGGGCTTGGAGCGAATGTCGCGCTTAATAAAGTTGTTTATAAGGGTAAAGATAAACGGAATGACAAGATTCTTTTTGCTGAGTCAAATTCGCGTTTTATTGTTGAGGTTGAACCAAAACGTCAGAAGAAATTTGAGCAAACGCTTAAAGGGGTTTCACTCGGGTTGATTGGGCAGGTGCAGAGTGATCCGATTGTAACTATGTATGGATTGGATAAAACGATTTGTGTTAATGCGAATATTGAGGAACTAAAAGAGGCCTGGCAACGGCCCTTGCGGTGGTAAATTTTGATGCCAAGAATTAACAAGTAGTATTCCCGAGCGAGTTCCGCAGCACAAATTTCAGAGTTCTGAAATTGTGCGAGGACTGTTTGAGTGAAGAATACTACTTGTCAATGATAAAGCTCTCGTCAGGTTTCTGCATTGGTTGCTTCGTTCCGGAAATCGTTTATTTTTTGAAGACGATTTCAGTCACTCAGCAATCCAATGCAAACGGCTGACTCGAGCCAATATATTTTAAAAGGATTCATTTATGCCAAAGAAACCAAAAGTCATTGTTTTACGCACGGCAGGGACGAACTGTGATGAAGAGACGGTGTTTGCTTTTCAACAGTGCGGGGCGGATGTTGATTCTGTGCATATCAAACAATTATGCGCCAAAGAAATTTCATTACATGACTATCATATCTTAGCTATTCCCGGCGGGTTTACGTACGGTGATGACATTGAATCGGGACGTATTTTGGCGAATGAATTGCGCGTGCATTTGGGGGGTGAGATCCGTAAGTTCATTGACGACGGAAAACTCATTATCGGTATTTGTAATGGTTTTCAAGTCCTTGTTAAAGCAGGAATATTACCGGGTAATGGATCAAGCTTAGCGCAGAGTGTAAGTTTGACATTTAATAATTCGAATAAATTTGAGGCAAGGTGGTCTTACCTAAAACCAGGCGGTCAATGTGTTTGGACCGAGGGGATTGATCATGTGGTGTATTTTCCGGTGGCGCATGCCGAAGGCAAATTTGTCACGCCGGATGATAAAATTCTGCGCAAGTTAATTGACCGTAATCAGATCGTCTTTAGTTATTGTGAACCCGACGGAGCTGATCCGGATTATCCGGACAATCCGAATGGATCGTATGAAAATATTGCCGGCATTACAGATCCAACCGGACGTATTTTAGGGCTTATGCCGCACCCGGAAAGGCACTTTCTCTTTAATCAACATCCATCATGGACAAGACTCAAAAAGACTGCTAAATTCGGTGATGGCGCACGCATTTTTCAAAATGGGGTCGATTATGTTAAGCGAAAATTCAAATGAGAATTATATTGTAATTAGTACTTAGGTGTTAGGACTTGGGACTTGGGTCCCAAAGTCCTAAGTCCTATGTACCAAGTACGAATTTTCTAGTTATGACAAGATACACATACAAAAAAGCAGGAGTTGATATCACAAAGGCGGATCAGTTTGTGTCCGCGATCAAAAATGATGTCAAAAGCACGATGATAAAAGGCGCGATGTTTAAAAAAGGATCGTTTGGTGCGCTGTTTAATTTAGATAAAAAAAAATATAAAGACCCTGTGCTTGTCTCATCGACCGATGGTGTTGGCACCAAACTTTTGCTTGCGCAAAAGCATGGCATTCATAATACTGTCGGCGTTGATTTGGTGGCGATGAATGTGAATGATATTTTATGCACCGGTGCTAAGCCTCTGTTCTTTCTTGATTATATTGCCTGTGGAAAGCTTGATCCGAAAGTACTTAAAAGTGTGGTTCGGGGTATTGCACGCGGCTGCCGTGAATCAGGGTGTGCGCTGATTGGCGGTGAAACAGCGGAGATGCCTGATCTTTATAAAAAAAATGAGTATGACTTAGCCGGATTTGCAGTCGGTGTTGTAGAGAAGTCGCAACTCTTGGATGGTTCGAAGATCGCTGTTGATGATGTTGTGATTGGCTTGCCGTCAAGCGGCATCCATTCCAATGGATTTTCCCTTGTGCGCAAAGTGCTCAGTACCCGCGAGCAAAAGGAGTATTTAAGACAAATCCTTAAACCCACTAAGATTTATGCCAGAGAAGTTGGATTGATACTCAAAAAGTTTAAGCCAAAGGCGATGGCCCATATTACAGGGGGCGCTTATTATGAGAAGCTCACCAAGGTCCTTGGCCGGGGCAAATGTTTTCATATTTTCAAAGGAAGTTGGCCTGTACCATTTATATTTAAAAAAATGCAAAGTCGAGGTAAAATAACGGACGGTGAGATGTACCGCACGTTCAATATGGGCATCGGTATGGCCGTGGTTGTTTCAAGAAAAGATAGTGTGAAAGTGGTTGATTATTTAAAGAAGAACAAAATTCGATCATACATCATTGGTGAAGTGGTTAGGAATTCGAAAAATAAAGTAATTATATAGGGAGATAAGTTTGTTTAAAGTTTAATGTTTGCAACAACTTTATGTATAGAATTTTTATTTTTAAACATTAAACATTGCACATTAAACAGATGTATCGGATGACAAAGGAGTGGGAATGAATATTTTGGTCATAGGTTCGGGAGGACGTGAACACGCGCTTGCTTGGAAACTTAAACAGAGTGTTCAAGTTGAAAAAATATATTGTGCGCCGGGTAATGGCGGTACGGCAGCCATTGCTGAAAATGTTGATATTGGTGCTGATGATATTGAAGCCTTGATTGCATTTGCCCGTGAAAAAGATATCGGCTTTACCGTGGTCGGCCCCGAGGCGCCGCTTGTCGCGGGTATAGTTGATTCCTTTGAAGAGGCCGGGCTTGCCATTTTTGGCCCGACGGCCGCTGCCGCGCAACTGGAAGGAAGTAAGATTTTTGCCAAAGAATTTATGCATCGCTTTAATATTCCAACGGCGGCCTTCCGGGTGTTTGACGATGCCGGACTTGCCCAAAGTTATTTACAATCCTGCGAAATGCCCGTTGTGATTAAAGCCGATGGCCTTGCCGCCGGTAAAGGCGTTTATATCTGCAAAAATGCCGATGAGGCGTCTAAAGCCGTCGATCAAATCATGAACGATAAAATATTTAAAGAAGCCGGTAATCAAATTGTCATAGAAGAGTGTTTAGATGGTGAAGAAGTTTCTATTCTGGCGATTAGCGACGGCGAGGATTTTGTGATTCTGGATACGTCGCAAGATCACAAACGTATCTTTGACGATGATATGGGTCCAAATACGGGCGGGATGGGGGCTTATTCCCCGGCGCCGCTTGTCGATGATGAACTTTTCAAAAAAATTGAGCACCAGGTGATCGAGCCGACTATCCGCGGCATGCGTACAGAGGGGGATCCTTTTAAAGGTATTCTTTATGCCGGTTTAATGATTACAAAAGATGGGCCGCGTGTTCTGGAATACAATGTGCGTTTTGGCGATCCGGAGGCGCAGGCGGTGCTGCCCCGTCTTAAAAATGATCTTTTGGAACTTATGTATGCCAGCTACGAAGGGCGTTTAAATAACACAGCGCTTGTCTGGGATAAACGCGCGTGTGTCTGTGTTGTGTTAAGTTCGGGTGGATATCCGGGGGATTATGAAAAAGGTTTTGCGATCACAGGCATTGAAAAGGCAGAAGAGTCGCAAGATATCATTGTTTTTCAAGCTGGGACAAAGAGGGATAACAATCAACTCGTTACATCTGGCGGACGTGTGCTAGGTGTATCCGGTTTAGGGGATGGCATTGAACTAGCCATCCAGACGACTTATAAAGCCGTCGATAAAATTGATTTTGAACGCAGTTTTTTCAGACGGGACATCGGCGCAAAGGCTCTTGGGCATATTGAGCCGGCGCGACGAGGGTAAAATAAAAAGTGAGAAGTAAGAATTAAAAAAGAAAATTGAGAATTAAGAGAAATTAAAAAATGAAAGTGGTAATTGGTAGTTAGTAATTGGTAATTGGTTTTTTGAGGTTTGTTACTATTTAGACCAACTACTAATTACAAAATACCAAATACGATTTTTAATTTTTCAGTTCTAAATTTATTTAATTTTTAAATTTTCTTTCTTATTTTTTATCTTTAAATTTTTAATTTGAAAGGAAAAAGCAATGAGTAATCCAACAGTGGGTATTATGATGGGCAGCAAATCCGATTGGGAAGTCATGGAAGCTGGATCTAAAATATTAAATGATTTCGGTGTGAGCAATGAAATGCGTGTTTTATCCGCGCACCGCACACCGGTGGAATGTGTCGCGTATGTTGAACAACTAAGCACTAATGGGGCCAAAGCATTTATCTGCGGGGCCGGCCTTTCGGCGGCGCTTCCAGGTGTGGTTGCGGCGCACACACAACTTCCGGTGATCGGTGTTCCTTTGGATGCCGGTTCTCTCGGCGGGATGGATGCGCTTTTATCCGTGACACAGATGCCTCCAGGTGTTCCTGTCGGTGGTGTTGCCATCGGTAAAGTCGGCGCGAAAAACGCGGCCCTTCTTGTTTTGCGTATTTTGGCGTTACAGGACGATGCAATACGCGCGAAATTAGAAGAGTTCAGTGCTAAGCAGAAACAAGACATCTTAGCTCTGCAAAACTAAACATTAACTGGGCGAGATTGTTTGAAAACAGAGATTCTAAAGGTTGATCCAAGATTTCCTGATGTCATTGATATAGGAAGGTGTGCGAAGATCATCCGTGAGGGTGGTCTTGTTATTTTTCCCACCGAAACGGTCTATGGTATAGCGGCCGATCTTAATAATGAAAAAGCGATGGAACGATTGCGCCGTATTAAACAGCGCGATAAGGCTAAACCGTTTTCTGTTTTGATCTCGCAGCGCGGACTCATTGCCAACTACACATCATCAACGGATACAGCGATTTATAAACTCATTGATGCGTATTGGCCGGGACCATTGACTATTGTTGTGCCGAGTAAAAAGTCCGACGCCGATACGTATGGTGTGCGTATGCCCGATCATGTGGTTGCTCAAAAACTTTGTCAGGAGTCTCAATGCACAATCGCTGCGCCTTCAGCTAATTTGCAGGGTAAGCCGCCGCCGTCGACATGCACCGAGGCTTTGGCTGACCTTGATGGTCAGGTTGACATTGCGCTTGACGCTGGCCCTGCGCGTTTTGGGCTTGGATCAACCGTTGTGGATATGACAACGAGTGAGCCAAAGATTTTAAGACAAGGAACTATTGAAGAGAAATTTATTTTCGAAAGGGTCAAACAGAAAACAATTCTTTTTGTTTGTACAGGCAATAGTTGCCGGTCGGTGATGGCCGAGTATTTACTCAAGGATGTTTTAAAAGACCGGGAAGATGTGGAGATATCATCGGCGGGAACAAGTGTTTTCTTACGCTCAACCGCAAGCTCGGATACAATTAATGTCCTTAAGGAAAGCGGGATTGATGCAACAAAACATATTTCGCAACCGGTTAATACGATTCTGCTTAAGCAGGCGGATTTGATATTTGTCATGACCAAGAGTCACCGGCAGCAGGTGCTTGAGCGTGTGCCGGAAGTCGAGAAACGGGTTTATTTATTGCGTGAATTTGCCGATATTGCCTCAGACATGACGGGGAATATGGACATACCTGATCCTATGGGCCAGGATCATCGAGCTTATGTTGATTGTAAGGCTGTGATTAAAGAAGCGGTGAAGAAAATAGTGGAATTAGTATAAAAGGAGACATTTTGAAAATATTCATCGGGGCTGATCATCGGGGGGTTAATTATAAAAAGAAAATCAATGAAGCCTTGGAAGACTTGGGTTGTGATGTGATTGATGTTGGTGCACACGACAGCGCAAAAAGTTGCGATTATCCCAAGATCGCATATCAGGTTGGGACAAGAGTAGCAAAAACGCGCAGTGCACGTGGCATATTGGTTTGCATGTCTGGCATTGGACAGACAATTGCGGCTAACAAGGTCAAGGGATGTTTAGCCGCCCTTTGTTATAATGCGACGGCAGCCGCACTTTCACGTCAACATAACAATGCCAATATTCTTGTTTTGAGTTCAAAATTTGTCAAAGCAAAAGATTTAAAAAAGATTATTAAAACATTTTTAGAAACTGATTTTGAAGGTGGCCGGCACCTGCGTCGGGTTAATCAAATGAAAAAGATAGAGGCAGGAAAAGAGATATAGTCGGACTTAGGCGTTAGGACTTGGGACATCGGACCCCTAAGTCCCAAGTACAAAGTCCTAAGTACAGATTTGCATTTTACATAGAAAAAAGGAGCAAGATGGAACACTTAAAGAAAACAGACATTGATATTTTCAATGCCATCCAGGATGAGCTTAAACGTCAGCAAAGCAATCTTGAGCTGATTGCCTCGGAAAATATTGTCTCCGAAGCAGTGCTTGAAGCGCAAGGCAGTGTGATGACGAATAAATATGCCGAAGGCTATCCGGCGGCCCGCTGGTATGGCGGGTGCGAGTATGTGGATGTTGCTGAACAGCTCGCGGTTGAAAGAACCAAACAATTATTCGGCGGTGATCATGTGAATGTTCAGCCGCACTCAGGATCGCAGGCCAACGCTGCTGTTTATTTAGCCGCGCTGGAATATGGCGATACAGTCCTTGCGCTTGATCTAGCCTGTGGTGGACATTTGACGCACGGACTTAAAATTAATTTTTCAGGACGGTCGTACAAATTTGTGGCCTATAAGGTCAATGAAGAAACAGAACAATTTGATTATGATGAGATAGAATCACTCGCACTTGAACATAAACCAAAAATGATTGTCGCCGGAGCGTCTGCTTATTCGCGGACCATTGATTTTAAACGTTTTAAACAAATTGCCGATAAGGTTGGGGCGCTGTTCTTTGTCGATATGGCGCATATTGCCGGGCTTGTGGCTGCAGGGCTACATCCCAATCCGGTTGAACATGCCGACTTTGTGACGACAACAACGCATAAAACATTGCGTGGTCCACGTGGCGGAATGATTATTTGTAAAAAAGATTGGGCCAAGAAAATCGATTCACGGATTTTCCCCGGCACGCAGGGTGGGCCGCTCATGCACGTGATTGCCGCCAAGGCGGTCGCTTTTAAAGAGGCATTAAGCGGTGAGTTTAAAGCGTATCAACAGCAGATTATTGATAATGCTAAGACTTTTGCCAGTGAGATGGAAAACTTAGGATACCGCATTGTTGCCGGAGGAACGGATAATCATTTGTTTATGGTTGATTTACGTTCTAAAAATATAACAGGGGCGGAAGTCTCTAAGGTATTAGATGAGGTCAGCATTACGGTTAATAAAAATCTCATTCCGTTTGATCCTGAAAAACCGGCGGTGACAAGTGGGATTCGTATCGGGACGCCAGCGGTAACGACACGCGGTATGAAAGAAGAAGAGATGAAACAAATCGCCTCGTTAATTGATCAGGCGATTTTAAATAGGGATGATGCGGCTAACCTTTCGTCTATTAAAGAGGAAGTGCTTAAATTGACAGAAGCGTTTCCGTTATATAAGGATTTAGTTGAGGTTTAATTGTGGAGATCCCTCGCTTCCGCTGTGGGGAATTACAAGCGCTCGGGATAAATTCGCTCATCGAATTTATGTCGCTTACGCTTCCATAAATTCGGAGCTCATTTATGAAGTGTTTATCCTGTGGTCATATGGAAACAAAGGTTATTGATTCGCGTTTAAGCGGCGACGGAACATCTATTCGACGTCGACGAGAATGTCTGAAATGTAATCACCGTTTTACAACCTATGAGTATATCGAGCAGGTTCCGCTTATGGTGATTAAACGCGACGGACGGCGTCAAGCATTTGACCGCACCAAGATTATATCAGGACTGATTAAGGCTTGTGAAAAGCGGCCGATCAGCATTGATAAAATGGAAGATATTACGGGCGAAATTGAACGGCAGCTGCAAAAAAAATATGAACGGGAAGTGGATGCCAAGGTTGTTGGCGAGCTTATTATGGAGAAGCTTGCTCAGTTAGATGAAGTTGCTTATGTACGTTTTGCTTCTGTTTATCGACAGTTCCGTGATGTGAATCAATTTATGGGTGAGCTGAAAATGTTTTTGGGTAAGAATGGAAATTAAAAATTGTATTTAGTAGTTGGTAATTTGTAATTGGTCTGCCGCATGAAATTCTAATTACTAACTACCAATTACCAAATACTTTGAAAGAGGATCTATGCTAGAAGTCGAGTTGACAAAAATTATAATTGATGAAAAAAGGCAAGATCAGATTATTGTCTTAAAAGAAAAAGACGGTGAACGTCAATTTCCTATTCTCATCGGATTTCTTGAAGCTTCAAGTATCAAAATGAAATTGGCCGACCTTGAACCGCCGCGGCCGCTGACGCATGATCTTTTGGTTGATGTTACAGCGGCGCTCAATGCTGACCTTGAGCATGTTGTGATTGATAAGATGCAGAAAAATACCTTCTATGCAAAGTTGATTTTTAGAGACAATAAAGGCGATAAGGTTGTTGTGGACGCCAGGCCGTCGGACGGCATTGCGCTTGCGGTACGAACAGGCGCGGAAATATTCGTCGATGAGGACGTACTTAAAAAAGCGGCGCTTGTTAACACGGTTGAAGAGTAGAAAACCGCGGTGAATATTCCTTTCTTAGATTCAATTCAAACTATAGCAAAGACCAAAAAGGCCGATGTCTATTGCGTTGGTGGTTTTCTGCGCGACACACTTATAAACACACCAAAAAACGATTTTGATTTTGCTGTATCCCAAGATGCCCTAAAGTTTGCCCGCAGCTTTGCCAAAAAGGTTGGTGGTAAATATATTTTGCTTGATGAGGATCATTGCTGCGCGCGTATTGCGAAAAAGATAAAAGACGAACTCTATACCTATGACTTCGCTGACTACCGCGCCAAGACACTTAAAGGTGATCTGTCTCGCCGCGACTTTACCGTTAACACCTTTGCTTTAAACATCACAAACTTATCCGATACTGCCGAGTGGAAAAAGGATCTTATCAGCCACCGATCGGCTCAAAAAGACCTTAAAACCAAAACAGTGCGCATGGTTGGCAAAAATGCGTTTAAAGAAGATCCTTTAAGGATCTTGCGTGCTTTTGCCCTAATGGCAACGCATAATTTTAAAATTGAAAAGACTACGCAAGATCAAATCAAAAAAGACGCCAAACTTCTAAATAATGTTTCTTATGAGCGCATTACCGCCGAGCTTTTTAAAATTCTAGAATCAGATAAATGTTACACGATAGTCCGCTTAATGAATCGCCTCGGTGTTTTAGGGCAGATCATACCGCAGATTAAAATTATGTTTGGATGTACGCAAGGTGCGTATCATCATTTAGACGTGTGGAAACATTCACTGGAAGCCCTTAAACAATTTGATTTGATCTTAAAAGAAAAAGCCACCGATCAGGAATTGATGGATTATTTGAATGAAACCATCGCCGGTGACAGGAGACGCAAAGGGCTTATTAAACTTGCGCTTTTATTGCATGATATCGGAAAGCCTGACACACGACGCAAACGGCCGGAAGGGGGGTACTCTTTTCACGGCCATGAAAATGTCGGAAGACAGATCTCTTTTCATGTGGCCAAACTCCTTAGGCTGTCAACGAAAGAACGACATCTACTCGAAGATATGGTGCAGATGCATTTGCGTCCCGGATATATTTCTAATTTCAAAAGACCAAGTGCCAAGATGCTGCTCCGTTATTTTCGTGATACCAAAGATGAGGCCGGCTCTATCGCGTTAATATCTTTGGCTGATCAGCGCGCAACACGCGGACCCCTAACCACAGAAGAAGACCAGACGCATCATCAAAAAATATGTGAGCGTCTTATCCGCGATTTTTTCGCCAAAAGAGACGAAAAACCCTTTGTCCCGCTTCTTAAGGGCAAGGACCTAATTAGGGAGCTCAAGCTTAAACCATCCCCGCTTTTTGGCAAAATCCTTAAAAGCGTGGAAGAAGAGCAGGTGCTTGGCAAGATCACCACAAAAGCCGAGGCGGTGAGATTAGCCAAAGGATACACGAAAAAATAACCGACTTCTGTACCCGGTGCGTCCGCACCCGGCGCACCTACATAACTTCTTGACAGATATAAATTTACTTTTATACTTAATAAACAACGCAAGAACCTCCCTTTGTATAAACGCCACGGATATAAAGGTAGCTAAAATATTAATGCATTCATATCCGGAGGAGTTTATGTTGAGTTGTAAAAAAACCGGCCAAACACGCAGCCTCAAGCGTATATTATCGTTCTTTACTGCGATTGTCTTTATTTCAACAAGCCTAGTAACGCCAAGCACTTACGCGCAAAGCATTTTTACCCCGGCAGCTCTGCCGATTCCGGGTACTCTACTTGGCGTAACACAAGCATTTAAGCCGCTATGCATCACCGGCGTTAACATCGATCCAACCAATCCACTCCGTTTTAATTTCATTATTGATGAGGGCGACACAAGCCTGAGCAGCGAAGAATTCGACCGCGAGTCCATGCGTTTGGTCAGATACTTCCTGGCGGCCCTCACGACACCTAAAGATGAAATGTGGGTTAACTTATCTCCGTATGAAAAAGACCGCATTATTCCGGATGATTTCGGCAAGACCGAAATGGGCCGTGACCTCCTTGCCCAGGATTATCTGCTTAAACAATTATCAGCTTCTTTGAGCAACCCGGAAGAAGAACTGGGTTCGGATTTTTGGGCGCGGATCAAGCAAAAAGCCGAGGCTGAAGGCCTGGGTGATATTCAAATGAGCACCTTCAATAAGATTTGGATTGTTCCGCAGATGGCCTCTGTCTATGAGCATGCCAAAGGTGCTTATGTTGTTGATTCCCATTTAAAAGTGATGATGGAGGAGGATTACGTAGCCTTAGCGAATAGCGAACAGCGGATAGCGAATAGTAGTATTCAGTTATCAGCTGATAACTCACTAAACGCTAAACGCTATACGCCAAACGCTGAGATTATCCGTACAACGCTCCTTCCGATTATTGAGAAAGAGGTGAACCAAGGCTCAACCTTTGCCAACTTACGTCAAATCTACAACTCCGTCATTCTTGCTACATGGTATAAGCAAAATCTGAAAGAAAGTGTCTTAGGCCAGGTGTTTGTTGATCAACACAAGACCAAAGGAATTGAGATTGAGGACAAAAGCGAAAATCAAGCGATCTATGACCGTTACGTTAAAGCGTTTAAGACAGGTGTGTATAACTATATTAAGGAAGAGTATGATCCTGCCTTGCAAACATCTATCCCGCGTAAATACTTCTCCGGTGGGGCAAGTATGGATTTGGCCTCTTTAGACAGTGCGGCTATTTCACGCACAGAGGTGCCGGAAGATGCGGCAACAATCACTGTCGACTTAGCAGCGATGACAAGTGAAGAGAGTCAGATTACCAAAATTATGAAACTCTCACCAGACCTAAGTCCCAATGTAGCCGAAGACATTAAAATGACTTATATATATATGAAAAATCTTATCGAAAATGGTGGAACACAATTTAAAATCACTCCAGACGTTCCAGACAATAATCGTCTAAAAAATGGAATACAATTTTTTCTAACCAGAGAAGGCACATTGGATGTAAAATCAGCAAATTTTGCCAAATATACACCAAATGTAGAAAAACTTAACGAATTTGCAAGACTGACTGACCTGCCGGAAATTGACTTAGCGGCACTAAATACAACAAAAGCTGTTGAGGTATTCCATGATTTGAATAAGCGTATCAAAGATTATTTTCATGTAACAATGGATAGGCAAGCAAAAAGTATAGTTGATGCTATTGATTATGTTCAGGCTATTCAAGTACAAAAAAAGGGTAGTTTCAACGAAGACGACATAGATGGTGTTAAGGACTATATAAAACGTGGGGATATAAGGGAAGGATTAAAATTGTTATATGGAAAAGGCGCTGTTTGGAACTCGGAGTCTGAAGGAATATGGCGAATTGAAATAGAGGGTCTTAATACGGTTTTAAAAAATATCAAATTGAATCCTGTAAACAAGTGGCTTCATCAAAAAGAGAGAAAAAATATCGCCAAGATTAAGGCGGCACTTCAATTCAAAAAGCAAATGACAGACGTTCAAGCACAAAGAATAGTTGATGCGCTGGCTTATATGCGCAACAAGAGAAGCTTTAGTAAAAAACATTTGATTCAAAATTTATTTTTCTTATTAAGCGAGAGGGAGATTTCAGATACAATTAATATTTTGGAAGGAGAACTGGGTGTAATAGATGTTGATGGAGACAAAGTTATAGTTGCAGTGGGAATCAGGAGTAGGATTATGCAACAAATCGGCATGGATGCTGCATCGCTTGGGCAAAATAAGTCCTTTGCCCAAATCTACGGATTAGGACCAACAGATCAACCAAAGCTTTGGCGATACAGTAATGATCCTTTAGCGGGAATAGATAGCCATCCATCGAATATGCCGTTATTTGCCAAAAATGTGGCAGACAAAATAGTGGCCATAATTGACAGTTATTCATACATTTTTGATTTAACCGTTGAGTGGTTAGATGATGATAACCTAACCGTGACGGTAGCTCCCGAAAAAGAAGAAGGAGCAATTAATGTTTCTTTTGACATTCCGGTATTCATTGAAAAATTACGCGGGGCTGTGGCAGATAGCGATGGTCGAGTTGTGGATATTAAAAGCGAAGTCGAAGAAGGGGTGTTTCAGTCAACTACATTATCGGCTAGTTTTGATGGAGCTACCCTTAGTAGAAGACCTCAAATTAGAAAAGATATTAACATTAATAGAGGATTATTGCCGGGAGTGCCTGCTGTTAAGAAAGAAAAAAGTGAAGATGATCTATTAATTGAAGAAGCGTTAGAGTTGATAAGCAATTTTCCGGTAATAAAGCGTGACGTTGAAATAGAAAAAGGTGTAATCACAAAGCGGATTTATACTCTTACAAACAATATAAGAGGGGATGTTAATCTGGCGAATCTAGAAAAAAATATAGAATCAGATTTAAATAAAGCGTTAGAGGGCTCGACGCTTAAAGCTACTGTGACAGTAGGCAGAGATACTATCCGCGTGGTGTTTGACAGTGTTGACAGTGCTGCTATAGATGATCCCGCATCGCTTACGCCGGTCAGGAGAGCCGTCCGCACGGCATCAGAAGAAGAGGGATATGCATTGCTTAAGGTTTTTGGTGTTGGGGGAGGAAAGAAACGTGATTACAGAAAAGACGGCAGTGATAAAGTAACTTTTAAAGTTGATGCTGAAAACAACCTTCCTTATACAGATCGGAGAAAGATCGCAAAAAGGATTACACAACTTTTAGAGCTTGATCCAGAGTTTGACAAATTCGTGGATCGAGTCAATGTAACACAACATAATAATATTATCGTAACTACCAAAACTGACAACATGGCTTTCCCAGGGATCAGTCCAGATAAATTTGTTAGAGAAAGAGTGGCCCCGGCTTTAGAACAACTTTCTAATATGGAAAATTTCAAATTTGAACGATTGGAACGTAATAAAAAATGGCGTGTTTATACTGAACATCCAAATATGGAAGATGCCTTTGATAAATTAACAGTTCTTATAAAAGATGAATTGGGTGAAGATGGCTTTACGTATGAAATTCCACTAAGTGACGAACTGGAAGTTATCATTACTAGTGACTCCGCGGCGATGATAAGTAAAAGAGCATACCATTTCGGCAGGGGGCCATATAAGTCAAAACTTCCTTTGTTTATCCAAAATTCTGTTCACAAGGCAGTGAATAAGAGGTTGGAAGAAATATATAGGAAGGATCCGCATATTCTTCGTTTAGCGTATCAGTATAAGGATAATGGTATTTTTGAAGTTTCTGTAGAATTTGCTGAGGACCAATATCCCACAGAAGAAGAGTTTAATAATGTATTCTTGGATTATATGAAAACCACAGTGGCACTTTACGGCGATTTAAAAGCTAACCCGTTGGAGAACTGGGAGGTAAAATGGAATGGTTCTTATGGTCCTTCAGGAACCTTTAAATTATTATATTTAGGGCAGACATGGGAGTATACGAATGATGAGTCTCTTAATAAGAAGCGCATTAGACAAATATTAAACGATCCTTTCCGCGGGATCGCAGCCAAGTTGTCGCATCTGATGGAGAATTTACCATTTTATTCGGATAGTATTGATACTATGAAGTTAGTTTTTTCAGAAGATGGATTGTCTTTAACAGTTTTAACAAAGGTTAACTCCGTATTAAAGCATTTAGATGGTATGAACTTTGCGAGATTTTTAGAACGTAGAGTATTATATGTTTTTGATGTCGAAAATATTAAGAGGAGTATGGCTCAGCGTGGGACGGAAGATAAGA
This sequence comes from Candidatus Omnitrophota bacterium, assembly GCA_028280285.1. GTDB lineage: Bacteria > Omnitrophota > Gorgyraeia > Zapsychrales > Zapsychraceae > JANQNA01. Next base: position 2,184 of record JANQMA010000047.1, on the reverse strand, counting down.
GATTTTATGAGATTACGTACAATGTAGAAATCGATTTATTCGATTTCGCGGCGATGGGAAAGTCAGTAAAAAAGAATTTGGCAGTTTCTCCATTAGGCAAGAAAAATATTCGGCAAAGGATTGCTGCGAAAAGGAATAAACAAGCTGGTGAGCGTCCACAGCTAGGTACTGATGGTGCTAAAAGAAAGAAGAAAGACCCCGCGGCGATGACGGATGCTACAATTGATCCGTTAACTGGGGATCTATTGGAATTTGTTAGTGAGACGTATGACCTGTTTAACTTCGAATTGTTATACGATAAATTGAATCCGGAAATATCGGGAAATACTTTGGAAATATTTTGGGTTTTGAAAGATAGTATTGATGAAACAGGTAAAGATTATAGAGGAATTCCATTTTCCATTATTCATAAGGAACGCAAAGAAATTGTACAAGAAATGCTAAAGGGTCGTGTGCAAAAAGATAAGCTTGATGTTAATGTGGCAGTTGATGTTGATGAGAAGATTTTACGTATTGAATTTACTATGACTGAAGCTGAAGATTCCGCGGCAATGGCGGATACAGTGGATGATAAGGTGATTCAAAATATTATTAGAGAATTAGGTGTAACGGAAGATAAAGCGAGAACAATGATGGTTCAGGCCATTATGTATGGTGATGAAAAACGACGTAATGGTCAATCGGGATTTACACGTCGTGATTTATATAAGGATTTAGATACAGATGATGTTACTGAGGTAATTAATGGTTTGATGATTTTAACTGATAAAGAATTCTTAAGTTACACTATATTGACTGAGAGATGGGAAATCGAAAGACTTTTTCCTGCGCTTGTTAGAAAGACCGTGGGTGATAGCGCGGCGATGGTGGATCCGCTTGGGGGTATCGACATGAATCCGGATGTTGTTAAGAAAGATTATGCGATGTTAAGTAGAGCTTTTATTTCTGAAATGCAAAACATGTTGAGCTGGGCATTTGATCACCAAATGTCAATACCTGACGCAGTGGAATATGCTTTTGGTTCATTTATAAGGAATCATGAATTGTATCGAGGAACAAGTTCTTTAGATACACCTTCACTTTTTGAATATGAAGATAACACAGCATACTTTTCTTTTTATGCTAAAAGTGGCACCCTTCCCGATAAGCGCATTCCAGTTTTTACAAAAGAGGCTGAAGGTGTTAATTATGAATGGCATTTAAATTTAGATGCTGTGCGTCAAATATTACCAATTATTGAGGTGATTTTTGATATTGAGCGACCTGGTTTGCCGGATGCTGAAGCAAACATCTATTCTGTAGATCGCTTGTTACATCCAGATGATAAGCATAGACAAAGTTTTCTTAAGAGAGTTATCGATACAGATTCATCAGAACAAGAAATGCTTCGTGCTATCGCTCTTTTAGAAGAAAAATCTGACTCCGCGGCGATGGCGGATGCTACTGAAGCAACGGCAGACCTCAATACTATACAAAGCTTGTCTGAAACACCGCGAGCGGTTGGACTAAAACTATCTAAATTAATTGATGAAGGTGGCGGAAAGCATCTTTTTGCTCAGTTCAAGATTAAAGTTTTTGAGCAAGGTGTTAGGTTTAGGTTATATCCCGCCTCAAGAATAACATCGGACAATACTCGCGGAATTGATTTGTTTGTTGATTATTTTGAGCCGGAATTAAGAGGAATTGTGAATTGGGATGACCTCGAAAAAGACTACAGTTTCAATGAATCAGAAGAATTGGAATATGTCGAAGTTTTTATTTCTGATGCTGTTGCTCTTCGTGGTGGTATCGATATGAATCCGGATATTATGGAGATGGGCATTGAGCGCGAGGGCCGTGGGTTTGAAATCCAGGCTGATCCGGCGCTTTTGGAAAGTCTGCGTAATGTCGAAGGGTTTATCCCGGTTCTCATTAATGTGACGCCGATTGTCAATCTTCCTCTACTGCTAGGCCTGGCCGATCCGGCCGCTCTGCCTGAATCTAATGGGCCGTACGCGGATGATACCAGGATCGATCCGCTTGCCCGGGATGAGTATTATCTGGCGGAGGACGATGCGCCTATTTGGAATTAATGATAGAAATATTGTAGGGTGTATATTTTCACAATTGAGGTAACAAGTTAGCGATTTTTTGTAATTTATGTAATGGCGGTTTAAATTCAAGGCTTCCATGCCGCCTTTGATA
>JANQMA010000002.1 GCA_028280285.1 Candidatus Omnitrophota bacterium | reverse complement strand
CGCTGTGCGTGTGCCGCCGTCAGCCTGAATAACATCGCAATCAAGTTTGATCGTTCGCTCGCCGAGCTTCTGTAAATCGATCACACCACGCAATGACCGGCCAATAAGACGTTGAATCTCCATGGTGCGCCCTGATCCGGCTGCCTTATCGCGCTTGATGCGTGTGTTGGTTGAGCGCGGCAACATACCATACTCAGCCGTGACCCAACCCTTGCCGCTGTTCATCAAAAACGGCGGGACTTTTTCTTCCACGCTTGCGGTGCAAATCACCTTTGTATCACCAAACTCAATTAATACCGAGCCCTCAGCATGTTTGGTGTAATCTCCCGTAACCTTAATCGGTCTTAAGGCATTATTTGATCGTCCATCCGGCCTCTTGCTCATCTTGTTTCCTTTCTATTTCGCACATCGTACTTCGCCCTTCGTACTTCGTAATCCACGAAATACTATGTACGACGTACTAAGTACGACTTATCTCTTCTTGCCCTTCTTATACTCCGCCACGACCGTCGTCGTGATTCCTCCCCGCGGCATAACAACACTTTCCACCTTGGCCCAACGCGGTTTACACGCTTTGACAAAATCATCCAACACACGGTTGACGACATTCTCATGAAATATCCCGACATTACGGAAGGCAACAAGATATAATTTAAACGACTTAAGTTCCACACACAATTTATCCGGACAATACGTTACAACAATAGTCCCGAAATCCGGCAGACCTGTTTTAGGACAAATGCATGTAAACTCCGGCGACTCAAGATTAACTTCATAGTCACGGTCGGCATATTTATTTTGAAACACTTCAATCCCCGGCAATTCGATTGCGCGGATATCTTCCTGTAAATCTTCGTAACTGGATTTATTGTTTGGCATAATAACTCCCCTATGTGTGATCTGTTGTCTGTGGTCAGTGGTCGGATCACGGACCACAGAGCACAGACCACTTATTACCTTACCTTAAGCATTTTATGCATCTGTGGGATAACCCGCACATTGCTTAAATAATGCGAAACGTGTTGTTCCAATGCTATGCATTTGGCCACAACATTATCTTTCATTTCAAAAAAATTGGGTTGAATAATAAATAACATATCAGGATCAATCGATTCAACTAAGACCGCCGCCTTCAGGATATCTGCCTCTTCTGTATCATTGGTCACAACCACCTTAATAAAGGTTTCCTTCTCGCGTGCGATTTTTAAAAACGCCTCGTGCTCTGTCCAATATTCCCGGTCCCCCGTGGAGCTTGGGAGTTTAAAATCCATGGACACCACATCGATCCCATCGATCACTTTAACAAGCTCTTCAAACAAAATACCGTTTGTCTCCAAATGCACCGGAAACTTTCTTTGCGCTAACTGTGGCAGAAGCTCCTTGATAAAATCAGCCTGCACGAGCGGCTCGCCGCCGGTTAAACTCACAGAATGACAATGATCCCATAAACCTTCTATCTCTTGCACCACATCACTCATCGTCATTTCTGTATACTGCGGTGTTGCGTTAGGCAATTTATGCTTGGCCGGCCCGCCGATCGAATGCGGCGTATCACACCACACACAAAACATATTACATTCATAAAAACGGACAAAAATCTGGTTTGCCCCGGCATACGCGCCTTCGCCTTGGATAGACTTGAAGATTTCTAAGATATTCGCATTCATAATATGTGATCTGTGGTCCGTGGTCTGAAACGAACACAGACCACTTATAAAGCTGGATCAGGTAAACCAGCTTCCTCAAATCCCTTCGCCCGCAAAAGGCAGCTATCACACACGCCGCACGGCTTGGTTCCGCCCTTATAACACGACCAGGTCAGCTCATAGGGCACACCTAATTTCATGCCCATGCGGATAATCCCGGCCTTGGTTTTCTTAAGTAAGGGCGTGAAAATCTTTAAATTCTGTCCCTCGGCACCAGTTTTTAATCCCTTCTTCATCACCTGTCGGTACGCATCAAAAAACTCCGGACGGCAGTCGGGATAACCTGAATAATCAATCGCGTTAGCCCCGATAAATATCGCCTCGGCCCCCACCGCTTCGGCGTAAGAGGCCGCAAAACTCAAAAATATGATGTTGCGTGCCGGAACATAGGTCGACGGGATTTCCTTTTCCTTAATCACCTTGCGCTTAGGCAACTTCATGCGCTTATCTAACAGCGATGAGCCTTGCCAGGGCATGGCGATGGTGACACACTGAACCGGCGCTTTAACCGAGGCCGCCAACTTTTTCGCCTGAATAATCTCTTTTTTATGACGCTGACCATATTCAAAAACTAAACAATACGGCTTAAAGCCTTTACGCTTGGCCTCATAAAGAATGGTTGCCGAGTCAAGTCCACCGGATAATAAAATAATTGCTTTTTTACTCATAATACGAGGCATACGCCCTATCCGATTCCCATACATTGACTTTATTTAATCTTAAAGGTGCAATCACCTTGGAAAATCCTTCATAGATATACTTAGCTATGTTTTCTGCCGTCGGATTAATCTCTGTGAAATATGAATGATCATTTAAATTAATGTGATCAATCCCCATCAAAAACTCTTTTAATTGTTGTTTTAAAACCGCAAAGTCAGCAACCATACCTAATTCATTTAAATTATCTTTGACAATAAACACCTCTATTTTCCATGTATGCCCATGGATATTCTTGCACTTACCTTCATAGCCTCTTAGAAAATGGGCCGAGGCGATTTCATCTTGTATACGCAGTTCAAACATAATTGACCTCTTTGATATTTTTAATTTCTTCCCCCAAAAATCCCCGCGCAATGCGTTTAAAATCCTGTGGATGATCGCTGACCAAAAACGTTGGGCGGCCCTTTCGCTTCGAGACACTGATTAGATCTTTTTGCATAAGCACATCTTTAACGGCCTTGGCAACCATTTGCGCCGAATCGATTAACTTAACATTTCTGTTAACTTTACGCAGAACATTTTTAATCAGCGGATAATGTGTGCAGCCTAAAATCAATGTATCGACTTTGGCCTTGTTTAAGCTTTTTAAATATTCCGCCGCGACAGTTTGTGTGACTCCTTTACTACTCCATCCATGTTCAATAATCGGCACAAACAAAGGACACGCCTGTTGATACACTTTGATCTGCGGATCGATCGCGTGTATGGCACGGATATAGGCTTGACTGGCCACCGTTGCGCTTGTGGCAATAACACCTATACGTTTGTTTTCCGTCGCTGCAACCGCCCCTCCGGCCCCCGGCTCAATCACGTCGATCACCGGAACATCAAATTTTTTATGAAGCACATGAAGCGCATAGGCCGATGAGGAATTACACGCCACCACAACTGCTTTAACTTTATGCTTCAGTAAAATCTTAGTATTTTCACAAGAAAAACGGACGATCGATGCCCTGGACTTAGTTCCATACGGCACCCGTGCCGTATCGCCGAAGTAGACGATGTCCTCATGGGGCAGATATTTAATTATCTGTTTAACAACCGTTAAACCGCCCAACCCCGAATCAAACACACCGATCGGTTTATTGCATTTACTGGATCCTGGCATAATTTTTAACACCGCTGGCGATCGCCTGCGCAGCCTTTTGCCGGTAAGATGAATCTTTTAGCAATTTCTCTTCTCTGTAATTGGATAAAAACCCGACCTCAACCAATACCGCCGGCATCAAATTATTTCTTAATACAAAAAATTTCGATTTCTTCACACCTCTTGATTTAGCCTTCATCTGTTTTTGCATACTGTACTCTATTGTCTCCGCCAAAATATCAGAATCACTTTGCTTATGTTGATACATCAAATCGGCAATGATTTTGCCGACATTTTTATCCGATTTTTTCATTTTAAAATTTTTAAATATTAAGTTATGATTCTTCTGTCTTTGCTTTTCATGTTTATCCGTATAAGACAGGCTTCTTGATGAAAACACCTCAATGCCCCGCGCCGATTTAGATGGAGAACTGTTGGCATGAATACTGATAAATAAATCTGCTTTTTTGCTGCTTGCTATTTCTGTTCTCTTTTGAAGGCTGATAAATGTATCATTCGCCCTTGTCATGATCACTTCATACCCTTGCTTGCGCAAAAGCGCACGCAACCGCCGGGAAATATCCAAAACAATATTTTTTTCATAAACGCCGCTTCGTCCAATCGCTCCGGGATCTTTTCCCCCGTGGCCTGCATCAACAATAATCCTTTTAATCGGACGCGGGCTGACGCGGTCAAATTTTTGTTTGCGTGGCACCTTACGTGCAATTTTGCGTGGCGCTTTAAGCCGCTTGATCACCTGCGCATGAAAATCGCCTGGAACAATGATAACACTGTGCACCATCGCAACCGGCTTGGATAACATAAACGACTGTCCGTTAACCAGAACCTGACTGCTGCCGACCATAGCCTTGGCCTCATGCTTACCCTTTGTCAGCGTGATCACTTGTGTCAAATAATCCCACTGCCAATAAACATTATTATCATCGCATAATTTAACTAAGGCATAGTTTTCGGCCACAGGAGGGCGCGTTTTGACAACAGGCTTTTGAGCGGCACACCCGGTTAAAAAGACACACACTACACCAACTATAACGAATAAAAATTTGTTAGATATCATATAATCTACTCTAAATGTTCAAGTGAAATAAAAACGACATACTCGGCCTTGCGGATACGTTTTTCATTGTCTCTGAAGGCAAACCCAAGAAACGGCAAGTCGCCTAAAATCGGCACCTTCTTTGTTCCTTCAATAGGAATATCTTTAAAAATTCCCCCGATGACAATAACATGCTTACTTTCAAGATCAACCACAAGCCCCCCGACATTACGCGTGTAATAATTAGGTCGAATCTCGGGGCTTAGCGACACTTTAAATATTCCTTCCGGGTCCCTTATTGTTTGAAACGTGACCCTTACAACTTCATCACGTCTGAACATCTCCTTGTATTCGCGGATATCACTCACAAGCAGTTTATCCGACGGTTTAATGTCAATGTCATAGGTTTTTTCCAAACGCCCCCGGAACTTATCATCACCTAAACTCTCTATCACTCCCACTGCATCAAGGGCCTCGAGAAGAACAACATAGTCCTCATCGGATATAGTCCCGACACGGATCTCCCCATCAGGATTATGTTTGGCCGTTGAACGAAAACCTAAAAAGGGCAAACTTTGATAATTAGAAACGATCGCCTCCCAATCAACACCATTTTGATGCTCATCGTTCAATGTTATTTCAAGCATATTGACCGTTACTCTATACTTTTCCCGGCGTGTTCTTTCGCCTAGTTTGAAAAAAGAAAACAAGGCATCATCATCTTCTTCTAAAAACTGACTGGATTGCTCATTATTTTGTACCTGTTGATCATCTGCATTACCCAAATCATTGTGATCTGCACCTTTTTCATCAGCCGTTAAAACAATCGGCACACTGGATTCAACGTCTGCTTCTTCAATCAATGCTTTCATCTCTGCAACTCTTGTCGGCGTATCCATGAGAATAAACGAATTGGTATGCTCATCGAAGACAACATTACCTTGACTACTCGTTAGTTGCTTAAGTTCTAAAAGAATCGGATCCGGATCGGCATGAAGGACAACAACAGTTTCAATCTGTTTTTGTTGTCCAAAAGAATAGCCGTAAAGCTCCTGAAAACGCGCTTGGGACATAACATGAACAGCTTGCCCCCCTTCCTGCTCTGATTTCAACTCCACATAGGCAAGATTATGCATGTCCAAGACAATGCGTATGGCATCAAGCACATTAATACCTTTTAGTAAAATAGTCACCTGACCACTAATATCCTCATCATAATTAATCTTAAGACCGGTTTTAAGCGATATAATCGTTAGAACATCCTTCACGTCCATATTACGGACATCAAGGGCATCCAGCACGGCCGCACTGCTGCCGTACGATGGGCTTACATCACCTTCTTGTTGTGGCAAACGGTCTTGAGCGTCAACAGACGTGTCTTGCTGAGCAAAGGCAGGATAAGGCCCGGCACCCAATATAATTAAAACAATAGTATATATAAAAATATTATTAAACATAGTAATATCTGGGGCTTACGCGTGCCCTATTCTGATATATTTCCTTAATTGTGTCAAGTGGGGAATCAGAAGGCTGGCTATTTAACCTTATTTCTGTTATAAATAGCTGTATGACAATTATCCTTTTTCTTATTACCCGTATTCTTTTAATAGCTGCCCTGGCGGCCTTTATTGTTTTGACAGTCAAAACAAAAAGCTTTAAAGAATCGCTGGCTATACTGATACGCGGATTTAAACGTGGACTGCAAGGCACAGGCCTGTTTCTTCCTCACACATCTAAAAAGATTGAATTGTACCGGTGGATACCCGATAAAAATAGGGATGTGTGTGAGGCCTCCCGCGAATGCGCAGAATGCCCGCCTATGGATTTGGCCGACTGGATGGAAACAGGCTACCCCAAATCGCCCGATGCCGATGAAGCTTGTCATGAAGATTGCAAATGCAAGTTAGTGTGCATCAAAACCCATGCTTTAAATTAAATTTCGTTATTCGGTTTCGATGCCCGTATCGTCGTTCGGTTACGATTACGTAACCGATACGGATTTCGATACCGTTAACCGCTTCCGAATCAAAATAAAATCATTATCGGCTGAAGCAATTCCGGATTATCACGGGCAATTAAAATCGACGTGGTAACGGCAACACCGCCATTGTAGGTATAATGCATGATAACGCTTGCAAGTGTTGTATGCGTTAAAACACGGAAAAGCGTTAAAGCAAGGCCAAGCACTGCAATAATTCCGATTGCCGCCCAATCACCCCAATATTGGCCGACATGCATAATCGCAAAAGAGAATGCGCTAACATAAATGGCCATACGTTGACCCTTGATACGGCAAAGCATATTATAAAAGTATCCGCGGAAAACAATCTCCTCGACAAAAGGCGCGACAATCGTTGCCAAAATCAAAAACAGAAAGATAGATAACGGGGAAACAGCCCCCTCCAAAATTTGTGACAGCGGTGTTTGTGGCTGCTCGGGCCTTACAAAAATAAGCGCAACCGAACTTAACGCAAATAAAAGCCCGACGAAGGCCGGCAGGATAACTGTTTTAAACTTAGAACGTCTTTCTTGATCAAAGCCGACATGATACCAAAACCCCTTGTTATCAATTTTTAAAACAGTTGTATCGATCAAATATAAAATAAGAATCGTAGAGACAATCGTCGTGCATAAAATTTCATCAAGCTCCGTTATATAGTTAGGAAACATTGTGCCGAGGCAATACATAATAAGAGAAAAAATCAGCGAACCGAAAAGCCATACCGTTGCGACATAAAGCAGATCACAGGTGAGAAAAAACTTTTTTTGATCCTCAGTGCGGTATGCTTCCAGTTGTTGGGAAAGCTTTTCGCGTCCATAAAAATAGACCACCAAAATAGCTCCAAAAATAAACTCGCCTATATCTTCGAGTGGTTGATGCACCGCATAGGAAACAAGACCAATCACAACAAAAAAAAGAATAAGTGTCTTATTCAGTTTAGTAAAAACCGTGCGGTATTTCGATTGATCAAAACATTTGAAATTGGATAAATCCCAGAAGGTAAGTAAAAATAAAACAAGAAGTGTTGGTAAGCCCATTACGCTTCGCCGATTGTTTCCTCAACCTTTGCTAAAATAACTTTAAGATCAACAGGTTTGGTAAAATACCCTTGAATGTCGCCCTTTTCAAATTTTTCCCAAATATCATCATGCGAAGTTAAAACAAAAATAGGTACATCCTTTAGCATGTCATCCTGATTACACTCATTGACAAACGCGACACCATCCAAATTAGGCATCATAATATCACAAATAATCGCATCAGGATTAATGTCGCGGGCCGTCACCACCCCCTCCATCCCGTCTGAGGCAGTCACAACATTAAAACCGCTAACTGTTAAGCCGTGTTTGAGAAGACCTATCGTCGTCATCTCATCGTCTATAATCAATATCGTTTTCATAGAGATTAATTGAGCGGAAATGTCAAGATTTTAATTGTGCCTTCGAAGGCCTGGCCGATCATGGAAGCTGTTCCTTCCATTATCCCGGCCGCGAGCCCTAAAAACGGCCCGTGCCAAATACCGTCGCCTTCTGTCCGGTCTATTTGTTCGGCTGTAGAAGTCGCCAAATTGACCGGAGCGGTAATAATATCTGTAACGCCTTCCTTAAGTTTTTTGGCAGGTAAGGCTAGATTGGCTGCTTGCACAGGCGCTGCAATCACGCATAAGCAAAATATAATGCTGAGTCCTAAAAGTGCTGGTTTCATAAGCTAGCTCCTTATTTGCAGAGATAGCTTATTTTAGCATGAAAAAGGGTACGGCCGGAGGTAAAATTTGGATTTTTTTAAATCTTGAAATAACACCAGTGGGTGAAGAATCAGTGAAGAAACGCCTTACAATTTGATTAATTATTATGTGTAATTTCTTTGTATAAAGTATCCGGAGCAATATCTGCCCCATTTGGCCAACATATTGTTCCCAATTCAGAATCAACCCGAAAACTTTTAAATTTTCTTTTATCTAACAAATCCTTAAAAATACCGTGTCCTAAGTATTTTTTAAGGTCAACCCTGCCTTTTTTCTTATTATCAAATACCAATTCAACTTCATAATCTTTAATTAATTTGGCCTTAATCACCTCATGGATATCCATAATATTACTCCAATGGCTTAATACTTCTTAATTTTCCATCCTTTTGGGCCCGCTCCCAATTATCTAATAGATCCTTTTGATGCTTTTTCGCCCATTCTTTGATTAATCGTCTGGCCTGTGGAGGTAAATCGCCCGCCATTTTTCGACCAGACTTAATATTAAAAACGGCTATTTGCCCTTCCTATTTCGCGTGAAAATGCGGAGGATTATGATCTTTAAAAAACATCATAATCGCTATTCCATAGAATCTTGATATAACTGGCATTTAAAATCCTTCAACAGTCAACAAAAGTATAGCATGCGACTCAATTTTTTTCCACAAAAAAACCTCTGCAACATTATCTGTTACAGAGGTTTATGGGAAATATATTTTTAAGCTAAAAGTATTCCCGAATTTATCTTTACCGCTCTTTATATTATTTTTGTTTACGCCGTCTTAAATAAGCGCCAACTAAACCTGTGCTAAAAAGCGCTATGGTCGCTGGCTCCGGGATAGCATGCGTGTAATAAATATTATCGATTGCGCCTGATCCGCCAAAATGAACAACGACTTCATCAAATACCCCGCCTAAATGGGCTGCTGTAATTGGCGCATATCTATTCGCTTTATTGTCTCCATGATCGATCGTTGGATCAAAAAAGACAGATGCCGCTGTTTCGAATTCTTTAAGCGTTACCGCCCCAACCAAACCGCCATCATCAAAAAACTCAAGTTTGTATTCGCTTGGATCTTCGCGACCGCTGCCGCGATTATCAACGTCAACAAAGTCAAAACCAAACTTATCGATATCAACATCAAATGTAAATTCAATTGTTCCGGCCGGTCGGCGTCCTTCGTCATCTGGCCTTGCAATATGTCCTGAAGGATTAGTGGCGCTGCGCTCGGAGATGATCAACAAATTGCCTAAGTCAGTTCCCAAAAGATTTCCGCCCGACCATGGATCTTCTAAGTCAGGATCTTCTGTTCCAGTTGCCGTTGAATCAAACGCAATCGCAAAATCAAAACTGCGGTTTGGATTATCGGCGCTGATTGTAACGCCGGCAAATTGTGTTGTGACAATCTCGCCATTGGAAAGAGAGTTGAAATCAATCAAAACCGCATGCGCGCTGGTGCTTAAACCAATGGTCATTAATAATGTTGTAAACAAAGTTGTAAATTGTTTCATTTTTTATTCCTTAAAACTGATTAAATTATTAGAGCAAGTATACTCTTTTTTATTAAATCTTGCAACAGGACACCCTATCCCATACCCGGACACCCATAATTCGTAATTTTCACACCAACCGCAAACAAGCCCGGGTGCGCAGGCAGATAAATAAATGCCTGTTGCAAACCTACGAGGTTAACCTCGTAGGTTATGATGGCACCTTCTATATTTCCAACAAAACCGGGCAATGGTCAGAGCCCATGACACTTTTAAGGATTTTGGCCTTTTTAACAGATTTGGCAAGTTTCTGCGACACACAGAAATAATCAATCCGCCAGCCGACATTCCGTGCCCGGCAATTGCCCATCACACTCCACCAGGTGTAATGCCCGCCGCCTTTTTCAAACAGACGAAAGGTATCCACAAAACCGGCTTTGACAATATTGTCAAACCCTGCGCGTTCTTCATCGGTGAAGCCATGTGTTTTTCGATTGGTTTTAGGGTTGGCTAAATCAATTTCCGTATGCGCGACGTTCATATCGCCGCAAAAGATAACCGGTTTTTTCTTCTCAAGCTTCTTGCAATATTTAAGAAAGTCGACATCCCACTCTTTCTGACGGTACGGCAGACGCTCGAGTTTGCGTTTGGAATTAGGCACGTACACATTAACCAAATAGAATTTTTTAAATTCCGTTGTGACAACGCGTCCTTCGCTATCATGCTTTTTAATTCCAAGTCCATAACTAACAGACAATGGTTTGGTCTTTGTCAGTGTCAGTGTCCCCGAATAGCCTTTCTTCTCGGCATGATCCCAGAACCCTTCATAACCTTTGAGGTCTAACTCAACCGCCTCGCCGGGCGATTTGGTTTCCTGAATACACAAAATATCCGGTTTTTGTTTTTTAACAAAATCTAAAAATCCTTTTTTAAGCACCGAACGAATGCCGTTGACATTCCATGAGATAATTTTCATGATTTTTTTCTTTCTTGTTAGTTGCTAGTTGTTCGTTGTTTGTTGTTGGAATCTTGATTGCTAACAACCATCAACCAACAACTAACAACCCATGTTCATTCAATCCACTCAAATGCATCCAAAACAATCTTTGGCGTGATAATCTCAGGTAAGATGATCGGCTCATTCTTACCCGGAGGATATAGCACATAAAACGGAATACTGTTTTTACCAAACTTTTCAAGTGCTTGCGTAATCCGCTCATCATAATTAGTCCAGTCGGCTTTAATCATGACAATATTTTTATCCTTCACCGCTTGAGCTACTTTATCATGTTCAAGTGCAACCCGCTCGTTAACCTGGCATGTCAAACACCAGCGTGCCGTAAAATCAACAAAAACAGCCCGGCCCTGTTGACGATAATCATCCACTATAGCCGGCGCGTAATCAATCCAATCGATTTGTGATGTTGTATGCGCCTTCACATCTGTTTTAAATTTTGGTGCTTGAAATCCAAGCACAAGCCCCGCAATAAGAATAATAACCGCAATTGGTTTAAAATGTGGTTTTTCTCTATTACGCTGCCCGTGAAATAAAAACCATGCGCCGACACAGCTTAATCCAATGGCCTCCACCATAACCCAAAGTGACTTATGCCCCAGCTGCGCGTCGAGAATCCATAAAAACCATAAAGCCGTGCCCAGCATAAGTAGGCCCATACAAAATTTAAACTTAACCATCCACGGCCCGGGCTTCGGAACAAACTTAAGAAACGCAGGAAAACATGTTAAAAGTAAATACGGTAATGCTAAACCAAATCCAAGCGCAAAAAATACAATAAAAGAAACAATGGTCGTCTGCGTCAACGCAAATCCTAACGCCGCCCCCATAAAAGGCGCCGTGCATGGCGTCGCCACAATGGTCACAAGCATACCGCTTAGAAAAGACGCGCTTAAACCGTGATGTTTAACCCAATTAATACGCGTTAAACTTTCCCCTATTTCAAATACACCAAACAAATTAAGCGCGAGCAAAAACAAAAACCATGCCATAAAAATCACAAATCCCGGCGACTGAAACTGAAATCCCCAGCCGATATGCTCACCTGCTTCGCGCAGCACCACTAAGATAGCGGCTAAGACCAAAAAGGAAAAAACCACGCCCACCGTAAATGCCCACCCATGTTTCCATGCCTGTTTTTCATCTTCGGCATGTTTGATTAATCCCAATACCTTTAAAGACAAAACAGGTAACACACATGGCATCAAATTAAGAAGTAATCCGCCAATGAATGCAAAGCCAATCGCAATGACAGCACCCATAACACTATCATTACTGATTGTCCCCAAGGCGTTAGGGTTAAACTTTTCAACAACGGGGGAAATGCCTATCGCATTATTTTTAATTTTTCCCCATCCTGCCTTTGATACTAAAACACCGTTTAAATGTTTTACCTCGCCTTCTAAAAATTCTGATTTTTCAACAACCAACTCATGTCCGGACTTCACATTAATCAGTTCTTGTTGCGGCATATATTGAATAATATCTTCATCCAATGCGAAAAATTGGACATCTTCCAATCCTTTAACGGCAGGAATCATAATGTGAAAGTGCGCATCCGTTTGATAGGCCTTTATTTTCAAACCATGCTTTTCAACCGGCCAGGATTCTTTAGCCCGGGCAAAATAATTGCTCCACCGGGGATCATCGACAGCGATATCATCGACAACCGGAATGGCAATGGATAAATCTACATCGGCCGGCACACAAATCTTTTCACAAACAAGAAATCCCAGATGGGCATCGACAGTAAACTCATCGCCGGCGACGAGATTATTTGGGACCTGCACTTCACTTATAAGAAGCGCTCGCCCTTCATGCCCGTAACTCGTCAACCCGCCATAATCAATACGATGCGGATAAGGAAATTTAAAGGAAGACGCACGAAGATCGGGGGGACTCTTCCATTTAACTTGCGGAGGCGCACCAGAATCACCGGGATTTTGCCAATAGATGTGCCAACCCGGATCCAAGTGCAAATCAAAGCCTAAGAGAACTGGTTCGCCCGGTTTAACCGTTGCTTTCTCTGCAATAAGCTGCACTGCCGAATGCGGGGCGTCGACTAATTGCGCAGAGGCAGAACCAATTACGGTAAATAAAAAAAATAGAAATATAAATAGAAAAGTGCGTTTCATCATAATCTGGACTTAGTACTTAGGACTTGGTGACCCCTAAGTCCTAAGTCCGATGTCCCAAGTACATTCTGCATATATAACAAAACTATTGTGATAATTATTTTCCCGCGCGGCTGATTAGTTTTTGGCCGCATATTGAAGAATTTTTTCTTTCAAAAGAATAACATTGATAGGCTTGGTTAAAAAATCATTCATACCGGCATCCAAACAGCTCTGTTTGTCTTCCGCCATCGCTGAGGCTGTTAAAGCAATCACCGGCAAGTCTTTGCTAATCTCCTCGCGTATAATGCGTGTCGCCTCGTGCCCGTTCATCACCGGCATCTGAATATCCATCAAGCACAAATCAAAATCCATATGATCTTTGAGTATATCAACTGCTTCCTGACCATTATTCGCATACTCACCCTGACAACCGATATTTTCAAAATAGGCTTTAATGAGTGACTGATTGGGAATACTGTCATCGACGACCAACACTTTAATCCCCTTACAACTCACCTCGGATGCCATATGACGCGTAACAATTGTTCTTTCTTCACGGAAGTCCCCTAAAACAGTCGCAATAACTTTTTGCAAATCACCACGTGTAATTGGTTTCGCCAAAAATCCGTCAAACCCACTTTCATCGGCATCATGCGCGGCCCCAATCGTGATGTCCGACGGGGTGGCGATAATTTTTATATTTCTTCCTTGTTTATGAGTGTGTAATTTTTTAACGAGTTCGCTGGCTTCCATATCACTAAAAGTTGTCTCGGAAAGAATAATATCCGGCGGACAGCCTTTGGATAAAAGCTCATCAATTTTATTAAGCGCACCTTGTCCGGTATCGAGGCAGCCGACGACATTGAGTTCAATATCTTTACAATATTTACGGGCAACGTCTCTTGACTTTTCATTACCATCGGCAATAAATACACGCTTACCTTTTAACTGCGCCTTTGACAGCGGCACAATCCTCTCCTGCCCGGAAGGTTTACCTTCTTTAAAATAAGCCGTGAAGATAAACTCACTCCCCTTACCTTCTTGTGATTCCACGCGGATGTCTCCGTCCATGGCCCCGACTAAGGCTTTGCAGATGGCAAGCCCAAGCCCTGTTCCGCCAAACTGACGTGTGGTTGATTTCTCCGCTTGATTAAACGATTCAAATAATTTGGTCTGTCCTTCTTCAGATATACCAATACCGGTATCCTTGACGACAAATTCCAAGTGATAGCCCGGAAATTTTTTCTGTTCAAGATAACGGACAATAATGCCAACCTCACCTTTTTCGGTAAATTTAATCGCATTGGTCAAAAGATTAAGTAAAATCTGTCGCAGGCGTGTCGGGTCGCCTTTCAAATAAAGTGGCACTTTACGATCAATGTCGACGTATGTCTGAATTGTTTTATCTTCCATGCGCGGCTGGATCATTTTAAAAACATCCGATACTAAATACTCCAGACTAAAATCTATTTCTTCAAATTCAACTTTACCGGCGTCAAGTTTAGAATAATCCAGGATATCATTAATAATTCCCAGAAGCAGCTCCCCGCTGGAATGGACCGTATCCAAATACGCCCGTTGTTTATCGTTTAAATCCGTTTGCTGAAGTAAATCACTAAAACCGATGATGGTGTTCATGGGGGTTCTGATTTCATGGCTCATGTTGGCCAGAAATGTACTTTTAACGCGCGCTTCCCGACGGGCCTCTTCGTTCTCTTTTAAGATTCTTTCTTCCATCTCGAGACGCATGCGGTACCATTGACGCAGTGCACCTAAAACAACCATCCACGAAATAAACAAGGCAAACACACTCAAGGCCACAATAATTGTTTTCATTTGGTAGGCAGATGTCTTTTTAAGTCCGGAAGCATAGAACATGTTTCTTATCTGCTCTTCAAATGTATTCAGGGTAATTAAATAAAGCTGTTTTTGGCGGGAATATTGATGATCGAAGAGAATTTGTTTGGCTTCTCCACGAAAGCCGGCCTCAGCACGATCAAATGCATTCTTTTCCATTTCATATACTTTGGCATTGATAATCTGCGCTTGCTGAATAAAATCATGCAGAAAACTGATTTCCGCCAAATCTTTGGCCTCATTAAATGCCTCTGCTATTTTGGGACGGAATTCATCGTAGCGCTCTTTCCAACTTACATCACCAGTGACAACATAGAGCTGTGCTGACATTGTTAAAATCTCGTCGAAATAAACGATTTTTGAATGTAGTTCATGTAATCTGAATTCTTTTGTATCGCTGTAAGAAAGTTGTTCGGCATTGCTCGTTAAAACATCCTGCACACGTTGATACTGGGGATCAAAAATAATGGCACGTGCCGATTTAAAATCTTTATTTTTAATATGACGAATAACTTCCGCATCAAGCGCATAAATCTGATTGATGGCTCTCTCTAATATCTTAAAATGTTTATAGATCGGTGAATTGCGGTCGCGGGAATAGACATCTTTGATGACTTGTATTGATTTATTATTAAACCTATTGTAACGTTCAAGCCAGTAAGCATCTTGCGTGACGACAGCCATACGCAGTGAGTTGGACATAGTCTCATCCAAATATAAAATATTACTGAACAGTTCAATGTAGGCGAGCTCGACCTTATCTTTAGCTCTGGACTCTTGATAGCTGACATACGTATCGTGTGCAAACCAGATAAGAATACCAAGGGTGAGAATAGCGGAGAAGACAACTAGTTCAATCGGAAGCGCTTGTTTTGGAAATAATTTTCTTTGTCCCATAACTAATCGGTCAGCAATCTAATCAAATCCTTCTGTGATGGATATTGTTTAACCAAAACATCATAGCTGCCGTGTTCATAGTCGCTGTAATCAAATCCGGGAGAAACCGTGCAGCCTATAAGCGCCACTGATCCCCCTTCTTTTAAATGCGCGCCCTGCCATGCGCCTTTAGGCACAACAACCTGCGGCACACACCCCGAGGCGATGTCATTGCCAAAGTTAACAACCCGGCTTGTCCCGTCTTCAAACAAGTGAAGCATTTCAATCGGATCGCCATAATAAAAGTGAAACACTTCATCACTCTTTAACCGGTGCATTTTTGATAATGCCTTATCCGTTAATAGATAGTAAATCGCTGTTGAGCTATTACGTTCACCCTCATATCGCGTAGATAACGCATCTTTTGTCAAAATATCAGCCGATCTATACGTCTCAATAAAATAACCACCTTCTTCTGGATGTGGCTGAAGTTTGAACTTTTTAATTATATCTTCAACACCTAACATATTGAAAGCAAATTATTTACTTATCTCCCCAGAGCTTTTTCAAATATGGGGCACGTCCTGAACCCTCCCGGTACATTTTGTAATGCAAAGGATGTTTTCTGTAATAATCCTGATGATATTCTTCGGCCGGATAAAACGGCCCGGCTGCTGTGATCTCTGTGACAATAGGACCATCAAAAACGCCCAGTTTGTTATACTTATCCCTTGAGGCCTCGGCTTGCTTTTTCTGCTCTTCATCAAGATAAAAGACGCCCGTACGGTACTGCGGACCGATGTCGGCGAATTGTCCGTCTTTTTGTGTTGGATTGATGCTGCGCCAAAAGACATCCAGTAATTGATCATAACTCACTTTACTCGCATCATAAGTTATCTCAACAGCCTCGGCATGACCGGTTTGACCGTAGGACACTTCCTTGTAGGTTGGGTTTTCCTCAGGGCCACCGGTATAGCCGGAGATAACCGCTATCACACCGTCCAACTTTTCAAACGGGCCTTCCATACACCAAAAACATCCTCCGGCAAATATGGCTTTACTATAATTTGTTTGATCGTCGGCCATGGCCCCTCCATTAAGTGCTAGAGTCAATAGAAATACTAAAACCAATCTTCCCAATAGTCTCATAATTTTTATCTTACACTATATCCCTTAGCATCCATACAAACCGCAAACGCGCGATTATAATCCTCATATTTTTTCTTAAGAAGCATGGCCCGGGACAAACGGCTGTCCTCTTCTTTTCTCTGCTCATA
This sequence comes from Candidatus Omnitrophota bacterium, assembly GCA_028280285.1. GTDB lineage: Bacteria > Omnitrophota > Gorgyraeia > Zapsychrales > Zapsychraceae > JANQNA01. The sequence continues at coordinate 3,696 of JANQMA010000002.1, read as the reverse complement.
ATCTTTTTTATCGCTACGTATATCCAGCACCGATTTAAGACCTTCCTGCGCCGCATAAGTGCCAACCTCTTTGTCAATCGCATCATCTATGGCACCGAGCGCTGCTCCGCGAGCAGCGTCTTTAAAAACAGTTGTGAACATGCCGCCCAAACCAAACTCCTCATCTTCATAGGCTGCGCTACGTTCTACTTCCATCTCAGCCATCATTTCCAGTTTGGCCTCAACAACTTTAATATCAACCCCTGTTTCTTCTTCGGCCCAGCTATAGCAAAAAGATTTATCGATCTCTCTTTGCTCTCTACTCTGCCCGTCTCTTGGGAAAATAAAGGGCTCATCGGCAGTCACGGATGTTGATATAAAAAGTAAACTTACCAATAGTATTGACAAAGAAATTTTTTTCATAGTAACTCCTATTTTTTCTTTTTCTTTTTTTTCTCTATGCGTGCGATGGCTTTGACCATCCGGTCATACGCCGCCACTTTTGTTAAGCCCTCTGTTAAACAATCATTGCAAAGCGCCGCGTAGCCTTTTCTGTTTTTCATTTTAAAAATTTTAACCGTGTAGCGACCTATCTTTTTCATTTCGTCCCCTCCGAAGCCGCACCGAAGCTCTTAACAAATTCACCGAGAGCGAAGGTGAGCAGGTTAAAGCACCATTTTAAGATTTTTATGATTCTTAAGACTTTTAAAGTAACCTTTTCTTTCCTCTTCAGAGCTAACCACAATCATCAATGAAAAACTAACATACTTCCCCTCACGGCTGTTCATCGAATGCTTGAGCGAGTACACCTTGCTTTGGCAAACATCACGAACAGCCTGCGCCACATCCTCCTCGGTCAAACCAATTACTTTGTACGTCCACTGGCATGGATAATTAATTGCAGGCTTTTCATCTCGGTTATTTAATATATCCATGTTTTACTGCAAAAAAGAACTTAACACTTCTTTCGCCTCATCAAACTTTTCTTCCGCCACACGCACTCTTGCTCCAATGGCACTACCGTGAATGATATTAAAATTTTCATTATCAATGAAAAACGGGATACCCTGCGCTTCAAGCAATGATTTGACCAGAGCAATATCCGACTGCTTATAAAGAACAATAATTTCCTTAAATTCATTCATGTGCCGAGTGCTTATTACCCTTCATCGTCGTCTTCTTTTAAATTACCTTTTTTATCAAACACCTGTTTTGATATCACTCTCCCATAATCATATTCAACAATAATCTGCGGTTTTCCATTCTTGTGATAGCGTGTGGCTATGCCAATCTCGCGACCTTCATTAAACTCCGCTTTCATAAAAGGCGCTCCATCAAAATAAAATTTATTATATTTGCCATGGCGCACACCGTTTTTATACTCAGCATATAGAAATAGCTGTCCGTTTTCATGGTATTCTTTAACAACACCGACACGTTTGCCTTGGTTAAACTCCATTTCTGCCATTAATTGACCGGAGATATAATAACGTTTGGCCGGCCCGTGGCGCAGGCCATCCTTATAATTTTGAACTTTACGAAGCTCACCAGATGGAAAAAAACTCTTTATTTCTCCATTCTTAGGCGCAGCAATAGATGATGCTGAGAAACTAAAAAAGAATAAAAAGATTACCCAAAAAAGAAACCTCTTCATATAACCCTTTCTTAAGTAATTGGCAGACAGGATATCTTCCCATCTCTCTATCAAAAGAGTATAAAATATTTCAAAGACGTTAAAAAGATATAATTTAAATTTTTATATATATTTATATAAAAGAACCGGTGCTCAGCATTCATGGCTTGCATGCCAGGAAAATGGTCCTTTTCGGGGCTGGGTAGCCTTCACAAGTCTGACTGGGGTCATTTGGATCAAGAAACTGTTCCAAGGAGTGCGATTCCATCCATGCGGTCGCTCTTTGCTCTTGACTTGTAGTAAGTATGGTATCAATATGCCGGATTTGATTAAACCCTGTGCGCTTAAGCCAGGCCGCAAGGGTCGGACAAGACGGAATAAACCAGACATTCGGCATCTTAGCATACCGGCCTGAAGGCGATAATACATCTCCCTCAACCCCATCAATCACAAGTGTCTCGAGCACCAGTTGACCGCCTTCTTTGAGTAAAGATTTCAGCTTAAGCAAATGATCGAAAGGGGCCCGGCGATGATATAATAGCCCCATTGAAAAAATGGCATCAAATAGCCCTAAATCATCAGGCATATCATCAATCCCAACCGGAAACACAGAAACACTGGGATCTTGGATATATTTCTGAAAAATCTCAAACTGAAGCGGATAAAGCATAGTCGGATCAATGCCAACAACAGCTTTTGCACCGGCCCCCTTCATCCGCCAACAGTGGTACCCACTGCCGCAACCGACATCAAGCACAACTTTTCCTTCTAAACTGCCAATCGCGTCTTTCAAACGGTCCCATTTAAGATCACTACGCCATTCCGTATCAATATATGTACCAAACAGATCAAAAGGTCCCTTGCGCCAGGGAAAAAATTGTTTAAGAAGACTTTCCATCTTCTTGCGTGTAGCGTCATCAATGTCAGAAGCCTTCCCAATGGTCACAGCAGAAGCATTTAAATCAATACAAGATGGATTCACATCTGGAAACTGTCCTAAGGCCTCCAACCAACCCGGCAAATCACCCCAGCGTTTATCGTGGAAAGTCGACTCTGTAACCGACTGCAAAGAGTTGACCCAAGGTGATAACTCGGTTGTTTTTAAAAATTCGTATGTCTGTGTGTAATTTAACATAAAAATAATAGACATAAAGTAGGGGCCGTTCGTGAACGGCCCTAATTTTGCGATAATTTAGGGCGGCTCACGAGCCGCCCCTACATTATTTTTATTTGTATCATCATTATTATTTAAACGCCACCAACGAAACAAAATTGAAACATTGAAACCAAAGATAGATATTTGTAAAACCTACGTCAGTTAATCTTTGTTTATGCTCGCCCAGCGTATCGGAGATAAGAACATTTTCAAGTGCGCTGCGCTTCTGCGCAATTTCCAAATCGCTGTAACCTTGCAATCGTTTAAACGCATGATGCATGGATTGTTGAAATTCTTCTTCCTTTGCATCATCAAACTTGATCTTCTCGGAGAGAATCAAAATACCGCCGTCGATCATACCGTCATAGATTTTTTTAAGCAGTGCCTGGCGTCTTTCAGGAGTAAAAAACTGTAAAGTAAAATTAAGCACCACCATCGACGCGTTTTGAATGTCCGTATCCCATATGTCTTCACAGACAACTTGCACTTCCGCGTTAAATGCCAATTGCTCTAAATTACTGCGACACTGCGCGGTCATAGATTCAGAATTATCAACAGCAATGATCTTAACCCCTTCTTGTTTTATAGCACGTCCCATGGATGCTGTGCATGCACCAACAGAACAGCCAAGATCATAGCAATTCGTTTGTGCACGGACATGCTCCTCGGCGACCATCCCGACCATATTGACAATGGCCTGGTAGCCGGGCACTGAACGCTTAACCATGTCCTCAAAAACAGCGGCGACTTTATCATCGAAGATAAAATCGCCAATATTATTTTGTTCGTCTGAATATAAATTATCTCTTTTCATAATAATAGACATAACGTAGGGGCCGTTCGTGAACGGCCCTAATTTTGCGATAATTTAGGGCGGCTCACGAGCCGCCCCTTGTATATTTTCACAATTGAGGTAACAAGTTAGCGA
>JANQMA010000027.1 GCA_028280285.1 Candidatus Omnitrophota bacterium | reverse complement strand
ATGTTACCGCTTGGGGCAACGCCCATGCCGCCTTGCGTTGTCGCCGCCAAGTCCGTAATGATATCGCCGAACATATTGTTCGTTACAATGCCGTTAAAGCGTTTAGGGTCTTCCACCATATAAATGCAAATCGCATCGACATGACAATAGTCTTTGATGATGCCGGGATACTCGGCCCCGACTTTATTGAACACGCGTTGCCACAGGTCAAACACATACGTTAAAACGTTTGTTTTACCGCATAATGTTAATTTAGCGTAAAAACCGTCGGCCTTCTCTTGGTCGCTTAATCCTTTCCATGGACTGTTTTCATGTGTTTTCTTAAGCGATTCAAAAGCGTAGCGCACACAACGTTCGACTTGTTTATGAGAGTAAACCATTGATTGAATCGCAATCTCATCGTCCGTATCTTTATTTTGGAACTCACCGACGCCTGTGTAAAGTCCACCGGTATTTTCCCGGAAAACAATAAAATCAATATCATCCGGTGTCTTGCCTGCTAAAGGTGTCGTGACATTTTCATACAGTTTAACCGGACGTAAATTGATGTATTGCTCTAAATCAAATCTCAGTTTAAGTAAAATTCCTTTTTCTAAAATGCCGGGTTTAACATCCGGATGGCCGATGCCGCCTAAATAAATCGCATCAAATGCGCGCAGGCCTTCTACTTCGGCGTTAGATAAGACTTCGCCGGTCTTAAGATAACGTTCGCCGCCGTAGTTAAAATCTTCCATGGTATAGGAAAATCCGTGTATTTCCGCGGCTTTGGCAAGGACTTTAAGTCCTTCGTCGATAACTTCGGGGCCGATCCCGTCGCCTTTTATAACGGCTATTTTGTAATTACTCATTGAATCCTCTTTATTTAATATTAGTAGCAGCTGAAAAGTATAGCACAACTGCTTTTAAATCCAACTGAAAATGTTTGGGTGATTACTTCTGGAATTTCTTTACGATAATGCTTGCATTATGGCCGCCGAATCCCAGGGAATTACTCATGGCCGCATTGACCGTGAGCTTGCGGGCTTCATTAGGAACATAATCAAGATCACATTCAGGATCGGGGTTTTCCAGATTGATGGTCGGCGGCACAATGTCATCCTGTACAGCCTTAACACAGGCGGTAAACTCAATCCCTCCGGCAGCTCCCAGCAAGTGGCCGGTCATGGATTTGGTTGAACTAACCGGAATGTTTTGAGCGTGTTCGCCAAAGGCATTTTTAATGGCCAGTGTCTCTGTTTTATCATTCAAGTAGGTCGATGTACCGTGGGCATTGATATAAGAAATATCTTGTGGGCTTAAGTTCCCGTCTTCCATGGCCAGTGTCATCGCACGCCGGGCTCCCTCGCCTGAACTCTCCGGTGCCGTGATATGATAAGCATCAGAGGTACGGCCATAACCGGCAAACTCGGCTAAGATTGGTGCACCGCGTTTTTCGGCATGTTCCAAAGATTCTAGAATACAAACACCGGCGCCTTCTCCCATCACAAAGCCGTCGCGGTTGGCATCAAATGGGCGTGATGCACGCTGTGGTTCATCATTAAATTGTGTTGATAGAGCTTTAAGCGCGGCAAAACCGCCAAGACCAAGCACAGTTGTCGCACTCTCTGTTCCACCGGCGATCATAACATCGGCATCACCCCAGGCGATCAGACGCGCAGCATCTCCAATGGAGTTTGTCGCGGTTGAACAAGCGGTGACAACACATGTGGCCGGGCCCTGCGCGCCATGGTCAATGGATACTTGCCCCGCTGCTTCATTAATAATGATGCGCGGGATAAAGTGTGGTGAAATGCGTCTTGGACCTTTATCGATAAATTTTTGATATTCGACTTCCGCTGTGCGGATGCTTCCGATGCCGGAGCCGACAATAACACCGACACGTGTGCGGTCTTCTTCTTCCATATCAAGCTTGGCGTTGGCCACCGCTTCTTTGGAGGCGACCGATGCGTATTGAACAAACTTGGCCAGCGTCCGTGCCTTTTTTGTATCGAAATACTCAAGCGGATCATAATCAGGAACTTCAGCGGCAATCTTGGCCGTAAATGCTTCGGCATCAAAGGTGGTCACTTTGCGCACACCGCTTTTGCCGGCAATCAGGTTTTGCCAAAATTTATCGGTCCCTGTTCCTAAAGGGGAAACGACCCCCAACCCTGTTATAACAACGCGTTTTTTACTCATATGTAGACCCTATAAAGATAAGGCCTCGGTTTGGTTAAAACCGAGGCACAGATATACTCAATTGGATTAGATGCTTTGATAATTACTCATCGCCGGAGGCTTTTTCATTCACATACTTAATGGCATCCCCAACAGTCGTCATTTTTTCGGCATCTTCGTCAGGGATTTCTACATTAAACTCTTCTTCCAGGGCCATGATAAGCTCAACCGTATCAAGCGAATCAGCTCCCAGGTCATCGATAAAGGATGCTTCCGGAGTTACTTCATCTGGTTTAACACCGAGTTGTTCTGCGATGATTGACTTGATTTTGTCTTCAACTGCCATATTGATTTGCCTCCTGTTTAAAATCTGTTTAAATCGTCATCCCACCATCAATGACGAGTGTTTGGCCCGTTATATAATTTGCTTCCTCAGAAGCGAGAAATAAACAAGCCTTAGCGATGTCATCCACTGCTCCCAAACGGTTCATCGGGATTTTATCGAGGATTTCGCTTTGGGCTTTGTCTGTCATTTCAGCGGTCATGTCGGTTTGAATGTAACCTGGGGCAATTGCATTAACTGTGATGCCTCTGGATGCCAATTCCTTCGCAACCGATTTGGTAAAACCGATAACGCCAGCCTTACTGGCCGCGTAATTGGCTTGTCCGACATTTCCTGTTATTCCAATGACCGAGGAAATATTAATAATACTTCCTTGTTTTGCTTTAAGCATAACTTTGGCAACAACTTTGGTGAAATTAAAAACGCCTTTTAAGTTGATGCGGATAACGTCATCAAAGTCGTCTTCGCTCATCCGAAGGAGCAAATTATCCTTTGTTATGCCCGCGTTGTTAATTAATATATCAATGCGGTTATATTTGTCAAGGACTTTTGCAGTGATTTCTTGTGCAATTTCGCCATTAGTCACGTCGCCGACAAAGTAATCGGCCGTACCACCATTTTGCTGGATTTCACTAACAGTTTTCTGTGCCGATTCTTCACTGCGGCCGGTTACAATAACAGTCGCCCCTTGCTTAGCAAAGGCGGCAGCAATGCCTTTTCCAATGCCGCGGGTTGAACCGGTTACAATGGCGACTTTATCTTGGAATGTCATATGTGTTCCTCGAAAATCCCCCTTGTGAGCTGCGTAAGCTCACGAAGCAGGCCTGGTCTTTATTGTGAGCTTACGCAGCTCACAATATGGCTATGATAACAACCTTCCCTTTTATTGCAAGTGAAAAGATCAAATTCTCTAAATATCAATGTCATCGTAGCGTTTTGTGGAAGGCCCGCCACCCGGCCGAGATCGATAAATGTGGATTGTGCCACCCTCTTTCATCATATTTTCAAAAGTCTTTCGCACCCAAAGTTTGATCAAATTCCGGGAAAGTGGAATGAGCAGTAGAAATCCCAGGGCATCGGTGATGAATCCTGGCGTCAAAAGGACAATGCCGCCTACGAGGATCATGAGCCCATCCATCAGCTCTTCGCTAGGGAGTTGACCTTGGTTAACATTATTTTGTATTTTCTGCAAAGTGAGGAATCCCTGCAGCCGTGCTAAATAGGCACCGATGACACCAGTCAGAATGATAATCAGGATAGTATTCCCTGCCCCAATGACACCGCCTACCTCTATTAAGACATAGAGCTCAAGGGCTGGCAGAACGGTAAATAATATAAGAAGATAAAAAAACATCAGAACTCCAGGTCTGGGATTAATTCCAAGACTGCATTTTTAATAAAATCACGGCTGTAAAAATCATCATCAATGATTTGGTTGTTAAAAACAATGATGTCTAAATCAATGCTACGCGGGCCGAATTTGATTTCTGAACGGACGCGTCCCAATTCGTCTTCCATTTGCCTCAGTTTGGCCTTGAGTGCCTCTTGGGCAAGGCCTGTTTCGATGTGAACCGACCCGTTAATAAAATTATCCTGATCGGTATAGCCGACCGGTTCTGTTTCAATGAACGTGGATTCGGCTACAACTGTGAATTGATCGGCTAATGCCGCGCGTGCCTTGGCGATGTTTTCTTGCGGATTGATGTTTGAGCCAAGGCCGATGATTGCTTTGTTCATTGAATTATTTTTTAAAGCCTTAAGCTGTAGGCCGTAAGCCATAGTTTATGGCTTATAGCTTATGGCCTATGGCTTAGTTCTTTGTTCTTGTGAGCTCCAGTGAAACAGAATCGGCAAAGCGCAGCGCGCCTGGTTTATCAATTTCAACCCGCGCCTGCTCGACCAATGGATGCGCGCACACAATATTAAGCACTTCTTCAGCTAATTTTTCAAGCAGGTTAAATTGAGAGCCCTCCACCATAGCGATGATTTCTTTGGTTATCTTTTTATAATCAACGGTATCGTTTATATCATCAGACTGTGCAGACTTTGTTGCATCAAATTCCATTTCGATATTAAGTATGACGTCTTGCTTATTTTCTTTTTCCCAATCAAAGATGCCGATAATGCAGCGTAGGCGCAGGTCGGTGATACGAATAATTGCCATTTTGTTATTCCTTTCAAACAATAAACTTTACACATTAAACAAGCCTGTTTAATGTTTATTGTTTAAAGTTTAGTTATGTTTAGAGCATGTGCTCGCCTCCATCTACAAACAAGGTCTGTCCCGTAATATAAGGTGTATTGTCCAAAAAATCAACTGCATTTGCGATATCTATGGGTGAACCTTTGCGTCCCATGGGTATTTGATTCACGCGTTGTTTGGTGTCCGCTTTTTCTTCTCCTTCCGGATTTAAAATAAACCCGGGTGCAATGGCATTGACACGAATCTCCGGCGCCAGTTCGGCGGCAGCGACTTCGGTTAAACCCTTTAACGCTTTTTTAGAAATCAGATAACTGGCAAACTCCGTATGTCCCCGATCAACATGACGATCGAGGATATTGATAATGTGTCCGCTTTTCATGATGCCGGCAAATTGGCTAATCAAAATATATGGCGCAATATAGTGCACATTTAAATTTTGCTGAATGCGATCTAAATTAATATCACGAATCGAATCTTTTTCAAATACAGAGGCATTATTAATGAGCAAATCAATCTTTGGCAAATCTTTTTGAACAGTACTCAGCAGTTCTGAAACTTCTTGAATGTTTTCTAAATTGCAACTATACGTGCGGCATGTAATATTATGTGTGCAAAGTTCACTAGCAAGCTCCTCGGCCTCTTTTTGTGATGTATTATAATGCAGAGCAATATTATAGCCTTTTGTCGCCAAAAGTGTCGCAATGGCACTACCAATACGCTTGGCGCCGCCGGTTATCAGTACAGTCTTTTTTTTCATAAAATGTTTATTTTTAGCGTATAGCGTTTAGCGAATAGGGATACCCTAAACGCTAACCGCCATACGCTAATAACTGCTCTAATAGCGCGATATTAGCACAGGCCCTCGCAGGTGTCAAACCGACGGTTTTGATTGCAAAGTTATATTAAACATAATACAATAGCTTGCATTTTTAATGGAGCTCGCAGCTTGGAGCTCGGAGCTCATCAATCACGAGAGCTTCGAGCTTCTAGCTCCAAGCTTCTAAATAATCCATTTAAATTATCAAAACAAATGAAACCTATCGCTGATTATCACATGCATACGCCTTTGTGCGGACACGCCGTTGGCGCGCCGCGTGAGTATGCCCAAAAGGCCCTTTCTGTCGGACTTAAGGAAATCGGATTCTCCGACCATGCGCCTTTTGTGCATATGGTTGATCCCGGTGTCACGATGGATATGAAACAGCTTCCCGAATATTACAAAATGATTGAGGATGTCCGTGAGGTTTTCCGTAATGAGTTGATAATTAAAGTGGCGATCGAAGCTGATTTTATTCCCGGGTATGAAGAAAAAACCAGAGCAATACTGGACGATTATCATTATGACTATGTGATTGGTTCGGTTCATTTTATTAAGGATTGGGGTTTCGATGATCCTGCCCAGCGCGATAAATGGGATGAAACGGATGTGAATCAGGTTTATCGCGATTATTATGCGCTTTTGCGTGCCTCGGCTAAGTCGCAGATGTTTGACATCATGGCGCATGTTGATCTTGTTAAAAAATTTGGTCATCGCCCAACCGAAGATATGACGGATGAAGTACGTATAACGGCCGAAGTCTTTAAAGAATGCGGTGTGGCCGCCGAGATCAATACATCTGGTATCCGCAAACCGGCTGGGGAAATCTATCCGGCATTTGAATTGATGAAGGTTTATGCCGAGGCCAAGGTCCCTCTTACCTTTGGTTCTGATGCACATGATCCGCAGGATGTCGGACGTGATTTTGATATCGCCATCGACATGGCCCGTCAGGCCGGCTACAGCGAATACGTTTTGTTTAAGGATAGGACGATAGAAAAAGCGATAAAAATATAATTTGGTCTTTAGTCGTTGGTCATTGGAGCACCGATGACTAATGACTAAGGACGAACGACAGACAAGAGGAGTTTATTATGATCACCATTCAAGGCATCGATCATGTGGCAGTCAATGTCCGTGATATTGATAAATCAGTAGAGTTTTATACTAAGGTTTTAGGTCTTACAATAACCGAACGCGAACCGTCAAAGCCCGGTATCGAGTATTTTCTCGATTGTGGTCCCCGTTCTTTGATTGGGATTATTCAAGCGGATAACACCGATGACGCGCATCCATTTCAGCATACAGGGCTCGGAGCCAATCACTTTTCGTTTCAACTCCATGCCAATGATTTTGACAAGTACATTGAACATTTAGAAAATAATAATGTCAAAATCGAATATGCGAAAAAACGTGAGAAATCATGGTCGCTGTATTTTTATGATCTTGATGGCAACAAACTTGAAGCAACATCCTGGCCGCGTGAAGACGGTTTGCCTGAGGAAAAATGTGTTAAGCAAATGTATGATCCAAGTACCAAGGCATGGAAGGATTATTAATGCTAGACGTTAATGCGAAAGCCCCTGCGCTTAATCTTAAGTCAAATGAAGGCAAAACGGTTAAGCTGTCCGACTATAAAGACAAATTCATCGTTCTCTATTTTTATCCTAAGGACGACACGCCGGGATGTACGACCGAGGCCTGTAATTTTCGTGATGAGTTTAAACAAATTACTAAAATAGGTGCGGTTATTCTTGGTGTCAGTCCTGATGATGTGACAAAACATCAGAAATTCATTGCCAAGTATGAGCTTCCCTTTCCTCTTTTGGCCGATACCGATCGAAAAGTGTGTCAAGCCTACGGTGTGTGGGTTGAGAAAAATATGTATGGTAAAAAATATATGGGCGTTCAACGTTCGACCTTTATTATCAAAAACGGAAAGATTTTACACATATTCCCCAAAGTTAAACCCAAAGAACATTCGGCCGAAGTGGTTGATGTTCTTAAAACATTAAGAGGTTAACATGAAAAAACTGCTCCTTACTCTTGCGATTTGTTTTGTTGCGTCAGCAGCACCAGCTGATCACGCCATGCTTAAAGATACGTTAGCGGAATACACCACACAGTCATCGGCCGGTATGACCGATGAGCTTAAACAAATATTTCAAAAGTCCCTCGATGATCTAAAAGCGACAGGCATCCTTAAACGGGCCAAAAATAAAGGTGATACGGCCCCCAACTTTACGCTGCCTGATCAAAACGGTAAGGATGTTGAGCTGTATACCTTGCTTGAAGAAGGTCCGGTGGTTCTTCTGTGGTACCGCGGGGTTTGGTGTCCTTACTGCAATTTGACGCTTAAACATTATCAAGAAGAACTGAGCCATTTTAAAGCGCACGGGGCCAACCTTGTAGCCATCAGTTCGCAATTGCCTGATTCGACTTTGTCGACCGCGCAAAAAAATGAATTGGGTTATTTTGTATTAAGCGATGCGGAGGGTTCGGTTGGAAAAGAATATGGCGTGATATTTGCCCTTCAGGATCACATTGCCCAAATGTATAAAGAATATGGGATTGACCTTGAAGCTCATCAAGGTAATACGCGCAATGAGCTTCCGCTCGCCGCCACTTATGTGATCGATCAAGATCGCACTATTCGTTTTGCTTTTCTTGATGTGGATTATAAAAAGCGTGCGGAACCGGTGTATATCATCAACACCCTAGGCCAGATTAGTGGTGTGCACCACCATAGTCATTAATTAATAATCAAATAAATCTTTTAAAGCAAACTTTTTTTGCGTGGCCGTATTGAGCGCATCGAGGATTTTTAGCTGGCTATTGCGGGTAAGTCTTTTGCCTGCTCTTGCTTTTTTGATGGTTTTAAATGTAAGTTGCGCAGTAGATGCGGTGACAAGATCTTTCGGATGAATCTTAAGATCTGTCATCAGTTGGGCAATAGGCTGCAAACTAAGGTCTGCAGCCTTATTGTGTGAACTACACATTAATTTCTTTCGCGTGTGATATCGTCTTTGACTTTGTCAGACGCGCCGGAAAGGCCGTTGCCGATACCGGCAAGATCTTGTCCTATTCCTTTAATTGTGTTGCATCCTGCAAGTGCCGGAATAAGGATAAGTACAGCCAATAAAATGGAAGTTTTTTTCATCATACGACTCCGATTATATTCTTAAAAAATTACTTATCCGATGATTCAGAAATCGCACCACCCAGGCTCGAAATATCTTCGCCTATGCCTTTCATAGTGTTGCATCCGATAAGCGTTGTTGTCGTTAAAACCAAAGCGAGTAATAGGGTAAATCTTTTCATTAATTCTCTCCTGATTAAGATGTTATCTATGGATTTATTCTGCCAAATAGTATTTCAAAATGCAACCGTTAATGAGAAAAAATAGTTGTGAGGACGTTTAAGAAAATTTATCGCGAATGTAGGTCTCGAGGATAGTAGTAAATTCTTCCTTAATATGATCACCGCGAAGCACGGTCAGTTTTTTACCGTCCTGATAGACCGGAGCCATCGGTTCTTCTGAATCTCCGGGCAGGGATATGCCGATATCCGCGTGTTTACTTTCGCCCGGTCCATTAACCACACAGCCCATAACCGCGATCTTCATCTTCTCAACACCCGGATAATCTTTTCTCCAGGCCGGCATTTTACGTTCGATATGCTCATTGATTTCTTTAGCCAGGATTTGAAAGTAATTGCTACTGGTCCGTCCACAGCCCGGGCAGCTGGTCACGCTTGGTTTGAAATAGCGCAAGCCCATGGACTGTAAGATATGTTTGCACACCTCAACTTCCCTTGTGCGCGGCACATCCGGCTGCGGGGTCAGGGAAACACGGATGGTATCGCCTATGCCTTGCTGCAGAAGAATCCCAAGGGCTGCCGCGCTTGAGGCAATGCCTTGGATCTGCGCGCCGGCCTCGGTGAGGCCAAGATGAAGCGCATAATTGCAACTGTCGGCCAGTCTCTTATAGACGGTGACCATATCTTGTAGGATTGACATTTTGACACTGAGGATGATTTTATCTTTGCCCAGTCCCTCTTTTTCAGCCAAAGTAGCGCTGGTCAGCGCACTTTGAATCATGGCATCATAGGTGACTTCCTTAAAATCTTTTGGCTCGGCAAGCTTTGCGTTTTCATCCATCAGGCCGGTTAAAAGCTCCTGGTCGAGCGATCCCCAATTAACCCCGATGCGTACAGGTTTATCGTGTTTAATTGCCACTTTGATGATTGCGGTAAAATTAGAATCGTGTTTATCGCCCTTGCCGACATTGCCAGGATTAATGCGGTATTTGCTAAGCGCCTTGGCACACTCAGGGTATTTTGTGAGCAGTGTGTGGCCGTTAAAATGAAAGTCGCCGATGATCGGTGTAAAGATGCCTTGATCGTGCAGGCGTTTGATTATTTCGGGCACCGCCCGTGCAGCCGCATCGTCATTAACGGTCCAGCGGACAAGCTGGCTTCCGGATTCAATGAGAGATAGAGTCTGGTTGAAGGTTTTCTCTATGTCTGCGGTCGGGGTATCGGTCATCGATTGGATCACAACCGGATAATCTGAGCCAAGCGGAACATTGCCGATCATAACGGTTTGAGATTTTCGTCTAGAAGATTGTTCCATTGATCCTTTAAAAGTGCATTTACACCTAATTTTTTCATGCTATAATACGGTCGATTATACGGAAATCAAAGCAATAATTCAACATTTTAAGTATTATGGATATTTATCTAGCTAAAACTCAAGGATTTTGCGCGGGCGTTGCCTTTGCGGTGGATATTGTGGACGGGGCCTTAAAAGCACACGGAGCCCCGCTATATGTCTATCATGAGATTGTACATAACACATATGTGGTTAATGGTTTTCGTGACAAGGGCGTTATTTTTGTCGAAGACATCGAAGAAGTGCCCGTTGGTTCGCGTATTATCTTCTCAGCGCATGGTGTCCCGCCTTCGGTTATTAAAAAGGCTAAGGAACGCAAACTCAAATTTGTCGATGCCACGTGCCCCCTTGTGACTAAAGTACATAATGAGGCCGTTAAATTTTCAGAGAAGAAATACGAAACCGTTCTCATTGGTCATCGTGGGCATCAGGAGCTTATTGGTACCAGTGGTTATGTGGATCCTGAGTATTTGCATGTTGTCGAAGATGATGATGATATCGAGAATCTGGATATTGATGAGGATGCCGAGGTTGCTTACATCACACAGACGACATTATCCGTCGATGATACGAAACAGATGCTCAATAAATTACGCGCGAAATACAAAAATCTAGTTGAGCCTCCCCGCTCCGATCTTTGTTATGCAACACAAAATCGTCAGGATGCGGTGAAAGATTTAGCCAAGTTTTGTGATGTGATTATTATCTGTGGTTCGCCTAATAGTTCTAACAGTAATCGTCTGCGCGAAACCGGTGAAAAGGCCGGCGTGGAAAGCCACATTGTGGACACCGCACATGAGCTTGATTTGTCGGTTATTGACGGACATAAAAAAGTTGGTGTCAGTTCCGGCGCTTCTGTCCCGCGTGTGATTGTTGACGATTTGATTCAACGGATTGTCGAAAAATATCCTGAAGCCAAAGTACACTCATTTGAGAATCCCGAAAAAAATATTGTCTTTAAACTCCCAGAGATCGAAGAAGCCTTGAAGTAAGATGGCCAAGCTTTATATAGATGACGAAGAATTTGACGTGGAAGATGGCGCGCAGATTGCCGAAGTCTGTGAGAATGCCGGCATCCCTTTTTCCTGCAACACAGGTGTATGCGGAACCTGCCAAATTGAAATCCTTGAGGGCGCGGATAATTTAAACGAATTAAACGATGAAGAAGATGAATTAGGTATGGACTGTAACAATCGTCTTTCCTGTCAATGCCGTATTCTTAAAGGCATTGTCAAAATAACGTATTGATAATAAAAGTGATAAAGTGATAGTAGTGATATAGTGATAGGAATTAAAATTATAAATAATAAAGACATCAATTTCAGGTTTATTAAATTTAAACATCAAAATTTTCTATCACTTTAGTACTTTATCACTCTATCACTATTTTTAAATATGTTCTCCCTAACAAATACTCCAATCGATACTAAGCTGCTCAAAAGTGAGCTGATTTCCGATAAAGCCGGTGCCTTTGCCTCCTTCGAAGGGCTTGTGCGTAACCATAATGACGGCAAGTCCGTTGCATCGCTTGAATACGAAGCCCACCTGCCTCTTTGTGCAAATGAAATTAAAAATATATATAAGGAAGTTGAAGATAAATTTAATCTTTTGGGTTTTAACTGTGTGCACCGCATCGGGCATTTGCCAATTGGAGATATGGCGGTTTGGGTCGGTGTTGTGGCCGCCCACCGTGATGATGCGTTTAAGGCCTGCCGGTATATTATTGATGAGGTTAAAAAACGACTGCCGATTTGGAAGAAAGAACATTATACGAGCGGAGCATCCGAATGGATTAATTGCACGGATGAAGCACAAAAGAAATTAATCAAAGAATCAGATTATTACGTGCGGCAGATGAATTTAAAGGAAATCGGACTTGCCGGTCAAGAGCAGTTAAAGCAAGCGCGTGTTTTGGTCGTTGGGGCCGGCGGATTGGGTTCCTCAGTTTTACTTGGTCTTGCCGGGGCCGGTGTTGGCACGATCGGCATTTGTGAGTTTGATAAACTCGATGCAACGAATCTTCACCGTCAATCGCTTTATAGTAGCGATGATATCGGCAAACCAAAAATTGATTTAGCTGAAAATCGCATTAAAGCGCTTAATCCTTTTATTAATGTTGTGAAACACGGTGTTGCGCTTAGCGTCGATAACACCGAAGATATTATTCGCGATTACGACTATGTGTGTGATTGCACGGATAATTTTAAAACAAAGTTTCTCTTAAATGATGTGTGTTTCTTTTTAAATAAGACGCTTATTCAGGCGAGCATTTATCAATACGAAGGTCAGTTAACAGTTTTTTCTCCCGATATGCCGGGATGTGTGCGTTGCTTGTGGCCGGAAGTGCCGGAGCCTGGGTGTGTGGGTACATGCATTGAAGCCGGGGTGTTGGGCGTTGTTCCTTCTGTGCTTGGATCCTTGCAAGCGACCGAGACGATCAAGCTTATTTGTAATTTTGCGGAGACAGCAGTGGGAAAAACAGTGATCCTTAATTTACTTAATTATTCCGTGCGGATCATTCCAAACGCAGTTAATACAAAGTGCCCTCTCTGTTCTAACAATCCATCTATTAATTCATTATCAGGAGGTAATACCATGAGTGACGATGAGCCGACGATTGACCAAAGTGAGCTTAAGCAATTTGATTTAGATCAATGCGTCTTTCTTGATATTCGTGAGGAGCCGGAAGTGCAGGCCGATTCAGTCACTCAACTGCCGATTGAATATTTACCGCTCAGTAAATTTCAGGAATCAGAGTTTGATTTTGAAAAAGATAAGCAGTATATTATTTTCTGTGCCAAAGGGGTGCGTAGCCTTGGATTTGTTGAGCATCTGCATGAACAAGGAATCACCAACACACTTTCACTGAATGATGGCATTGATGCCTTGCATCAATTTTGCCGGACAAACGAAACGGAAAATGTATGAATGTTGATTTAATGAAGTATTTAGAGGCTAAGCCCCGTTTAGAAAAAACCTGGCGGGCTGATATGGTGCGGTTACTGGATGCATTGAATGACAATTTAATGGATGTCAAAACAAACACCAAAAACCGTGTTATTCATACGCGCATTAGTGAGATCCAGCATGCGCTTGAATATATTGTGCAAGAATTTTTAAATACCGCTAAAGATAATACCAAAGAAATGGGTTTGGGGTACTTTAACGTATGGAAAGAAAAACGTAAAAGTTATAAAAAAACCCATGAGGATAGTGAAAAAATAAACCCTAATACGGCTCACCCGAGTTATAAAGCGCTTGTTAAAACACGCAGCCTTATGAAGGCTTTGGGTAAGGCCGCCGACATGCTTGTGGATGAAAAGAAATTTCGTAACTTTATTGTGGCCGACTGGTTTGCGCTCATGGCTAAGTATCTTAAATTGATCGTCGTTTACGAAAAACTCTAAAGGATCAATCCTTGCCCCCTTCTATTTCTGATGCACAACTTTGTGATCATACGACCTTCCGTCTCGGTGGGCCTTGCAAAGGACTTCTCACAGCTGAAACGTTAGAGCAATGCGAAGAGGCCGTTAAGTATTTCAACGAAAATAAATCTCCCTTTATTGTTATTGGCAGTGGTTCTAACCTTGTCGTTTCTGATCAGGGGTTAGATTGTTATGTATTGCGCTATGTGAGTGAGTCTCCTATATTTGATTTTGATCAGGATGAAGTCACTGTCTCGGGCAGTACGCATCTGGATGTTTTTGTGAATGTGATGGCGCAAATCGGTTCTGCGGGAATAAACTATGCCTCCGGGATTCCGGGAACGGTTGGTGGGGCTGTTGTGGGTAATGCCGGGGCATTTGGCAAACAGATTGCCGACGTTTTAACTAAAGCGACTCTCCTTTCGCCCACAGGGGAAAAACGTATTGTCACACAGGCGGACTTAAAATTTACTTACCGTCATTCGGTTTTAAAAGAAACAAAAGATATTGTCCTTGATGTGACACTTAAAATGACGGCTGGCGACCGTGATACGCTTCTTGCCGAGCGCGCAGAAATCCTTAAAGTGCGGTCTGAAAAACATCCGGATCTTTCCAAAGAGCCTTGTGCCGGCAGTTTTTTCCGCAATATTGAACCGACTTCATCGGCAGGACGTCGACAGGCTACTGGATGGTTTCTCGATCAGGCCGGCGGCAAAAACCTCAAGTCCGGTGGGGCGTACATCTTTGCCAAACATGCCAACATTATCGTTAAAGGTGATGATGCCACGGCCGAAGATGTCTTTGACTTATCCGAGCAAATGAAGGCCTTAGCCAAAGAGAAACACGATCTTGATTTGGTCCGCGAGGTACGGTTTGCGGGTGATTTTAAAAACAAGCCTGCGGATGTGGATGATATAATTTGGTAAGCCATTATCCGCCGATATGAAACATTTCGACCTTTTCGGTGTTCCCTCCCTTGTTGCGAATAGCGTGGCGATCTTCGAAGTATTGGGCATGGCGGGTCGCCCAGACAGATTGGATGATGTGAAGCAGTTCGGTATCTGTTGCGCCCTCACGCAACGGGGTGCGTAGATCGGCCCCGTATTTAGCGAACAGGCAGGTGTAAAGTTTTCCATCGGTAGAAAGTCGTGCGCGTGTGCAACTGCCGCAAAAGGGTTGGGTGACCGAAGAAATAAAACCAACCTCACCTTTGCCGTCTTTAAACCGGTAGCGTTTGGCGACCTCCCCATAATAATTAGCCTCAGCCGGTTCGATTCGGTAGGCCTCATTAATAAGGGCAACAATATCTTTGGACGGCATAACTTGATTGGGATCCCAATTATTGCATGTGCCCACATCCATGTATTCAATAAAGCGCACAATATGATGATGCTGACGTGCATAATCAACGATCGGTAGAATACTGTCTTCGTTCACTCCTTTTTGGATAACGCAATTAAGTTTAATTGACCTGAAACCCGCGCGTGCGGCCTCCCGAATACCTTCCTTCACATCTTTTAAAATCCCTTTTTCCCCGCTCATTATTCCAAAGGTTTTATTATCCAAACTGTCGAGGCTGACGGTAATTCTGTTTAATCCGGCATTCTTAAGGATTTCCGCCTGCCCATAAAGCAGTGATGCGTTGGTGGTCAACGCGAGATCATTAACACCGTCTGTTGAATGGAGCATTTGAATCAACTGATCAAGATTGGGACGCAGAAGCGGTTCGCCTCCGGTGAGACGAATTTTGTACACACCAAGCTGTGTAAATAACTTTACCAGCCGTGTGATTTCACCAAATGTCAACCAGTCTCTTTTATCCAAGAAGTGATATTTTCTTGAATACTGACTCGACGGCATGCAATACGGACAGCGGAAATTGCAGCGATCGATAACCGAAATACGGAGGTCGCGCATAGGGCGTTTGAGTTGATCTAGATAGGAATGGTTAGTCATCGTCTGTTGTCGTTTCTTTCTTGTTTTCAAGGGCGGCACGTACTGTGGCTAAAGGCAAAGTAGCACACTTTATCCGGGCCGGGAAATCTTTTAAAACATCAAACGCGCTAAAAGCATCTAATTCTATGGTTTTTGCCTCACTAATTGGCTTACCAATGATTTTATTTCCCAGCATTGAGGCTGCAGCTTTTGTTATTGCGCAGCATTCCGGCGTGAATTTAAAATCAACAAGCGTGCCGTCCTCAACATTTAAATCGACTTTAATGTAATCGCCACAGATTTGGTTGTATCCTTCGGCGCTGTGGGTGCAATGATCGATTGTGCCCACATGGTGAGGGTTTTTGCTGTGTTCAATAATCTCTGGATGATAAAGCGTTTTGCGCATTTGGAAAATAAAAATATTTTTTGTATTGGTAATTAGTCATTGGTAATTGGTATGAAAATATTACACAAATTACCAGTTACTAACTACTAAATACAATATTCAAAGATTAGATTTATTTAAATATTTCCTTAGCCTGCTTAATGGCCTTGACTAAAATGTCAATCTCTTCATGAGTATTATACCATGAAAATGACGCACGGGTAGTTGCGGTTATGCCGAAGTGTTCCATAACCGGCATGGTGCAGTGATGGCCGGTGCGAACGGCAACGCCCTCTTGATCGATGAGTGTCCCGAGATCATGGGCATGAATATTGTCGATGACAAAGGAAAGAATAGCGATTTTATTTACCGCCGTTCCGATAATGCGCAAACCTTCTATCTGTTCTAATTGTTCGGTCGCGTAGGTCAACAGTTCTTTTTTGTGTTGTTGCATCCCTTCCCAGTCAACCTTTTCAATGTAATCAATCGCAGCGCCAAGGCCGATAACGCCGGCAATGTTTGGTGTGCCTGCCTCGAATTTGTACGGCAGTGTGTTAAAAGTTGTGCCGGCAAAGCTTACCTTTTCAATCATATCGCCCCCGCCTTGATAAGGCGACAGATCATTGAGCAAACTCTCTTTGCCGTAAAGAACTCCACAACCTGTCGGACCGAACAGTTTATGAGAGGAAAAAGCCAAAAGATCGCAATCAAGCGCCTTAACATCAATATGTGTATGACTGACCGCCTGGGCCGCATCAAGCAAAACCGGTGTGCCGTTTGCGTGAGCGAGCTTAATAATTTCCTCAACCGGATTGATGGTACCAAGCGAATTGGACATATAAACAATCGCAACGATTTTTGTTTTAGGACTTAAAAGCTTTTTAAACTCATCAAGGATAAGTTCCCCTTGGTCATTAATCGGGGCGACCTTGAGATTACATCCCTTTTTTTTACAGAGAATCTGCCAGGGAACGATATTGGAATGATGCTCCATCTCCGTAATAAGGATTTCATCACCGGTGGTGAGAGTATCACCAAGGCTTGCGGCAACCAAGTTAATCGCATCGGTTGTGCCTTTGGTGAAGATAATTTCGCGTTCGGATGCGGCATTAAGAAATTTTTGCACCTTAACGCGCGCGCCTTCATAAGCGGATGTTGCCAGTTGGCTTAGGGTATGTACCCCGCGATGGACATTAGATGTTTCCTGTGTGTAGTGGTGATTAATGGCATCAATCACACTCTGGGGTTTCAGTGTGGTTGCACCATTGTCCAAATACACCAAGGGCTTACCGTGAACAGGGACGTTCAGGTTGGGAAAATCAGTCCTGATTGCCTCGACATTAAAGTTGCCCATGGCTTAAATTATCGATCGACGGTTGAAGGAGATAAAGCAGCTTTGACTGGATGGCTTTAAGTTTGATTTCCTCAACGCTCTCTTCGGCAAAACCCGTGGCAATGATGCGGATGGCATCCTTGCGGGAAACCCCACGTGTTTGCAGATAAAAGATTTCATCCTCTTCCAGCTGACCGATCGTTGCCCCGTGTGTGCAGCGGACATCATCGGCAAAAATTTCAAGCTGCGGTTTGGTATCGACATGCGCTTTTTTACCGAGAAGTAAATTTTTGTTAAGCTGATAAGAGTTTGTTTGTTGGGCGATATCGCGCACAAAGATTTTGCCGTTAAACACCGCATGCGATGCATCGTTTAAAATGCCTTTATACAGCTGATTGCTGGTGCAGTTCGGTACACGATGATCCACGGATGTGTGATTGTCGACATGCTGCTCATTAAAGATGCTGTAAAGCGAATGCAGCGTCCCGTCAGAGCCTTCGCCATTGATCACGATGTCAAGCTCATTGCGTGTGAAACCTGAATTGGTTGTCAGCGTAAAACCTTTAAAGTTGGCGTTACGCTCGACACTAACGCGTGTGTTGCCGATATGGTAAGACGCTTCGCTTTCGGTTTGCGCTTTGACATAATGCAGTGTCGCATTATCGTTGACAAAACAGTCGGTCAGAGAATTTGAAAGGTATTTTGCGTTGTTACCAAAGGCAACATAGCTTTCAAGAACATTAATCTCTGTTGATTCTTCTAGCACAATGATGGTGCGGATATTGTTGACGATCGGTTTATCGGTTGTCGTTAAATGAACAATGTGAATAAGTTCTTCTGAAACAGTGCCCTTTTTGGCTTTAATAAATACACCGTCATTGATCAGCGCATTATTAAGTTCAATAAAGGCATCGGTGTTGCCGATATCGTTTTTGGCAAGTATCGCCTTAATCTCTTCTTCATTTTCGACAAGAGCGTTTTTAAGCGTTTTGATCTCAACACCGGAAATTTCCGTGATATTGGATAGTTCATTATTAAGCGTGCCATTGGTAAAGACGATATTAAGTTCATCTTTATTGACGTAGGTGTTGTATTCCTCAGGAATAGCCCCTTCGCTGTCTGTCAGCGCGTCGAACTTTTCTTTGGAAAGTTGGGCGAGATTAGTGTATTTCCACTCTTCATTTTTGACAGTCGGGATGCCTGCCTTTTCAAAATTGGCAAAGCGTTCATCTTGAAAGGTATTAAGCCAGGCCGGATGCCCGGTTTCGGCTCTATTCTTTAATGTTTTAAAATTTTCAATCAAGTTACTCATAATGGGTTAACCTTTGCGTATTGTTTGTAAGTTTAGCTTAAAAGCCAGTCATAGCCTTTTTCTTCGACCTGAAGGGCCAGTTCCTTGCCTTCGGAGCGGATGATTTTACCGTCATGAAGGATATGAACATAGTCAGGGACGATGTAATTAAGCAGTCTTTGATAATGTGTAATGACAAGAAACGCATTATTATCATTTTTGAGCTTATTGACACCGTCAGCGACAATACGCATGGAGTCGATATCAAGTCCGGAATCGGTTTCATCCAGGACATTAAACATCGGATTAAGAACAGCCATTTGCAGGATTTCATTACGCTTTTTCTCACCCCCGGAGAAGTCAACGTTAACCGGACGGTTGATAAACTTATCATCCATATCAAGCATGGCCATCTTTGATTTTAAATATTCATTAAAATCAAGGGCGTCCATCTCATCTACACCATGGGCCTTACATACTTCATTAAATGCGGTGCGCAGGAAAAGTGATGTGGTTACCCCCGGTACTTCGACCGGATATTGGAAGGCCATAAAGATGCCCATCCGCGCGCGTTCTTCCGGCTCGAGCTCAAGGATATCGATTTTTTTAAAGTCGCGTTCAAAGACAATTGAGCCTTCGGTGACTTCGTATTCCGGATTCCCGGCGATGATTTTAGACAGCGTGCTTTTACCGGAGCCGTTCGGTCCCATAATCGCGTGGATTTCGCCTGCGTTAATGGTTAAGTCAATTCCTTTTAATATTTCTGTTCCATCGCCTTCAACGTGAGCGTGGAGATTTTTAATTTCGATCATTTTGTTTAGTCCTCTCTATTATCCTACTGATCCTTCCAGTTTCATTTCAAGTAATTTAACCGCCTCTGTCGCAAATTCAAGCGGCAGTTCCTTAAAGACTTCTTTACAGAAGCCGTTGATGACAAGCGAAATGGCTTGCTCTAAATCAAGGCCGCGCGATGTTAAATAGAACAACTGCTCGGCATTGATCTTAGATGTTGAGGCTTCATGTTCCAGTGTTGCGGTTGGATTATTCGCCTCAATATATGGAAATGTGTTGGCGCTGCATTTGTTGCCAACAAGCATGGAATCACATTGAGAATAATTACGTGAGTTCTCCGCCGACGGCAGAAATTTAACCAGTCCGCGGTAACTGTTGTTTGATTCATCGGTTGAGATACCTTTAGAGACAATCGTACTCGAGGTATTTTTACCGATATGAATCATCTTTGTGCCGGTATCGGCCTCCATCTTGTGGCTTGTCAGGGCAACCGAATAGAATTCACCGATAGAATTGTCACCCTTTAAAATCACACTTGGGTATTTCCAGGTGATAGCACTCCCGGCTTCAACTTGTGTCCACGAAATCTTTGAATTCGCCCCTTCGCATTTGCCGCGTTTAGTAACAAAGTTATAAACACCGCCTTTACCTTCTTTGTCGCCTGCATACCAGTTTTGAACAGTTGAGTATTTCACCTCGGCATTATCAAGGGTTAAGATTTCAACAACAGCGGCATGCAATTGATTTTCATCACGCATTGGGGCTGTACAGCCTTCAAGGTAGCTGACATAACTTCCCTCTTCGGCAATGATCAGTGTGCGTTCAAACTGTCCTGATTCAGCAGCGTTAATACGGAAGTAAGTTGAAAGCTCAAGCGGACATGTTACACCTTTTGGGATATAACAAAATGAGCCGTCGCTAAACACAGCTGAGTTAAGCGCGGCAAAGAAGTTATCCGAATAAGGAACAACGGCGCCGAGATATTTTTTAACCAATTCCGGATGGTTTTGAATGGCCTCTGAAATTGAGCAGAAAATAACACCGACTTTCTCTAATTCCTTGGTGTGTGTTGTCCCGACAGACACACTGTCAAAAACAGCATCGACCGCAACACCGGCGAGGCGTTTTTGCTCAGTTAGCGGAATGCCTAATCGTTCGAATGTTTTAATGAGTTCCGGATCGGCATCATCAAGGCTGTCTAGTTTTGGCTTATTTTTAGGTGCCGTATAATAACTAATGCCTTGATAGTCGATCGGGCCGTATTCAAAATTGGGCCATGTCGGTTCTTTAAGCGTTAGCCAATGTTTGTAGGCCTTAAGCCGCCACTCAAGCATCCACTCAGGTTCATTTTTCTTTTCTGAGATCAGACGAATCGTTTCCTCATTAAGCCCTTTAGGAATACGGTCCATCTCAATATCAGTTGTAAAACCGTATTGATACTCACGGCGGGATAATTGATTTTCTTCAATCGTCTTTTCGTTTAATATTTTTTCGTCACTTGGTTTAATCATTTGCGTCTCGCTCATTTATGTCACTATTTCCTTTGTTTGTATTTGCTTTTCCTTTGAATGTTTCGCGTCTATAAGATCGGCCACTTTGATTTGATCAAATAGACCGTTGATGCGTTCATTTAGGTTCAACATCGGCGCGATAATATTGCAAGAGGCCGATGCTGTGCAGGCGGAGTAATCGCCGTGAAAACAATTAGCGATTTCAATTTCACCGACAATCATGTCCGATAATTTTTTCACGGTTACGGTGTTTAGGTCTTTGACAAGCTGATAGCCGCCGCGTGCGCCTTGTTCGGCGCGCAGTATGCCGTTTTGCGTTAAAATCTGCAAAACACGTGATGTCGGATCAAACGGTGTCGTATAGATTGCGCAGATTTCCTTAGCCGTCGTCAATTGCCCGGGCTTTTTGATATTCATATGCTTAAGGGCAATCAGTGAGTATTCTAGTTTTCTGTTTATTTTGAACATAATATTTAAACCATGTGTACTGTAGGGGCGGACCAACGTGTCCGCCCATAAAATACATAAATGCGATTCAATTTGTATCATAAGGCCGACGCATTGGTCGGCCTCTACGGAATTTTTATCTCATTAATCTTTGCTGCAACGATAAAATCGTTCTCAGTCAGTCCACCGAGCGCATGGGTAGTTAGATCAATATGCACATTGCGGTATCCGGTTAAATGAATATCCGGATGATGATCTTCGGCCTCAGCAATCTCGGCAATATCATTAATAAATTTTACAGCAACCATAAAGTTTTTGACCTTATAATCACGGAAAATAGCCTTGCCATCGTCTGTAATTTTCCATTGTAGCACTTGTGGTAATTGGGCCTCAGCCTCTTCTTTTGTATAGGCTGATCCGATTCCTTCACAAGGCTGACATTTTTTACTCGTTAAGTTCATATTAAACTTCCGCGAGTTCGACACTGATATCCGGATTAAACTCGTTTTTCAAAATGTTTTCAATTGCATGGAGTGTCCCCATGGTCGCGCTCGGGCATGAGCCGCAGGCACCTTGATAATAAATGCTTAGCACATTGTCGGTAAATGCAGCGATCTGAAGATCCCCGCCGTCCATTTGCAAAGCCGGTCTGATCGTTTCATCTAAAATCGCATTGATCTGTTTAATCTCAGGTGTTTCTTCTGCAACCGGTTTTAAATCTTCTTTAGGCTGCTCGTGAAAAAATCCGGGATTATGATCGGCCGCATTCGCGGTAATAGTATCGCGGATTTTCTCCTCGAGATCATCCCAATCGGCCTGACCGTTCTGCGTAACAGTGACATAATTATCAAAGAAATAAACCTCGCTGATATTTGCATCCACATCGAAAATAGCTTTGGCCAGCGGATTATGCTCTGTCTCGTCCGCCGATTTGTAAGTCACATTACCGTCTGTCCGCATCGGGATATTAAGCACAAATTTCAGTGCATTGGGGTTTGGGGTGCTTTGCACCATGAGTCGAATGTCCATCACAGGCTCCTTATAAAATATTTATTTGCTTAAAATGGCGGAATATATAGGCTTAAATCATTACTTTTTTGACTTATTTCGGCTAAGACTTTACTACAGTTTGGATCAGATTTCAAGCATTATGTGTAGATACATGTTTTTAGCGGATATTGGGGAATTTATTGGGCCAAAGATAACAACTCTTCTTTTGCTTCTTCTTTAACGCCAATCAGTAGCGGAATGTTAGTCACAGGCGTGACATTAATGATGACAGGCACCAGGCCGGTGATATCTGCATTGATCACGGCTGGATCCTCAAAGGTAAAATCAAACTCTGAGCTCTCGCCACGCGTTTCAATATCATAAATAGATGGATTCAAATTAATCCCTCCAAGATCAGATGGTATTTGTAGCGCAGCTAAATCATAATAACTTCTAACAAAATTAGACTCAATACCGCTGTTCCGTAAGTTAAGTAAATTTTCAGCGAATGCCTGAAGTGTAATATCTGGATCTGTCATTGCCTGATAAATGATAGATCCTAATTGATCTGTTAATCTTTTAGCTTTTTCCCTCGTTTCATCTGAATAATAAATTTTGGTTATCTTTTCTAGAAGGGCGGTTTGTATTTCATCTAAATTTTCAAGTACATCCTGGTTTAATCTGGTGTTGGTTAAAATATGCAATATATACTCTGCCCAATATTTTAGTTTATTTTTTTGCAGATTTTCCGGATGCTTATCTACCTCTTCAGGAAAATAGAATGTTATACTTTCACCTAAAGATTCGGCTTGTGCTATCGCTTGTGTTAATAAAGTTAAAATGCCTAGAAGATCATCATCAAATGAAATCACTCTAAGAAAATGAAAGAAATCTATTTTACCTAGCCCTTCAGCCCATCCGAGTACAAAGAAAGCATGGTTTAAAAATGGAAGTTCTAGATTATTCATATAATGGCGCAAGGCCGACCATTGATGTGTCATGGAGGTTATTTCAAAATCAAAATATTTGGCGATAATATTACCATTTTCTAATTTAGTAAATTTAACATTACGCTTGGTTAAGTCATGCAGGACGAGGCCTCGGTTATATTTTTCATTGGCCTGCCAAATCTGGGCCAATCCTCTTCCCTCAAACCGGACTAATTCTCTTGTCACGGCTTCCCGTTTTAATCCTTTTTGGTTGACAAGTATGTTCATTAAATCTCCGCGTGTAGGGCCGTCTACATATTCTTCTGTGAAAAGCTCAGTGTTTTCAACTTTTAAGTATCCTCCTGGTTTTACAACGGGCGAGTTTTTTACGCCGTATTTATTTGCTAGTTTGTCATAAAATGATTGCTGTTCTTTTTGAATTTTTTGAAAGTTTATGACTTTAGACATAAGCGCAAATTGTTCAGCAATAGCTTTACGATGCTTATGGGTATATTTAAATACAAATGGTTGAGTATCATCTAAAGAAACTAACATAACGCGTCTATTATCTCCGCGTTCATCAAAATATTCGATTACTAAATCAGAGTCTTTATGCGATTTAAGGCCTGTTTGATCATAAAGTAATGTTTTTCCACGAAAGGCCTTTAACATTTTGGCTCGTCGATTGAGAGGAATTTCGTCTTCTGTTGATTCTACCCAATAGACGGGAATTAAAATATTATTTGAATTTTTGTAAATAAGACCGTTCTCGATTAATTGTGCCAATATGTGACTAAGTTCGAAAGGAACATCTGTTTCGGTTACAAATTTTTGTTGTTCTATTTGACGAAAAAATCCGAGTTCCTGTGAATCTATTAATTTATTATCAATGAGTTTTTGTATGCTTTCTTTTTTCAATTCTGTTCGATCATGGGATAATAGTCTTGGACGATAAGGAAAGTCTGTTTCCCAATTAGTACTAACTATTGACAATGAAGCAGTATCATTAATCGTTTCTTCAAGCGATTTGCCTTGATCCATTGAAGCAGAATCGAAATGATTTTCTCTGTATATCTCTTCTCCCTGCTTATTTTCTTGAATAATAATTAAGCCGTATCTTTTATCGTTGTATATGTATTTTTGTTTTTTGCCGCTAGGAGTGATAAGTTCTGTCATTCGTTCGGATTCATCAAATAAAAATGTAAACTGATCTTCGTTCATTTGGATTATATTCATGTAATATGTGCCGTCAGGACGTTTTTTAAACCCAAATCGAGTATTATTGCTTTCAGACGTAACAGTAAAAGTTTTTTTGCTTGCTTTGCTTTCCTTAAATTGTGATGGGATTATCTGAAACCCAGGAATGTCTTTTAATAAATTACGTTGGAAAATATAATTTTGAATATATTCGTCAGCTTCTACTGTGCTAGTTCTGAGGCCCGGTATAACTTTTAATTTTTCTTGTTCAAACAACAGGTTTAAATTATTTCTAATATTATCATTGTTACTTGTTTGAGCTAATTTTGTATATGCATCAAAAGACTCTTTAGTTATCCAAATTTCTTTTATAGCAGAGAGCGATATAGATATCTGAAAAGTTGGTTCGGGATCAATTAAGTCAGAATCAGGACCTCTTCCTGTTAAATCCAGGTCAGCATTACCTGCGCGGAAATGTTTATTAAAAATATCAGTATCAATAACTATAATACCTCTTTTATCGATGCCATTATTCAATATGTTGCTTTCTTCTCGTCGCCATGCCATGAGTCCTGCGCGTGTCAGGTGCATACCAGGCTCAGTAAATCCGGAAGAAATTACGGAATAGACATCTTCCGAGCCATGGTAGATCAAACCTTTGCCAAATTTTAAATCCATCATACTGGCGTTAATTAGTTTTTGCGTGAAAGTGTTATCAATTCCATTTTCTGGAGTGTGTATTGAAGCCGTAAATCCTGTGAATAGATTATCAAAAGGTTTTGCATTAAGGCTGGCAATTTTTATCCGGTAATCACGGATGGCCTTCGCTAACAATGGATTTTTAAAATTTTCAGGAGTACGCGAAGTTCTATTTTGAGCGGCAGTTTTTTTCAAAGGAGCGTTGTCATTAACCGCTTCTTCAAGCGATTTGCCCTCATTTTTGGGTTTTGATATCGATGCAAAATCATACGAAGTGAATTCTAGTTGGTCTAATGAATACTCAATACCATCGAGCTTAACTAAACTATTTGGTGTTATAAAATGATGTGTTTTATCGTGTGCCAATGCATGTTTGATGGTTAACTGACCACGCCAATTTAGACGTTGTCTACCATGGCTATCCACTTCGGAAAATGGGGCGATATAATTGCGCTCATATTGTGTTTGAAAGTGCTCAGTTGGATTTTGTGGAACAATCAACAAAATTTTATTTTGCTTAGAAAAATCTTGAACAATGCGAATAGCGGCATCCCTCCATAAGTCAAGTATTTGTCGTTTACGTTGAGGAATATCGCTGTATCCGATACGTTGTTGAATATCTTCAATGACCAAAGTGTTTATTTTGTGTTCTTTACCTGTTGGTGTATGAATATTTATCGTTTTTATCCATATGTTAATTGATCCAAAAGCTCCAGGTTGTGGAGAAAAGTTGTCTTGAAAATAACGTTTTTGTTTTTTTGGAGTTGTTAAGTAGTCCAAACGGTATTCTTCTCGAGTATTTTGAGCCCATGACTTATCTGGAACAATGTCAGTACGGATTGCGTTGGCATAGTGTAATAAATTGTTATCAACACGTATTGCTGCATTAATAGGGTTTTTCGTATCAGTGTTCCATATTAGATTTTGTCCATGAGTTTGAATCCAAAGGTTAAGATTGTGGAGTATAGTTTTTCGATTTGTGTTCTGTCGTATACTAAAGCTTTGTGCCGGTGTAGACTCAGATTTTTTCTTTTGTAGAAAGTTTTTTAAATATACTGCGACTATTGATGCTTTTTGTAGTTTGGTATATAAAGTAGCACTATCTGTTGCTTGCTGTTTATTTAGAGATGCGTAATCTAAATTTACTCCTCCAGAAAAGTATTTTTGCGGGGTGATCTGTTGGGTTTGTGGATCATACTCTTCTTTGATAAAGTTATGAACTCCGTTTTTAAAGGCTGCGACATACTGATTGTAAATTTTTTGAGTAACTTCTTTGTCTTGTATATCTATTCCGTCGGTTTTGCCTTTATCGATATAGATCTGGCGTAAAATATTTTTTTGTATGTTTTGTTTATACCAGGCGGCCAGAATGCTGGAATGAGCGATTTGGCGTAAGTTGGCAAAGGTTTTGCCTGTGTTGATTTCGTGTTCAATGGCGGGGATGATTATTTTACGAATTAAACTTTCTGATTCAGATGCTTGATGCTCGATGCTCGATGCTCGGTTATTAGAGTGAACAACGAGCGACGAGCGACGAGCATCCTTTTGCATAGCAAAATAATCAGTTTCCAACATCACCTTCAAATAACTTTCCACCACAAATACGCTTGCTCCATTTTGATGCACAACAGCTTTTTCAGGAACAATCCAAACTTTATTAAAAACATTTGTTGGAATATCCTTAGTTCCATATTTTTCGTATGCCTGCTCTCTTATCTTTTGCCAAAATTTGTCTCCCAGTTTATCATCCGGGTTCATGAGTGAAGCGGTTAGTTGTTTGAGCATGTAGTCTTGGGCAAGTAAATCCCTACCCATCTCAGTCTGTCCAAATTCTTTAGGAATAATCCGATTCTTTTCATAAGGGGATAGGTTCACCCACATCTGATCTTCAGGCGTAGTTAAAGCAGCCATAAAGTATTTGATCAGTTTAAGTGACTCTTTATTAAAGGCCTTGCCTTTAAGATTGCCATCACCTGGATGAACAATGAAATCGAACAAAAATGGATCTTCCGGGTGTATGGTGAGTCCCATCATCATGGCGGGATTAAAGACCGCACTTGTGGTAACGATTGTCCCTGGGACCGGCAGCGGCCATACAGTTTGGGCCTGTACAGGGGTGCTCAAAGGCATGGCCAAGATCAGGCTTAAGCCTATACACAAGAATTTATATATTGGTTTTAATATTTTTCTTCTCATATCTAGATTTATTAGTATTAATAGCTGTCTTCAAGGGTAACATGGATGTTCCCCACGTGCCATGCGTTGAGCATGACATAAAAAATACATAAAGTATTGATATAAAACAGGTTATATTGTTATAGGTGTTTTATTTAGGCAGAAAGGTAATTTTCCACCACATGCTGGGCAAACGGGAAGCTGCAGGTGAAGGCCGGGGAAACGGCATTGAGGATATGGACGGACTTTTGGTCGGCCTCAATGAGAAAATCCTGCACAAGTTTTTTGGAATGCAGGTCCAGGAGCTGCGCGCGGATGCCGGGTTTGGTGTATTCGGTAAATCCTTTAGGGTCGATTTCTTTGAGCATACCTTGCGCGAGTTTGATGAAATAGTTTTTATTGTACTTCTTCATCTCCTCCAGCGCGAGATTGCGAAATCCTGATGCGTTAGTTAAAAAGAGTCCTGCCTCACGCCAAAGGATTGATGCCAGTTCATCCAGTTTAAAATGTGAAAGGCCTTCATAATTTTCACGCCACAAGGCCGGCATGGCGGTCGGGCCGATTTTGATGTCCCCTTCGACCGTTTTAGTAAAATGCACGCCGAGAAACGGGAATTTTAAATCCGGTACCGGATAGATGTTCGTTTTAACATCGGTTTTATTTTTAGTGTACTTAAGATATATTCCTTTAAAAGGAATGATGGTGTAGCGTTTGCAAAAACCGAAGTCGCGGGCGATTTTATCGGCATAAAGCCCGGCACAGTTAATCAATTTGTCGAACTGAAAGTTTCCTTGTGTCGTTTCGATTACATTCAGTTTATGTTTTGTGTACTGGCATGAAAAACAAAAATCAACATCTTTTGATTGCAAATAGGTTTTTAATTTTTGACAGACCTCTTTCGGATTGATGCTGGCGGTATTCGGTGATAATAGAGCTTGTTTATAAGTACGGACATTCGGCTCAATTTCCTCGGCCTCTTCTTCTGTAATTAATTGCGTATCCGCGCCGTTAACATCTCCTCGCTTTTTAAGTTCATGGAGAGCTTTTTGTTCATTAGCGTCGCGGGCCACAACTAGCTTGCCGCATTTATTAACGGCGACATGATGCTCGGCGCAGAACGCGTGCATCTGTCTGTTGCCTTCCACGGTAAATTTGGCTTTAAGGCTGTCTGCCGTGTAATAAAATCCGGCATGAAGCACACCGGAGTTGCGTGATGAGGCGTGAAAGCCTTCTTCGGTTTCTTTATCAATGATGAGAATACTTGCGCGAGGGAACTTTTGCCTGATTTGATAGGCGATAGTAAGGCCGATGATGCCGGAGCCGATGATTAGATAATTGTAATTTTTCATTTATCGATGCTTGATGCTCGATGCTCGATGCTCGAGCGACGAGCGACGAGCGACTAGCATCTGCTTATTCTACATATTTCGAGTGCGATCCATCACAATACGGTTTGTTCTCTGAGCATTTACAACCGCACCAGGCTACTTTTTTTTCTTCATCGATCTCAACCATCATCGGATACATTCCGGTGACACCATGTGATCCGTCACAAAACGGTTGCTTCTTTGACTCTCCGCATGAGCACCAAGCGTATTTGCCCGGTTTCATGTCCATCACGAATGGTGCGTTTTGCGCGTTGGGGAATTTTTCGTTACTCATAAGTAATCTCCCTTATTAGTGGTCTGTTTTCTGTGGTCCGTGGTCTGCAGCAAGATCACAGATCACTGACCACAGGTCACTTTTTTTAGGCAAGAAATTTCTCCCCCTTCGCCCAATTCGTGCGGGGGACTTCATCGATCACCAAATACGTTGCCTCTTTAGGTTTTCCCAGTACGCGAAAAAGTGTGTCAGAAAACTCGGCGGCGATTTGGTCCTTTTGTTCTTTGGTTGCTTCACCGGCTATACGTAAACTGATATAAGGCATGCTGACTCCTTTATGTTTGGCTTAACAAAAATATTCCGTTATGCGCAAGAAAATTGCGCCAAAATGTCACTTCATAATGCGGTCGTAAGCCGCGCTCTTCTTCAATACGGATGTTTTTTTCAAAACAAAACTGGCGAAAGTCCTTAATGCTTAAGAAACGTAAGTTGGGTGTATTGTACCATTTATACGGAAGCCACCTGGTGATCGGCACCTGCCCGTTGAAAAAAAGTTGAAAGCGTGAGGACGCGTGGCAAAAATTAGGAATGCCGACGATCGCTTTTTTACCGATTCTAAGAGATTCTAAAATAACCTTCTCCGGATGAAGCACCTGCTGGACACTTTCATTAAGAATCACATAATCAAAGCGATTGTCGCTATAGTCTGATAATGATGAGTCAATGTCGCCCTGAACAGCGGTTACCCCTTTTTCCATACACGCGTAAATTGCCTTTTCGCTAATCTCAATGCCTGTGACCTTACAGTCCTTTGTTTCGCGCAGTTTTGATAAAAGCGCCCCGTCACCACACCCAAGGTCGAGCACATGGCTATGCGGTTTAATCATATCAATAATAATTTTATAGTCTAAACGTTCGGTCATTATTATAATGAGCGTTTAATTTACGTGACTAAAAGGAACGTAAATTAAATACGCGAATTAATCCCGAGCCAACCTTGATTATTTTCGGTGGCGAGGGATCTCGGTTCATGCTTTTTATTTTCTCGACTGCGTTACCTTGGTTAAAAAGTGTTTAATGAGTTTTGATTGATTATCGACTTCCACCAAAAACGCATCGTGCCCATAATTGGATTCGATTTCCAAATACGAGACGTCCACATTGTTAAACTTAAGTCCGCGCACTAAGTCCTTGGACTGATATGACGGATACAGCCAGTCGGAGGAAAAGGTAATAATCAAAAACTCAGCCTTAATGCCCTTCAGCACATCGGTTAATTTTTTTCCTTCACATAGATCGAAATAGTCGAGCGCTTTGGATAGATACAAATAACTGTTGGCATCAAACTCATCAACAAAAGTCGAGCCGCGGTATTTCAAATAGCTCTCAACTTCAAAGTCTGTTGTGAAATCATAACCGACTTTTTCTTTGCCTTGCAGTTTGCGCCCAAACTTTTTTTCCATCGACTCTTCACTCATGTAGGTGATGTGCCCGATCATGCGTGAAAGTGTTAAGCCTGTTGCCGGTAATTTTTTGCCATAGTAATCGCCATTATTCCAATGCGGATCAGTCATGATTGCCTGACGGGACACTTCATGCAAAGCAATTTGTTGGGCTGTGTGTTTATAGTTGGTCGCAATGAGAATACATGATTCCACCGAATCAGGAAAAAGGATCGTCCATTGCAAAGCCAAAAGTCCTCCCATTGATCCACCGGCGCAACATAGAAGTTTTTCGATGCCCAAATGATCGATTAAGTATTTTTGCGTGACTGTCATATCTTCAATCGTTATGATCGGGAAATTAAGGCCGTAAGGTTTCTTTGTCTTTGGATCGGTTGAAGCCGGTCCGGTTGAACCCTTACAGCTTCCGATGACATTGGCACAAACGACAAAGTATTTGTCCGTGTCAAAGGCCTTGCCGGGGCCGATCATATTATCCCACCAGCCGGGCTTCTTGGCGCCCTTATGCTGGCCGGCGGCATTGGCTCCGCCTGTCAGCGCGTGAAAAATAAGAATCCCGTTAGACTTGCTTTGATTAAGCGTTCCATAGGTCTCATACGCAAGCGTGACCGGTCCGATTTTAGCCCCGCTCTTAAGTGTGAGCGGCGTATCTTCGGCAAAGGTAAAATATTGGGTTTCTGTATAGTTTTTGCTCGTCATGATTGCTAATAACTTAGCATAGCGGGCTTTCAGGGGCAATCTTTTTTAATGGGTAATAGGTCAGAATAGCTTATTTAATTAGGGAGTTGAATACGTGTACGAGTTTGCGTACACCATCAGTCATGGAACGGGATGTGACTGTCGCGCCGGAGATGCCGTCAATGTCACGTCTGATGCGAATCGGATCATGGATCGTTTTTTTCTTGTATTGCTTTAAAAAACGGCGTTTAGAAGCACCCTTACCCCTAATCTCTTCAAAATCAAGGATACGGATTTCTTTGACACTGCCATCGAGGTTTACGCCCATCAGAAAGTGGATTGGCCCCCATTTTCCAAAGACCGTATCTTCAAAGGCATAGCCCATAACAGCATTATCTTGATAAACCGTGTAGATAACGATGTCATGGGCATGTGTGCCTTTAAATGTTATATCAGCATCTTCTTCCAACTGCGCGATTTGCTCGGAGGTGAGCGTCTGGCGTTTGATGTCATAGCGTGTGTGCTTTTTAAACATCTTGGACATGGCCTTGTCGACCGTCATTAGATGTTTGGCTGATGCGCTGCCTGCGACAAATAGAAAGAAGATGCTGATAAATAAAACGGATTGTTTCATTAGAATCCCATCGCGATTGACCAGAACCAACCGTTATTGTCCCCGCGTTCTAGAGATTCATTTTCCGTATCATTCCACTGATACTCAAGTTTTGTTACCCAGTTTTCCACCGGTCGATAGTTGATACCGAGAGTGAAACGTTCTTCCTCATTGTCTCCCGTACCGGCATCGGAATCATCATCGATCTCGGTCCAACCATAACGGCCGATAAGGGTAAAGGTTGGATCATCAAAACTGCGACCAAGGAAGGTATCGTCCAGAAACTCCGGCCAGAAATGATAATTGGCCTGAACATAATACCCTTCAAATTCATCCGCAATATCTGTGATTCCGGATTGAGCAAAATCAGGCTCATTCGCTTTAAAATAGGCGTACTCCCCTTTTAATTCTAATGGTCCCCAAGTGGAAAGAAAATCAACAGCTTTTCCACTAATGGCATCGCCAAAGGTATTATATTTTCCATGATAACCACTGAGGCCTAGTTCGTGACCGATGGCCGGGCTTAGGACAACTCTACCTACAACAGCTTTATTGTTATTATTGTCACTGCCGAGGCTTCCTCTGGCGCCTCTTAGGCCTGTGTCAGAGAATCCATCATCCAGTCCATTGACGGCATAGATTTCATAACTGACTTCCAGATCTTCATAAGATCCAATGATTGGCTCAAATGACCCAAAAAATCCGGCCCCTGATTCTGTCCATCCGGTCGGAATAATATCACGATTAACAATTGGTCTGGACGTCAAATCACGCGCATCGGCATCATGATTGAGGTTCATGCTTCCAAATGGAACCAAAAGCGCCCCACCGCGCAGATTAATCCAATCAGTAATCAAATAATCAACTTGAGCAATTTCGACTTTAGCCGACCCACTGCCTGATGCGTCAGGTCCCCCATGCTCGATTTCATATTCTCCGAGGAATTGAAGTCTTTCCCCGAGTGTAGCACCAAGGATGATGTTCCAATGGTGAATATCAAACGTTGAGTTAGTGTTTTCAAAGTTTTCAAACTCATGATTGAAGTAACCGCCGAGTGAAACTTTGGCGAGTCCCGAAGGGCTTTCGGCCACAAATCCTCCCTTGCCGACTGCATGATCATGGTCGCGTCCGACATACTCGGCACTCCATGATTCGCTTTTGATTTCCTCTTTAATATCATCACGCATAGCGGCAACTTTTCGATCAAGTTCCTTGCCTTGCTTTGATTCCATTTTGGAGATTTTTTCTTCGAGCGCTGCGATCTTTGATTCATAATCGCGCTTCATTTGTTGCACCATGTCTTTAAGCTCTGAGATTTCATCGGCATAAACCGGTGGAACGCTCAAAGTCAAAACAAGCATGCAAACCAATAGTGCTTTGACTGCTTTCATCGTTTGTCCTTTCGTTTAGGGGTTTTTCCCATATTAACTTGACTTGTGTGTCTGTTTCCCATAATCTGTTGACTATGGATATTACATTACCTTTACTACTTGAAAATATTGTGCACGTACTTAACGCGGCGGTAGCCGACATCGGCAGCCTGCATCCGCTGATTGTCCATTTTCCGATTGCGCTGTTTTGTGTCGCGCCACTTTTTCTCATTGCTTCATTTATTTTTAAAGAACAAAAGTTCATTATCCTTAACATCACGTGCACTTTAATGATTATCGGTATGTTGTCTGGCTTTCTTTCTGTATTTACCGGTGAACAGTCTGCCGAATATTTAGAAGCAGATCCGGCTTATGTTCAAACGCTTGATGCGCATTACCATTTGGCGGAAACAGCGCAAAAAATCTTTACTGTACTGACATTGGTGTTGGGTGTGTTTCTCATCTTTAATAAGCAACTCACGGTTAAGTTCGGTAAGTCTTTCCATAACATCTTCCTGATTATCTTTTTGATCGCCCATATGATTGGTCTTCTCTTTTTAAGTAATGCGGCTCATTATGGCGGTAAGCTCGTGCATAAACACGGCATTACAACCACCCTTTACGAATCACATCCGTAAACATTAAATAAGTCAATTAACGACCTATTACTAGGTAAAAAAATATTCGGAATACCCACAAAGCCCGGGAAGTAAATACGTCATTTAATAACTTATTTTATAAATTTTTGCTTCAATGTCAACATCTTATTTCAAAAAACAGGTAAAAAAAGGAAAAATATTAGCTGTAACCGAGTAGTCGCCCGCCTTGATACACTGCCAGAGCGGCGAGATAAGCGATCAATGTCAGGTAAAATAGCTGGAACAGCGCCCAGCGCCAGCCTCCGGTTTCGCGCCAGACAACCGCGACAGTACTTAAGCACTGCAGGGCAAAGACAAAAAACACCATAATGCCGATACAAACCAGAGGTGTAAATAGCGGTGATCCGTCGGGCCATGTCGCTTGCTGAAACGCATCACGCAGTGATTCTATTTCTTCCTCTTCATCCAAATTAAACACAATGTTCATTGTTGAGACAAATACCTCACGCGCGGCAAACGATCCGACTAAACCAATCCCAATACGCCAGTCAAAGCCCAGTGGCTTGATAGCCGGCTCCATCATCGTTCCGATTTGCCCGGCATAACTTTTTTGCAGCGCATCATGGGCTGATAAATTGTCATGCTTTGGAAATGACATTAGTGCCCATAGCACGATCGACATCGCCAGGATAATTGTTCCGGCACGCTTAAGAAACATTCCGCTACGGTCTGCCATTTGCAGCATAATCGCTTTGAATGACGGGAAGCGGTACGGCGGAAGCTCCATAATAAAAATCGGCTTTTGATGCTTAAGCAGTGTCTTTTTAAAGAACCATGCCATGACACCGACGCCGGCTGTACCAAGCGCATACATGCCCAACATAATCCCTGCCTTTTGCCAGGCCGATGCTTCAGGAATCAAAGCGGCGATCATAACCGTGTAGACGGGCAGCCGCGCCGAGCAACTCATCATTGGGGCGACTAAAATAGTCATCAAGCGATCTTTGCTGCTTTCAATGGTGCGGGCTGCCATGATGCCCGGGATGG
This sequence comes from Candidatus Omnitrophota bacterium, assembly GCA_028280285.1. GTDB lineage: Bacteria > Omnitrophota > Gorgyraeia > Zapsychrales > Zapsychraceae > JANQNA01. Next base: position 9,014 of record JANQMA010000027.1, on the reverse strand, counting down.
CACATGCGTATGAGCTTAATAGAGGAATAAATGATTTACCATGCAGGCCAACCTTACTCATCAGGCGGTCCATAATAAATGCCGCGCGGGCCATATAGCCGCAGTCTTGAAAGAAACCAATAAAGAAAAATAAAATCAAAATTTGCGGGAGGAAAATCACAACGCCGCCGACACCGGCAATAACGCCGTTAACGATTAAATCGGTCAGAATCCCCGGCGGCATAACCGATTCGGTCCATGCGCCGAGAGCAGCGAATAATCCATCAATCAAGTCCATTGGATAACTGGCAATGGAGAAAATTAAATAAAACATAATCGACATGACGCCGATAAAGAATAACCAACCGAAAATTTTATGAGTGACAAAGGCATCAATGCGATCGGTTAAGGCTAGCGTGCCATCGCCTTCGGTTGTGGTCGACTGTTTGATGACGTGTTTAATCCAGTTGTAACGCGCCTCAACCGCGGCCGAACGCGCGCGCAAGCCCTTCTTCTTTAGTTTGTCCTGAATGGCTTGGATTTGAAATAGAAATTCTTCTTTATAAAATTCTTTAATGGAGTCTTTGCTGCTGGCGATGGGCCGGCCGATGGAGAGAATCGACATGGCTTCAGAAAACGCGGCATTGTCATCCATGCCTTCGTGCTGTTTAAGAAGGCGAACAATATGCTCAACATCCTCTTCCAGGTCCGGTGACATGCGCCATTTGCGTTCATACCTTGCTTCGACACCTTCGGCAATGCATTGTTTGATTTCTTCAATGCCTTTATTCTGCGTGGCAATCATGGGGACAACCGGTACGCCAAGTTCTTTGGATAGTTTATCAACATCAATGGTCAGACCTTTAGCCTCGGCCTCATCCATCATGTTCAGCGCCACCACGATCGGCAGTTTTAAATCTTGGATTTGTGTAAATAAATATAAATTACGCTCGAGGTTACTGGCGTCTAAAATGCACACAACCACATCCGGTTTTGGTGTGTCCGGCGCGCGGCCAAGCAGGACATCGCGCGCGATTTGCTCATCGATTGAGCGCACAGCCAGGCTGTATGTTCCGGGAAGATCAATAACATTAACGATACGGTCTTTGGCAAGGGCGAGTGTCCCTGTTTTTTTCTCAACTGTCACACCGGGATAATTGCCGACCTTTTGTCTAAGTTTGGTGAACGCGTTAAAGACAGTTGTTTTCCCGGAATTTGGATTTCCGGCAAGGACAACTGTTTGGATAGAATTTTTAACTGCTGTTTCCGGCATTATATATTAAAGAGTAACTTGAATTAAATCGGCTTCTTCTTTTCTGAGGGATAAATGATAACCGCGGATTCTAATTTCAATCGGATCACCCAGTGGCGCGTAACGAATAATTTCGACAGGTTCGCCCGGGGTCACACCCATTTCCTCTAAGCGCGCACAGGTATCGTTTTCTTCGATGAAGTCGTGGACCGTGGCCTTGTGTCCTTCGGTTAATTCGCTTAATAATTTGATTTCACTCATGGATGCATCCCCCTCATCGCTAATTAGGATATTTTTTGCCAGCTGGCGGCTGAGTATTACTTTTGTTTGGCAGACCTTGCAGAGAATGGCATGATTGTCATTCAGTTTTTCGATTTCAACATCTTCGCTGAAACCCATTTCGCGTAATCTTTGGCAGTCGCTGTCTTGACCTTGAAGGCATTTGATCTTAACGCATTGGCCGTTGTTTGCGTCACACAGAGTTCTTTCCTGTGTTGCGCTAGATGAATTTGTCTCTTTTTTAAGCCAGCTTAACATGATTAATCGTTCTCACAATTCGAGCAGTTTTTCTTATTATTTTTTGTTTTGCGCCAGAATGTCCAGATCAAATAAACGATACTTCCCGCCACTAATAGACATACGATCAACGCTTGCATAATCAATCATTGTTTAAATAAGTTATCGAGAAACTTATTTTAGTTGGAAAAATCTATTTGTCAATAGCTAATATAGCGCTTTTTTGTGAAAAAAAGAAGGTTTTTTAAGTTATTTTTTGACTGGGTTTAGGACTTGGCTTTTGCCACGTAGTGAAACATCATTTCGATGTTCTTCTGGGCCCCTTGACGGGTCGCCTCATCAATATTCACATAATGATGTGGTTGTGGATCGGTGAGGACTTGCTTGATACTTTCAAGCGTATTGGACTTCATGTACTTGCACAGTGTACACGAGCCGACCAGGGATTTGTCGGGAAATTCGGTCTGCAGGCGTGCGGAAAGCCCGCATTCGGTCAACATCAAAAACTGTTTGGCCTCTTCTTTGCGCATATAGTCGAGCATTTGCTCGGTTGAGCCCACATAATCGGAGTTTTCACACACATCGGTGTTGCATTCCGGATGGCTGACGACTTTGGCCTCCGGATACTCTAAGCGAATTTTTTGCAGGTCTTCGACATCATATTCTTCATGGACATAGCAGGTGCCGCCATAGTACTGGATGTCCTTCTTGACACCACGGCGGTGCATTTCATTTTGCAAATTTTGCCCCATGAGTTTGTCGGGTAGAAAATAAATTTTATCGTTTTCAATGGTTTCAACGATATCATAGACATTGCTGGATGTGACACACACATCACACTCGGCCTTGACCTCGGCGGTTGTGTTGATGTAGCAGACAAATGTATGTGTCGGATAATAGGAACGCAGACGTTTGACCTGCTCGGCGGTGATGGAATCAGCCAGCGTACAGCCGTCAAGCTCACCGGGGATCAAAACTTTTTTATCCGGATTTAAAATTTGCGCGGTTTCACCCATAAAGCGGACAGCGGCAAATACAATAATATCGGCATCAGACTCCACCGCATTTTTGGAAAGCTTATAAGAGTCGCCCACAAAGTCGCCAACGCCGTAGATGATCTCCGGGCTTACATAAGAATGCACGAGGATAACGGCATTCTTTTGGGTCTTTAGCTCATTGATTTCGTTAATCAGCGGCGCGATTTCCGCGCACTTTTTGCGGGAGAATTGGCACGCACCGGAAGCGACCTTAATATTCTTAAGCTTTTCGTAGAGTGAGTCTGGGGTGTATTTGGTGATAGTGAGCATATTTGTTGTGGTCTGTGTTCTGTGCTCTGTGGTCGATCACAGACCACTGATTACAGATCACTATGTTTCTAAAATTTTTCCCTCAAGAGCAACAGGTGTTCCTCTCGTGATCTTGACGTCTATAAAGTCTCCTATTGTATATGGGCCCCGCGGAATTACAACTATTTTATTCTGATCATTGCGTCCGATGCATTTATCCGGATCTTTGGCGGTGCCGAGTTTTTCGATCAGGATTGTGTGGGTCTCCCCCACATGCGCTGCATTTTTCTTCAAAGAAATGGCCTTTTGCAGCTCATTAAGCCTGACAATCCGCTCGGTCTTAACCGCCTCAGGCACATCGTCCGCATGCTTTTTCGACGCGATGGTGTTCTTTCTTTCAGAATACTTGAAAATAAAGGCCGAGTCAAACATGATTTTGTCCATCAAATCGTAAGTCTCATCGAATTCCTGATCTGTTTCAGAGCAGAATCCGACAATCACATCGGTTGATAAACCGATATTAGGAATGGTCGTGCGGATATGCGCGATATGATCAAGGATCTCTTCTCTAGTATAGGTACGGTTCATTAAATCTAAAATGCGGTTATTCCCTGCCTGAATCGGATAATGGATTTGTTTGCAGACCTTGGGATTGTGCGCGATTACTTGCAGTAGATTTTCAGGGAAATCTTTCGGGTGTGGAGATGTAAAACGGATACGCTCGATGCCGTCCACCTTGCTGACGGCTTCTATAAGAGATGCAAAGTCATCACTATCATGTTTGTAAGAATTGACATTTTGTCCGAGTAAGGTGACCTGTTTAAAGCCTTCTGCGGCGAGTATTTTAGCCTCTTCCACCACATTGGCGACTGCGCGTGAACGCTCGCGTCCGCGTGTGTAAGGCACGACACAAAACGTACAAAAATTATTGCATCCACGCATAACGGAAATCCATCCGTTCACTCCTTCTTGGCGTGACGGGGTGATGTCCGAATAGGTTTCAAATTCCGATAAGGTCACATCGAATGGTTTGTAATCTGTGTTCTGTGATCCGTGATCTTTCCCTATCGTCGCTTCTTTAATGAGATTCGGTAATCTTTTATAACTATCTGGTCCTGCAATAAAGTCGATCGCAAGATTTTTATTCTCGAGTAAATCTGTACGTAAATTTGTTGCCATACAACCCAATATTCCAATCAAAGGCTTTTTCTGACCACTGACCACAGAACACCGATCACTGATAATCTTTTGAATCCGGCCGTAGACTTTGCGATGGGCATTTTCCCGAATCGCGCAAGTGTTAAGCATAATCACATCCGCCTCCTGCTCGTTCGGCACAAACCCATAGCCGTTCTTGGTCAGAATAGACCGGATAACCTCCGTATCGGCAAGATTCATCTGGCATCCCCATGTTTGAATGTAAATTTTCTTTGTAAGTTGTTTCATATCAATATCTTATAATTTTGACGTCCTGTGTCTAAAGATGTATGAACCGATGAACGTATACGACGCTAAATTTCTTTAAGTTTAGAAAATACAATATGTTAAACCAATTTTGGTCAATTTTCAAGGTTGTTTATTTTTAGGCTATTTTTCCACTCAAGTAGCTTTTCAATGTCTAAAACTGTAAAAACGGGATGACCTTTGAAATCCCGTTTCGGCTTAACCCAATTTTTCTTGATCCAGTAGTAAATCGTTTGGCGATGGACCTTTAATATGCTTGCTGTCTGCGTTAAATTATATCTTTTCTCTCTTCTTTTCGTAATCTTGCGGAGCCGAACCTTGTGCTTTGGTTCTATTTGATTATCAATAATCTCTTCTTTTGCACGCTTTTCATCAAGGAGTTCTTTTAGTCGCTTCTTATCAGCCTCGTGAAGTATCTCAAGAACCATCTCATACCGTATTTGCTCTTCACTTCCGTAAGGATAAACTACCTTTCCTCCTTTGCCATCAGGCAGAATTAAGTCTTTTTTTTAAATTGTTCATAATTAGCTCCTTAGTTTATTTGGCTTTAGATAGTATTTCTTCAGCTTCTTGTCGGCCATTTCCGCGTAATTTCCATAAGCCATTGTGATCATCTATTGAGCTTTTTAGTCTTGTTAGAGCTGGACCAATTGAGCTTTTCTTAAATCCATGTCGTTCAAGTAAATCATTAAGTTTGCTTCGAGAAATTCGTCTGGGATACATTGCATTTAGAATCAATAATGCAATATCTCTAGGAGCTAAACCTTTTAAATTTATATAAGTTCTTCCATCAATATCTTCGAAGTAGGGATATTTCTTATCGATAAGTGTTTCAACAAGAGATAAAGTCTGTTCAGGTGTAGAAGAACCTGTGTCAGCAAAGCGAATAAGCTCTGCTAGAATCCATGAAACAGCAGGTAAAACTACAGAGGCATCCATTTTATTTGGATCAATCTCATCTGGATCGTGGCGTGCCCCACGGTTACTTGCTATATCATAAGCAAAAACGCACGCACGAGGAATTAGGATTCGAACGGTATCTGGATAGTCGGTCAATCCTCTTAATCTATCAGCGATGTTGCCGACTGAAAATCTTCTAGCAGAGGGTAATGTTTGGCCGCAGAAAATCCAGAGCATTTTCATAACTGCTTCTATAAATTTTCCAGCTTTGAGAATACTTCCTTCCCAATCTGCTGCTTGGTACTTTTCAACAGTATTTGAAAAGTGCTTCATTGCTGCATTTACGTGTATTGATACAAATTGACTTTTCAGAATATTTTTTATCGTATCTTCAGTGCCCATTATTTAAATATTCTCTCCCAAGATGGTCGTAAATTATATTCCCCACGTTTTTTAGTATCGACCCAATCTTTGTCTTTAGCTCGACAGGAATAGGCCGAATTAAATTCTCCATCTAACAAAGCAGTCATGCGATTCCAATGTTTTTGAACTTCTTTTGCTTTGATTGATTTATCAATACTCCCTTTAGTTAAATATGCCAGAAGTAAAGTAAATCGTTGAGGACCGCCCATTTTCTTCCCATATTTCTTAATAAATGCCCGATCAGACATTCCGAAATCTAAGCTTGGCAAATGAGTCTCATTAGCTCTTGAAACCCTAGTTCGCTTTGGTTTAGAAGATTTCCTTTCTCCTAATTCATGAAGTGACTCTTCAACTAATGCTTTAATTAACTCAAGATTTTTCTTCAGCTTTTGATTATCCATAACTTATACCTCCACATAAAGCCAAGCTTTTGAAGAAGAACCATCAACTCTATTTTTTGTCCTTTCCAAGAGATTTTTGCGCACAACATTTCTCAAAGGAAGGGTTAAGTCCGAGGCTTTTAGATGATAATCTTTTGTTTTTAATTTGGATATCATTTCATTTATGCTACGAGGTTTTTTAAAAAATCCTTCTTTGGTGAGGATCACAATTTTTTCTGTCGTGCTACCAGATCGATACCAAGCCTTATTAGGTGTTTGCTTTTTCTCCTTTTTTCCTTCAAGCATACGGATTCGACGCTCATGATCTTTTATGGTTTTAAGAATCTCACTTAGGTCAACTTTTCTTGTCATTATTATCTTCCTCTATAAATGGATATTTTTGAACATAACTGTAATTTTTTGCATTTCCCTTTCTAGTAAGAAATTTTGCTGATTTTAGAGCCATCATTAAGTTCTTATCAGTAAAATTGTATCCTCTTTTTTCAAGAGCAGCTATAATCTCTTTTACGTTCTTTGATTTAAAGAGCACCTTATCTTTCCATAATATTTTCAGAGCTTCCGGTGCGGTTTTAGCTATTTTATTTATTCTATTTGCCATATACCCATTTCCCTTTTAATTTCTTCCGTCCCATGAGTCTCTTTTGGACAAGCCCAAGCATTACACCAGAAAGTGATGTTGTTGGATAGAGATATCCCTTCTCCTCCAAGGCATTGGAAATTTCCGCAAGGGTTTTTGGTTTTTGGAAAAACCCCTCCTCTTTTAATTCCACGATTAAATCGGAAGCTGCTGATCGTTTTTTTTGTTCTTTTTTAACAGATTTTACTCTAGCGATTGCTTCCTTTGCTTGTCCCACCACAGATGTTTTTTCGAACATCGTTAGGATGTTTGAAATCTCTTGGTTTGTTCCTTCAATGGTAATAATCGCCCCTGATTTAGATTTAATTGTTGCTTTTGCCATGAAGATCTCCCTTATTATGAATTTCTTATAGCTTATTATGCAAATAATATTTAGTCAAGTATTATTTTTTACTGCGAGGAGACTCTATAATGAGTGTTACAAAATGCGGAAAATTAGAATTTTCTTGGGGATTATATCTCGATTTTATGAATGCCAGCTTATCACTATTTTTATCGCAAGTCCTTTACTCCAAACCATTTATCATTTTCAAAACTTTTATAATCATCATTCGGAACTTGTACATTCGGTCATCCGTAGGTTTCAATAAAAATTTTTTTCTTTGTAACTGTATCAATCATAATAATTTACATCAATTTTAGCGTCGTACGCAAGTGCCATATACGTCCATCTGTCGAAATGGATGAATATGACACCTATAGTTATTACGCCTTAATAATCGTTTTAAATCCTCCCCAAATCAATCTTTTTCCATCAAAGGGCATATCCTTAGGATCACACATTTGAGAAATTCGTGGATCTTTCATTACTTTTTTTAGAATACGATCTCGCTGTGCACGAGATTTATAAACAATATAGGCCATGACAATGGTTTCTCTTGGTTTAAGTTTTACACTTTGAGGAAACGAAGTTTGCTTACCTTTTTTTACGTCATCCGCAACACACTCAACATATTCGAGTGCTCCATATTCCTTCCAAACCTTACTGCATAAACGTGCTAATTTTTTATATGCATTTAAATTTTTGTTGGGAACTGGAACGAGAAACCCATCTATGTAACTCATAAGACCTCCTTTTATTTTTCTAAAAAAGCCCCTTTATTCAAGAATTGAAAAATTGCCATTTTCTCCCTCTATAAGATAAACAGCCTCAATAATTTCCAACACCGTTGTACGCCACTGATACATTCTCGCAGCCATACGTCTCGATAAAGAACTTATTATGTTTAGCCTTGGTAATCATAATTGGGAAATTATACAATTAATGAAGTGATAAAGCAAGGTTGGGTTATATGGGGCATAAAAAAACCGGCCCCACTGTGTGACCGGTTATATTTATATAATGCTAAATGAGAAATTAGCCTAAGAATTTTTTACGTATAAACGCTCCTGCCAAACCACCACCAAAAAGCAGCATCGTCGCCGGTTCGGGAATGACTCCATTTCCTCCAGCTTGTTCGACATACTTGAAATTGTCAAAAAGAATGTAATCTGTTGGAAGATTGGGTATTGGAAAATCTTGTGATAAGGTTGCAGAAACAATATTTGGAGCACTAAACCCAAAAAAATCTCCGGCATTTGAAGACAATAAAATTGGAATCGTTTGATCAAGCACATCACCTGATGCAAGATTGGCCCTAAGGGACCATGTAAAATCGCTTGCTCCAAAATTAAATCCAAAAGCACTTACAGGATTAGTAAAATTTATAGTAAGATTTGAAAATCCAGAAATAGTATTCTCCATGTAACGTCCAGTTTTATTAAAGACATTACCGAATATATCATTAATATTGAAAAAATTCTCAACAGCAACAAATTCTACATTCCCAATGGTGATGCTGGTAAGCCCAAACTGGTTAGTTTGACTTTCAAAATCAATAAGCGTGGCTCCTGTTAAAGCAGGATCGGACATGCTGGTGATTATTAGTGCGTGGGCTTTTTGTGTTGGAATAGTTAGGGCAAATCCAAAAATCGCAAGGGTAATTAATAACCGCTTCATGTCATTCTCCTATTTAATATGATTGAGTTTAAAATATTTCACACATTATGATAAATAATTAGAAATGGGTCAATAAGACAGACTAGGACAATCTATGACAACGTGAAATGGACCCCATTATTGGACAATTAGCAGATTTAGATAGGACACTAGTACA
>JANQMA010000022.1 GCA_028280285.1 Candidatus Omnitrophota bacterium | reverse complement strand
TGTATTATAAATCGTCTGTTTAGAAGGATTTATCCCATCTTAGGAGTTAAGTTGAAGCGTTTTTCACCACATATTTTTAGTATTATTCTGCTTGGGTTTTTGGCCCTTATGGTTATTCTTCCTGCTTCAGGGTTGGCTCAAACCCCAGAGTCCACACAGGTGGAAGATTTTTTCCAGACAATCAAACATTTTGCCGATCGCGGCATCTTGCAAAAGAAGATCATCGAGACGCTTTTTGTGCTTTTTGTCGGTAACCTGCTTATGTTTGTGCTGATCGGCCTGGCCAACAAACGTATCCGTGACATCAAGGCGCGGCATGTGATACGTAAGAATATTGTCTACATCCTCAGCGGGTTGATGGTCGCTGTTATCTTCTTTATCTGGGTTCAGAATATTAATTCGATCACGATCTTTCTTGGGGTGGCTGGGGCCGGTTTGGCGCTTGCGCTTCAGGAAGTAATCATGTGTATTGCCGGGTGGCTGCTTATTTTGGTGCGCCGTCCGTTTGAAGTGGGTGATCGCATAGAACTCAATGGCATAAAAGGGGATATCATCGACATTCGTTTATTTCAGATTTCCATGCTTGAGATCGGTAATTGGGTTAATGCGGATCAAAGCACCGGACGGATCGTGAATATTCCCAACAGTTTTGTTTTTAAGTCGGCGAATTATAATTTTAGCCGCGGTTTTGAATTTATCTGGAATGAGATACCAATACTTCTGACCTTTGAAAGCGATTGGGAAAAGGGACGTGAGATTATTAAAAAACATGCTGATGAGCTTGCCGAGGGGATGGAAGATCAAATGCGTCGCAAGCTCGATATTATGCGTAATCGCTATATGATTTATTACGGTAAATTGACGCCGATTGTGTATGTGAATATTAAGGATTCAGGGGTTGAGTTAACGCTTAGATATTTAACGGAAGCCAAGAAACGCCGCTTTACGCAAAATTATTTGTGTGAGGCCATTCTGCGTGATTTTGATCGCGAACCTACCGTGAATTTTGCCTATCCGACATGGCGGATTGTTAAGGAATAATTTTTTTACCTCTAAATTAATCATGAAAATAGCTATTACAGGATCAAGTGGATTAGTTGGCAGCAAACTTGTCGAGCACTTTGGAAAAAAAGGCTGGGAAGTTGTGCGTATTGTCCGCTCCGGCATTAATAATGATCAAATTGTTTGGGATATTGAACGCAGCGCCATGGATGTGGGAAGGCTTGAAGGGGTGGATGTTATTATCCATTTGGCCGGTGCCAACATTGCGGATAAGAGATGGACGGATGCCTACAAAAAGAAAATCTATAACAGCCGTATTAAAAGCACAGAGTTACTTGCGGCGAAACTCGCTCATTTAAAAACCCCTCCTAAAGTTGTATTTGTCGCCTCGGCTATCGGCATCTATGGGTATGAAGATCAAAGTAAAACGTATGATGAAGACAGCGCGCATGGGAGTGATTTTCTGGCCACTGTTTGCCGTGATTGGGAAAAAGCCACGCAGCCGATGACGGATAAAGGAATAAGAGTGGTTAATATGCGTTTCGGAATGATTGTGTCAAAACAAGGAGGCGCACTTAAAAAGATGTATGTCCCGTTTATGCTGGGGGCGGGTGGTATTCTGGGTTCAGGCAAGCAGATGATGAGCTGGATTGCGCTTGAAGAAATTCCGGCGGTCATTGACTTTCTTATTGATGCGGATGTGTCTGGCCCGGTCAATTTTACGTCTCCAGAAGCTATTACCAATCAACAGTTTACAAAAATTTTCGGCAAAGTGATCAAACGTCCTACCATATTTCCCGTACCGGCATTTGGAGCCCAAGCCCTTTTTGGTGAAATGGCTGATGCGCTTTTGCTTAACGGCGTTGAAGTAATTCCCAAAAAATTAACCCAGGCCGGCTACAAATTCAGGTATAATACTATTGAAGAGGCATTAAAAAACGCCCTTGGGAAATAATTATGAGCTACCTTGTCCTTGCACGCAAACACCGACCTATCAGCTTCGATGAACTCATCGGTCAGGAACATATCTCCGATATATTAAAAAAGAGTATCACATCCGGGCGCATTGCTCATGCCTATCTTTTTTGCGGGCCGCGCGGTGTCGGTAAGACATCTTGCGCGCGCATCCTTGCGCAATGCCTGAACTGCCAAGACGGCCCTAAAATTAATCCACCGGCTGATGATCCGATTGTTGAATCGATTGCCAAAGGCAACAGCTTTGATGTGCTTGAGATCGACGGCGCTTCCAACCGTGGGATTGATGAGATCCGTATGTTGCGGGAAAATGTTAAGTTTGCTCCGAGTGCGGGGAAATATAAAATCTATATTGTCGATGAAGTCCATATGCTTACCACTGAGGCGTTCAATGCGCTTCTTAAAACATTGGAAGAGCCGCCTGAGCATGTGAAGTTTATCTTTGCGACAACCGAGCCGCAAAAACTTCCCGCTACAATTATCTCGCGCTGCCAGAAATTCGACTTTAAACGGATTAATATTAAAACAATCTCATCGGTACTTGAAGGTGTGTGTAAAAAAGAAAAGATTAAAATCGGCGACGATGCGATTTATGCCATTGCCAAGGCGGCGAAGGGGAGTATGCGTGACGGGTTAAGCATCCTTGATCAATTAAGTGCAATGGGGGATAAAGGGATCAAGGCGGACGATGTCTTTTCTATGCTCGGGCTTGTGGAAACGGATCTTGTCTTTGCCTTTGCCGATGCCCTGGCTCGTCGGGATAGTGCCGGCGCGCTTGACGCGCTTGAATCGATCATTGATAAGGGGAAAGATGTTAAACAACTAAATAAAGATTTAGTAGATCATTTCCGTCATTTGATGGTCATTAAAGTCGGTGGGAAAAAGTTAGGCAAGCTTGTCGATTATCCCATTGCAATTAAAGAAGAGCTGCTTAAGCAGAGTGAATATTTTCAGCTCAATGAAATTTTAAACATTATTGATGTTTTTATTAAAGTGCAGGATACCGCACGCATTACCGAAAACTACCGTATTCCGCTTGAGATCGCTATTGCTAAAGTGACATACTCCGGTGAGGCAGCGCCGGTTGTACCGCCGCCTGCATCATCGGCGCCAAAGCCAACGGTGCCCAAATCACGCAGTGTTGCCGATAAGGCGGTCGAACTTTTAAAAGATAAAAAAGGCGAAGCCAAAAGCGGCGCACCGGAAATGAAAAAGACCAAAGAGGTCTCTACGCCGCAACCGCCTAAGGTCCAATCAACGGACAGCGATTTAACCATAGAACAGATTGTGCAAGGGTGGGATGCGTTCACCCATGAGTTAAGCCAAACACGCATGCTTATGGCAACGTATCTGCAAGAAGCCAAACCTTACGGATTTACTGACGGAAAGCTTGCGATTGGGTTTACCAAAGATTTTATTTTCAATAAAGAGGCGCTGGAGGATCAAGAGAATATAAAAGATGTTTCCAATGAATTAACACGCTTTTTCGGCGGGAATGTGGCGATTGAATATCATTTAGTTGATGAAGATATGAAGCTCGCTGCCGAGGAAGATACCGAAGTCAAATCCGTGATGGATGCCTTTGGGGGCGAAGTTGTCAGTAAGTGGCATAAGGAAGAATAATAGAAAATGGTACTTAGGGGTTAGGACTTGGGACTTGGGGTAGCATGGAATCCAAGTCCTAAGGGCTAAGTCCCAAGTACGGATAATCATTTTACCTGGAGCAAGGATGGCTTATCCAAAGTTAATAGAAGATCTTCTCACAAGTTTAAGCAAGCTGCCCGGCGTTGGCCGGCGCAGTGCCGAGCGAATGGTATATCATATCCTCAAGGCCAACAAAGAAGAGGTTAATCAGCTGGCCGAGAATATCATCAATGTCAAAAATGAGCTTAAGCTCTGCCGGTTGTGCTTTCATTTAAGTGATACCGAGATCTGTTCGATTTGCAGTGATGAACGGCGTGATGAGGGGACAATTTGTGTAGTGGAAGAATCAAAAGATGCATTGGCGATCGAAAAGACCGGTGCTTATAAAGGGCGCTATCATGTGCTTCTCGGTGCGATTTCACCAACCGAAGGCAAGGGGCCGGAAAATCTGACCATTGTTCAACTGCTTAACCGCATTGATAAAGAAGAGATAAGAGAGGTTATTATTGCAACAGATCCGGACAATGATGGAGAGATGACAGCCCTTTATCTGACTAAAGAGTTGCGTAAGAAAAATGTCCGGATTTCCCGCATCGGCCTGGGGCTTCCTATGGGTAGTGCCGTTGAATATGTGGATGCCTCAACGCTCGGTGTTTCACTTACCTCCCGCCGTGATATTACAGAAGTTACTCAATAATTGGAACCACACTATAGAGCAATATGGTAAGAAAATTGTTTTTTTTAGTGCTTCGTTTGTCCTGTATTCCTTTTCTGATAAGAGAGGTTTTTCAAAAAAACAAAGTAACTATTTTATTGTATCATAATATTAAAAAAGATTTGTTTAAGAGGCATGTTCAAGTCTTGCAGGGGGCGTATAATTTAGTCGGTTTACAAGATTATATAAAGGCTTGCAAAGATTCTAATTATAAATTACCACCAAAGGCATTAGTCATCACCTTTGATGACGGACATAAATCTAATTACCTTTTATTAGATATTATTCAAAAGCTTAATATTCCTATTACTATTTTTTTGTGTTCTTCCATTGTTGATACACAAAGAAAATATTGGTTTAATATCAAGGTGGATGAATATGATGTTCAAAGGCTAAAAGATTTCTCAACTGAGGAAAGATTGAGCTTATTAAAACAATATGGGTTTGAAGAGAAGAAATCATTTCCGGACAGAGAGGCGTTAAACAAAGAAGAGATTATGGCTATGAAAGAGTATGTGGATTTTCAGTCCCACTCGTGTTTGCATCCTTGTTTAACCCAATGTACTGATGCGAGGGCCGAAGAAGAAATTGTCCGCTCGAAAGAAGAGTTGGAAAAAAATTTTGCTTTAAAGGTCAATGCTTTTTCCTATCCTAACGGCGATTATTCTGACAGGGACATCAAAGTGCTTAAAGCGGCCGGGTACGAGGTGGCGGTCACGGTGGATCACTATTTTAATGATGAAAATTCTGCGCCCTATACTTTAAAACGCCTTAGTATATGGGATACTGTCGATCAAAATGAAGTTATTGTGCGGGCGTCCGGTCTTTGGACATTTCTCAAAAATTGTGTCATTTCTAAAAAATATGGCTATAAAAAGCTTACGCGGTAAGGATAACACTTAATGAAAGTTGTAATGTTAACAAGTAAGTATTTGGGGCAATTTCAAGAAAAAGTTATCAAATCATTATTGGTTTCTGACCATACCATAGCAGGTTTTGTCATCGATGGACGCCGCCCTGCTTCTTTATTTAAAAGATTAATCAAACACCTTAAAAAGAAACGGGGCGGGTATGTTTTTATTTTAGCCTTTCATGCGCTTTTTGGAAGAAAAGAGGCCGGGTTTGATGTGGAATCCTTTGCTGATGACAATGCCATAGCAAAATACGTGACGCAGGACCCATATAGCCATGACACAATTGAGGTGGTACGGTCTTTTCAAGCGGATGTCGGTGTTTATTTAGGAGGTTTTGGTTCCTTGTTAAAAGACCCTTATTTGAATTTATACCGGCATGGGGTGCTGTCGTATCACCATGGCAATATGAGAAAATATAGAGGACAACCGCCTTGTTTTTGGGAGTTATATAATAATGAAAAGGAAGTAGGAATTACGGTACAAAGGTTAACAGAAAGACTAGATGCGGGTGCGCCTATTGAAGAAATAACCGTTCCTATTGAGAAAAATGATAGTTTAGAAAAACTTACACAAAAGTGCTATTTGCACAGTGTGCCGATGATGGTTAAAGCATTAGATCAATGTGATAGTAATACAGATCTTATTGGGAATATCTCCGAGTTAGGAAGGGTGTATACATTGCCGAATTTAAGACAATGGATTATTCTAAAGACCAAACTCTTCGCAAGAAATTTTATATCATATTTTGGCTAATTAGTGGTTTTCCATATCGGTTCGCGGCTTTCCCACAATAATTCCCCCAATCGGCACCCAGTAGTTTCATAATTGACACGTAGGGTTGCTGTTCTATAATGGGGTATATTATGGAAAGCAACTATGAGATTACTTCTTTCAATTATATTTTTGGTTGTAATAATTGGTTTTGCTGCCAACAGTACGGCGGTTCAGCAGCCTCAAACAACTGTCAATCAAAGTCAGCAAAATTATGTTAAAGGCCAAATTATTGTTAAGCTGAAATCATCGGCCGGTCATTTTGCCCAACTTGCGTCTGTGCAAAGCACATCATCCTCCACTCTTTCAAATTCCCGTCTTGACCGTCTAGATAAAAAATTCAAAATTAAAAAAGCACGCCGAATATTAAAAAAGAGAAAATTAAATAGAGTGAGGCGGTTTCAGGCCCAAGCTCAGACCCAGGCTGAGCCTGAGGGAGACACATTTTTACTCGAAGTTGATGAATTACCTGATAAAGATACCGTGGCTATTGCCAAGGCGTATAGTGTGGACCCTGATGTTGAATATGCAGAACCTAATTATATTTATGAAACCGCGACAGATGATACGTACTATGGAACCAGCGGAGCCTGGGGGCAAGATCATCTGGATCTTTGGGGATTGGATGAAATCAATGCTGGTGAGGCTTGGCAACTCAATAGAGGCGAAGGGGCTGTGGTGGCTGTTATTGATACGGGTGTGGATTACAATCATCCAGATATTGCTGAGAATATGTGGCAGAACCCCGGGGAAATCCCGGATAATGGTATTGATGATGATCAAAACGGCTACATTGATGACACATATGGATATGATTTTACTATGTGTGCAAACCTGCCTTTTTTGGGGTTGTGCCTAAACCCTAAGCCCGTAGATTCAGATCCGATGGATGATAATGGTCACGGCACACACGTTGCCGGGACTATTGCGGCGGCAGCGGATAATCAGACAGGTATTGTCGGTGTTGCGTATAATAGCCGGATTATGGCAATCCAAGGGTTAACTACTTCGGGGGATGGTTCTGCATCTGAATTGGCTAATGCGATTATTTATGCGGTGGATAATGGAGCCGATGTTATTAATGCTTCTTGGGTAGGGGGATCGAAGTCACAAGTTCTCGCGGATGCTGTGCAATATGCCGTTGACCATAATGTTGTTTTTGTAGCGGCAGCAGGAAATGATGCCACAGATGTCAAAACATTTTATCCAGCATCTTATCCGCATGTTATTAAAGTGGCAGCGCTTGATCAATCTTTACAGTTGGCCTCATTTTCTAATTTTGGTCTTACTATTGATATTAGCGCACCTGGTGTGGATATCCTTTCATTGAGTGCACAGGCCAGCGAGAATACACTTGCTGAAAGGAGTCCAAATAAAATAGTTGCCACTGATTATATGCATTTAAGAGGAACGTCCATGGCGGCGCCGCATGTGAGCGGTGTTGCGGCCATGGCTAAATCATTACAACCAAATCTAAATTCAGACCAGTTCAATACACTTATCCGTTACACGGCAACTCCGTTACAAGAATCTATGGCGGGCGCAGGGATTATTGATATGCGAAAGGCTGCAGAAATGATGCATATTTCTACACCTCCAGGATTTTATGGAGAAATTACATCAGTTAGACAAAGTAAAGTTACGCGCGATCGGGTGGAGGTTCAAGGATTGGTGACAGGAGAGGGGTTTGGCGGGTATGAAATTTATATGGGAAAAAAGTCTGCGAATAACGGAGTTGTTGATGAATGGCATTTGGTGTTTTCGCACGACGGGCAAAACTCTACTGCTATTGGATCTATAGGGATTTTTGATGTTTCACATTTGGAGGAAGGTGTGTACGCGTTTAAATTAGATGTTATTTCCAATAATCCGTTTTATCCGGGAGTGCGCAGATCGTCTTATTTTGAAGATCTTGAAATTAACCGAAATCTTAAAGTAGGCTGGGGGGAGGCGGTCGGTGGTGTCCAAAATCTCAATGTGATACGCATGGCTTCCGGCAATTTGCACTTGATTGCTATTGATAAATTTTTTCTATATCAATTCAACCAAAACGGCGTAATTTTAAGGAAAAGCGATCTATCTACACAGCTACAACACAACGTGATTAGCGTCAATAATCTTGCTGTGGGGGACCTCAATGAGGATGGTTTAGAAGAAATTGTTATCAGCGGAAGTATTTTCTATAATGCAATAGAAGGAGTGCGCGGGTTTATTCTTATTTTAAATGAATATGGGCAAACGGCGAATGGATTTGCGAATAATCCAATGATTTTTTCTGATGATTACGATCCTAGTCCGGTAGTGTTAGCCGATTTAGATATGGATGGGAAGCTTAATATGATTCTGCATACTGCTCGTGTCGATGATGATGAGCGTTATCTTTGGGTATTTGATGAAAATGGCAATAATCTTAATCCTAACATTTGGCCCAAAAAAATTACGGAAGTCCTGGGGCAAAGTTTGACAAAGCTTAGTTATGATTTTGCGGTGGGAGATGTGGATGGGAAAAAGACGGGTCTGGAAATAGTGCTTGGAACACACGAAACCGATGAGCAGCAGAAGGTGATATCAGGAACGATTATTGCGCTTAATAAAAATGGGGAGATGGTTTCTGGATTTCCGGCTGAAAGGACAGTGATGGGGGATGCTTTAACGTATCACCTTGCTCTAGGGGATGTTGATGCCGATGATCGCCTCGAGATATTCGTAGAGGGGGCGACAACGGCCTATAAGTGGCTTTATAATAATAATGGATCTCTTATGTCGGGATGGCCTATGAGTAGTGGTGATACGAGCAGTCGCGCACCAGCATCAATGGCTGATCTTGACGGGGACGGACGTGATGAAATTATTTGGGTTTATCAAAATAAGGCAGGAGATCCATACATTCCCGGGGTCCGTGTTGAAGTAAAAAATGCCGACGGGAGTAATTTCAGTTCCGATTGGCCTAAAACAGTGCCTATTGATGAAGGATTCTGTACGGGATCGACAGGAGGGGGTTTGTTGTATCCATCTGTTCCGATTATTGGTGATGTTGATGGGGATGAGAAGCCGGATATTGTTTTTGCCGTGGACAAGTATGTCATTGGTTTAGACCTTCAGGGAAACATAATATTAGACTGTAATGATTACCATATGCGTGATAGGCATGAATATAACTATGACTCTCCCTTGCTGGCAGACATTGATGGGGATGGTCTGACGGAATTGCTGGCCCATGATTTTGGGGGAAGGGTTTATGCGTGGGATCTAAACAGTACTTATAAAAAAGAGACAATGCCTTGGCCTATGCATCGGGCCAATCGAGAGCTAACGGGAGCAGTGATGGCCACAGGTAACGGCGGCGGTACATCGATTAATTATGGTGACGTTAATAATGATGGACGGGTTAATGCTCTGGATGCGGCATTGGTTGCGCAACATGTTGTCACATTTATTACGCTTGATCCAGCCGCTCAAGCACGGGCGGAGGTAAGTGGGGATGGCAAAATCAGCGCATTAGATGCCGCTCTAATTGCGCAGTATACAGTTACATTTATTTCCGAATTTCCAGTTGAGTAAGACTCTTTAAGTTCTCTTCATCTGTTGACATTTCACAAAATCTCGGTATAATCGTTTCAAATTGAGAATTAAAAAGTAAAAAATAAGAGAGAAAATAGCTCATTAAAAATAGCAGATTTCCAGAATGCCGCTCATTTTTTAATTATTCTTTTTTATTTTTAAATTATTAATCCCCTGTAGCTCCCCGCCAAAAAACGTGGCGGGTAAAATATAGAATTTTGGCGGGAGTCCGCCAGGATTTGTGGCGGACAGGTGAAAGTAGATAAAAAAATTAATCCCCTGTAGCTCAGTTGGTAGAGCAAATGGCTGTTAACCATTGGGTCCGTGGTTCGAGTCCACGCGGGGGAGCCATTTAGAACGAGAAAGTCCTTTAGCAAGTATGCTGAAGGGCTTTCTATATGTGGCGGTTATACTTAAGTCATGTAGAGTGTAGTTCGAAGCTACTGTTTTTAGTATTTCTGCTTTTCCTGTGTAATCTTGCCTAACATATTCAGAATAAAGGTTTTTACAAAGTTCGAGGGTTTTACACCCATCATCAAAGAAGTTAGGATTTAAACGGTTTACATTTTGTATTTGTGACTTAACCTCAAAAATTCTATTTTTATATTCCTCAGATTTTAAATTATACATTTCATTATCAATAGAATTATCGAGTTTTACGTCAATTAATCGACTCAGGCGGTCTTGAGCTGTTCCAAGTTCTTTTTGAAGCTCACAGAGGCGTTTCTCGTTAGTTTTGGCGGTATCCTGAGACGTTTCCCGAAGCATATCGATCATCCATAAGTAAAGATCATTAGGGATAGTTATTTTTTTAATCGGTTCTTCAAAAAGCTCAACAATCTTTTCTTCACGAAAGTATCCCGCACATCCATGCCTGCCTTTGGAGAACGTACAATGATAGTAAGTGTAGCGTTTCTTTTTCATCTCACCACTAACCCTACAATCACAGTTACCACAGCGCATCAAATTATTAAAAGTAAAGCCAGCTCTAGTTTTATAAGGACGATTTCTTCCTGAAAGAATCTTTTGTGCTTTTTCAAAAAGGCATTTGCTAATAAGAGGCTCATGTTTTGCTTCATGATAAATTTTGTCTTTGTAGCGAAACGCTCCATAGTACATTGGATTGCGAAGCATCTTTGCAATGGCACTTTTTGGAACTTTATTGCCTTTGCGACTACGCAATCCTTCTTTGTACAAATAGTCTGAAGCCATACCCAAAGAGTATTTGCCTGAAGCGATTAACTCAAAAAGTTGCTTAACAAAAGGGGCTCGGGTTTCATCAACATCAATCTCTCGAGTTTCTTTATTGTTCAGGTACCCTAGGGGTGCGCTACCTGGGTAAACACCCTGCTCAGCTTTCTCAAGCATTCCCATTTGTGACTTGCGGGAAATATCGTTCGACATTTTTTTAGCAACAGCAACTTCGATATCCATCATAAAAATATCTTCGGGTGTAGCATGTTTGTTGAGTATTTTATTAGAGCGGGAAAAGTGGATTGTTTTATCGTGCTCTTTGATTAATTCAAGTATTTTGAGTTTATCAAAGTCATTACGTGTCATGCGGTCAGTAATATCGAAGATAATGTGTTTGATTTCAGGGTGTTTTTTGGCGTAGTCAATCATTTGGTTAAATTCAAGCCGTACTTTTTTAGAGCTCCAAGCAGATTCAACAACTTTCCAAGTTCGAGCAATGTTCAGCTTATTTTTCTTGGCATAGTCGATACCAAGTTTTTCTTGTGCATCTAGCGAATAACCTTCTTTTTCTTGTTCTAAGCTTGATACTCGGACATATAAAATTGCACTCATATTCAAAATCCTTTCATTCCCAACTCACTAATTGATAACTGCCGTTTGGATAAACTATAGCTCCGTTTTTACCTTCGTATGATTTGCCCCCTGGGTGATTAGAAAACCAATCTAAATTAACCCAATTACCTTGATCAGATGGGGTGTAATTTAGTGAATAAACAAGTGGGATGAAGAAGAAACTATAACGCCTTTGCAATACGGATAAAAATTGATTTGGATCATCCCCTACATTGACTTCAGCATAAGCATGTCCATCAGTTTCCCCATAAGCTAAAACTATCCTTGTATTTGCTCCGATTGCTCTTAGAGTTGCCGCCATAACAATGGCAAAATCATCACAGTCACCAGCTAAGCCAAGTTGAATTGACCGGCTAGCAGGCGTGAAATGCTCTTTATCATAAGGATCATCGACGTACTTCCAATTTGATCGAATATGTTTGTAAATGGATACAGCCTGATCGAAATTAAATGATCCAGGGTATTTCTTTGCTAGATCAACAGCAAAGTCTCGAGTAATTGGATTATCGCTATCGATTGCGATGCGAATATTTTGGGCGTGGGCGTAATAAGCATCTTCATAAACGAATAGTATATACCCGAAAAAGATTATGATCAGGGAAAGTAGAGCTAAAATTATTTTTTTATTAGAAAAAATGTTCTTTAATAACCAGTACAAAAATCTTAAAAAAAGTTGAATTAACCCAATAAGAATAAGAACTATAAAAACAGTAGCTAAATTCTCATTGTTTAGAATAACGCCAACAATAAATATAGGAAGCGAAAGATAGAAGACGAACGGGATTTTTCGAAGAAATTGCATATGCAGACCTCATATGGCCTGTACAAAAAAAGAGGACAGGCCGAAGATTTTTAACCGTATTTTCAACACCTCGCTAAAGGTCGTATCCAAAACGTCCTCCGACCTGCCCAGTAATGACTGAGCATGTCACGTTTTGGATACATAAAATCCCTATTTTAGAACTAACCTTTAGCGAGGTATCATGATTATATGGTTAAATTTAGACATAAACAAGCCAATTTTAAATTTACCAAGGTCGATCAACAAATTCACATAGACGTTCTATGCCTTTCTCACCTCTGATGAAAAATTGTGCCTGGCATTCATCGCAAACCATATATGGCTTTTTATTCTTATCTATACGTACATCTAGTTCTATTTGACATAAAGGACATGGAATACTGCTGTCCTCTAAAATTTCGAGATAACTATTTAAATAGTTCATAAAAACTCCTACGTAACGTAGCGATTAAAATTAAGTGTAAAATTTTAATAAATTTAACTTAAAATAACTTAAACTAAATTAAAGCAATAAAGAGTCCTCTAAACGGGGGAACTCTTTAATAAGGTCAAAATCTATTTCAAAGTATCTTATGTTTTTATCGTAATCTGATTGTATTGCATAAGAATCAAGCCCCGCTAAACGAAGTAGTAGATCGATTCTTTCCTTTAATACTCGCCAACTCTGCCAAACTGTCTCAGCCACTTTTTTCTTGAATAAAGACATATTCCGTGAAGTTGTATAACGTCTATTTTTACCGTAGTTTTTTAGAAAGGTTTGTTTGGTTAGATATTTAGAAAGATAGTGTGCAATTCTATGAATATCTACGTACTTAATATCAACGATTTTTCCTCCGCCAAGGGCTTGCCAAGTCTCAGATAGCCATTTTTGCTCAATATATTTGTCAACCAAGATATGCATATGTGCATAACCAGACTTATGAAATTCAAGAATAGTTATAAAAGAAACACTCTTTCCAAATTTGCGCTTTAAATATGTGCGTAGTTTATTCCAGCATAGCTTTATATGCTCTACAGACTCATCTGCTGAACAAATCTTCGGGTTTAGTGTTAACGTCATCAAACGGTTCATCTTTTTTTCTTCAGCGTTAGAAATAATTGCTTTACGAAGCTTTGCTGCTTTAACAGGACCACAGCAAGGGCATGACCATTTCTTACAGTAAACTCTAACGAATCCCCATTTAGTTTGACCTTGGCAGTCTTTTTTTCCTACAAGCGTCCACTTCCCACAATTGCTGTTGTTTCGATTATGCTCAGTATTGTCAAGTGAAGATAAGCTATTAGCTTCTAGCTCTATAGTATTATTAGCATTCATGGTAATTAGCCTTTCGGAGGGATCTTTGTTAGGGTCTCCCGCAGACACCTGATTTTGACCTTCTTATGCCATGATTAGGTGAGAGATGCCTACGGGAGATTTGTCTGACCGGTTGCGGTCTGACCCCTCTTGGTTGAGAGACCCTCTGAGCTCAAACCAAGAGATCATTAAATAGGTTGAGATTTATATTCTTCAATAACAGCCTTGCGAATTAAACTTTTTAATCGTTCAGATGTTTCTACATAGGGTGAATAACGGGTTTGACCATTTGTTTGGTATGTGTTTTGTGGGTAGCCAATCCAATATCCCTTAGGGTCTTCCATAAGGCGTACGCCACAAATTGTTAATTCTCCATCAATACAAACATCTGCAAAGGCACGAAGTTGTTTTTTTCCTTCAATTGGTTTTACGTTTAAAACTACTGCTTTTTCCATTTACGTCTCCTTGGTTTAGATTGATCATGGCAATAGCAAAATTTCGCATATCCTGAATGATTTCTATAGCATCATCTTTGGTTAACGGATAATCGCAATATGGCTGCCATGCTTTGATTGTGTTGTTAATTAATTCGTTACTAAATTTCATATTGCTCTCTAATAAGCTGGTTTGTAAGCTCATAGAAAGAGTGTAGAGTAAAAGAAGGGTTTACATAAGGCGATTAGATAGGGATACCTATAAAATGTAGATTTGAACCTAGGCTAATTCTTGGTAGGCGCCATTTATAAGATTTTTGGCACGAGCAAGGGCGTGTTGAACTTTTCTTCTGGCATTTTCGGAGGGTTCAGATTTATAAAATTTTTGTGCCACTTTTCGAACATTTCTCAATTTTCGCCAAGTGTCATAAATTTCCAAATCTTTTTCAAGGTTATGAAATCGAGGTTTTTCTATTTTGGTAGAATTTTGAAATTTAAGCATATTTTTACATTTTGTTAGCAAAAGATTAAATTCGTGTTTAATGGTTTCAGTAGGGCTAGAAAGATCAATCTCAATGGAAACTTTAGTTGGCATTTTAGGGCCATGTAGGCCTACAACTTTACCTTGTTCATATAAAGCTTCAGAAAGTGAACCGCTAATAATGGGGGTGGGAATCTTTGTAATAGGTTGAATTGATTTACGATGCAGGAGTTCTATTCCTGGAATAAAACCATTTTCAATTCTAAAAGAGATGTGAAGGAGAATTTTCTTTCTCGGATCACGATATTTATAAATATTTGAAAAGCTCTTTTTCGGATCAAGTCCAGGAGAAAATCCCCATGTTTTAATGTATTTAATGATGGAATCAATGAGTGGTTTAGACTTTTTAGAAGTTAGAATTTGGTCAGTCGACAGGCCTAAAAAGCCATCACATAAAGTCAGAAGGCTTGAATATTCTCGGCGTAAATTTGGATTTCTGCGTGCATACTCCCATCTAAGTTGTATTACTTTTGCAAGGCATTGTTGTCGCGATGTTTTTGTTTTTCGAGGCATTATCCGTAGTTTATAAAAGTTGATTTTTATGGTATTATACATGGCATGCTACGAAAACTAAAACAAATTTAAAATCCATGAGAACAAAAAAGAAAATTGAAGAAGCTGTCAAAATTGGCGAAAAAAATAAACAGATGATTGAGCTTGCTGAAAATTTTTGCAAGCATCTATATGTTGAACAATCGCCTGTTATGGGTGTAGGTATAATCGAACAACAAACAGGTTTGCCAATTTCAGGGAGGGATTGTAGATGTCAGTATGCAAGAGCTCATTCTGTGAGTGGAATGGATTTTGAAACAGTGGCCATCGATTTTTATGAAAAGAACTGCCGGGACTGCGATAAGCGCGAACCGGTTACGCTGCCTAACCTTACTTCGATCATTGAGGAAAAAGAATCCCGAGAGGAAGAAAACAAAAAAGCCCAGGAAGAATATGACCTTAAGATGAAAAAGCAATATGAAGATCGAAAATCAAAAAGAGACAAATGCCGAAATGATAATGCGGAACGAAATAGTTTAATTGATTTAATTGATCAGCTAGATGCTGATTACAATAATAAGGTCGATAAAAAACTTATCGATGCAGCAAAATTGGCTCCTGAAAAATTTGATCAAGACATCGTTGATGTAGTATTCGATTTAGCTAATGAGGGGGCATACTTTAAGTGTGAAACTGCATTGGAAGTTTTGACAATTATCGCGAATGGTGGCAAATCAATAAAAGATGGCCCGATATCACTAGTTGAAGGTCCAACTAGTAATGGAGTAGAATTAGATCGATTAGTGAAGACTGCTTTGAAAGCGCTTGATCTTCATCGAGGGCATAGAGGAGCAGCTCAGATCATAAGTTTTTGGATTAAAAAAGAACATGATGAGTTTTTGAGTAGTAAGGCAATCTATGCTTTGGTTGGTTTGGCGCACCCCCCTAGATCCTTAGGTTCAGTAAGCCATACTATATATTGGCCAAGTCCTTTGTTGAAAGTCTATTCACTTTTTCCGGATAAAGTTATTAATGTAATACGAAAATTGTTAACAAACGAAGATAAACTTATTCGTACAGAAGCAGCCGGTGCAGCTGGGGATATAGTAGGCGAATATCCTGAATTCGGTCCAAAAGTAATTGATGATTTGCTCGGATCCATTGAATTACCAGATGATTCTTATGATGATGGGCCCGCCTCCAGAACTGTTGCGAAAACAGTTTCGAAAATATTTAAACATTCGCCGGAAGAAACCGACGTAAAAATCCAGGCAGCCTTGAGAAATGCTGATTCGGAAATCAAAGAGGAAATATTTGGTATTTACAGCGAGGTAATTAATGATAACGTCCGGGATAAAATTCCGCAGATAACAGATGAAAAAAAATTTGCTGCAAAACGCGTTATAACTACCTTATCCGAACTTCCGGATGATGATGTATTAGGAAAGGCTACAAACATATTACAAAGGGCCCAATATCAAAGATATGGCTGCTATGAGGACTGCGACGACCTTTTAATAACTGCAGCGGCCAACTTATCTTCGGCGTTGGAAAATCCTTATAGCGTACTAACTGACCCTAATCCTTCCGAGCTTAAACTCATACAGTCTACGTCCAGAAAAATACAACTAAACAGCGCTTTGGATGCTGTGATTGCTTGCTTGGGAGGTTTAGGTAGGATAAAGCCCTATGATGTTGGCGTAAAGGTTATCGATTGTCTTGAAAATATCAGCGGAGATCAAGATCGTTTAAAAGCAGCGTTGATATCTTCCTTGGGGCATATCGGTTCGACACATGACGGGATTTCGCTTGTTGTGCCAGTGCTAAACAAGGCATTTACTGATAAAGCACCTAAAATACGCGCGGCGGCTGTTCAGGCTTACGGCGTTTTAGCTAAGCATAATGTTAGTGTTTTACCGAGCTCTATGCATGAAAATTTTTCTAATGCCTTGTTGGATCCTTATATGAATGTTCATCAACAGGCCGTTCAACTTTTACAGCATAAGTATTTTGATTTGCCTGATGAGCAAATTATAAAAAACAGGATATTATTATTGATAATCGCATACTTTCAAGAAAATAAATTTCCTGAATTCTTGTATATGTGCATAGATACTTACTTGACCATGTTCGGAAGATCGGATCCCATAGACAATGATTCCGGGAAGTTTGTATTAAGTGCCTTGCAAAGAGTTAACCCTTATGATCGGGCAAAGACATATCGCTATCACACGCCTCAATTAAAGCATTTGGAGGGATATTCACAAGGACTAGCCTCATTAGTGTCTGAAGAATACCTTTACGGTTTGAACCTTGATGAGGTAATCGAAACTCTTAGGGAAATGGAATCGTCACAAATTAAAAACATCAAAGACTTGTTAACTGTCGGCGCGGTAAAATTGATTGAACATGAAAAGTTTTATCCGGTTATTGAAGTAGTAGAAATTTTATCCCTGGGTCTATGTTGGGAAGAGGTCCAGAAAATTACTGGTACCATTTTGAAATTTATTGATGATACGATTGAAAATCGGCCGGTTAGGTTAAAGATGCAGGCTTATCATATCGCGGCTAATTTGGAGCAAGCAATTTCGGTTAATGATTGGAGTACAGTTCCTAAGGGTATTAGAGGGTGGAAATCTAACAAGGAGGCTATAAAGAAAGATGACGAGGAGAATTCGGATAGACGACGTCTTTTTAGAGGCATACGATTACCGGGTTAAGATCCTTGATTTATTAAGTGCAGATGCCTGCAAGGATCCGGTTCCGGTGTTTGAGGCTATCCTGGATTATGCTGGGAAGGTCCAGGAATGTATAGGCTACAGCAATATATCCGTCCACTATCAATACTTTCAGTCTTTAGTAATAGCATGTAAAAACCTGGCGGCTTGGGGGCAAGCCATCCGAAGTGCTGAACCGGAGAGCTCGCGCTATCAAAAAGCGTTTGAAATCCATGCCAAAGACGCCGGCAAGCTAATCAAAGAGCATGATCCTTCCGGGTATTTTAGCGAGATTGTTAATGAGTTTCTCGCAATAGATTCGTCTGATCGTCTTGAAGAGGCATTAAATCTTTTGAGGTCTATTTCGCTTCCCTTACCGGTTTACTGGAAAGAAGATCGATCGATGAGGATATCACGGCCGAGAGATTTAGAAGAAAAAGAAAAGAAACGTAAATCGTCCACCGTCTATATGTCATTTAAGATTGACGGCCAGCCCGTTAACAACCCACAGATTGTTGAGCCTAACCAATTTGTAGACCTTGAAATAGAAGTGCGCGTAAACGAATTTCCCGATGATGCGGAGCAGCTGGTTATCCGTCCGGTGGCGGATATCGCACCTGCTAACCATGAAATGCCCGATTTCTCTTTTCAGCTGACTAAAGGCAAATCGAAATACAGCGATAAACGTAGGATGAAGATTAATTTTGCCCAGTCCTACGAGTCTATGCCTATTGAGTTTACCTATCAGGCCTATTTTTTACCGGAAGAAAAAAATGTCAACTCGATTGTTAACAATGTTATTAAGATCCGGAGTGATGCTGTTGATTCTAGCGTTTTTTGTGGTTATGAGGAGGCTAAAAATGCTTTAAAAGCGGTTAGGCTGGAAATACAGGTTGAAAAAGGTTTAACGGTAGACCAGAAAAAGAATTTCTTATTGATTATGAGATGCCTTGCAAATATAGCTGGTCAGGCATTGCAAAACAATGAGTTTCCGGAAAATATCTCGGAAGAAGAATTTAAAAAATCCCTTCGACAGAGGTTAAGCAGTTTTCCAGAAATTGGGAGTGATCTTCAGACTCATTCTCAGGTAGCTGCTGGAATAACAGATTTAGTTTTTCGGAAGACATCTCTAGAGCTTAAAGTTGAAAATAAAAAAAATCTATCGATAAATGATATTAAAAAATATGTGCAGCAAAATACTGCTTATACAGCTGGTTTGGATAATCGTTTAGGGGTTTTATGCGTTTTAGATTGTTCAGATAAAAACGATGAGCCATCAGGATCAATAAGTAATGACATTGGCATTCTAAAAATCACACCTGCGTCTTCTGTGGTTGAAAATCCGTTGCCGACTATGATGGGCTTAGTAATTATCCGAGGAAATCTGATAAAACCCAGTGCGTATAGCCGTTAAACATTGCAAAAGGAGTGTAACAAATGCTACATCCTCTAATAAAAAAAGCTTTTCTTTATCCCAAAGGAGTTTCTAGAAGAAAACCTAGGGGGTTTTTCTTCGATGAAATCAAAGGGTTGTGGAGCAATGGAAAAAAATATTTTGTAGATTTACCACCAGATAAAAGATTCTCTATGGGTACAAAAAAGGCTGATCGGGAAACTGGAGAAGATCAAAAAGGAGCATAATGCAAACTATTGAACCACAAGTTTTAATCATATCCAACCAGTTTGATTTTTCTACAGACTACATTGTTCGTGGTTTAATTTCTAAAAAAGTACCCTATTGCAGAATAAACATAGATACTCTTCCAGATTGGTCTATAACGTATGATTTATTTCAAGATCCAAAATTTTTTGCCGAAAATAAGAATAAATATCTTATTACTTCAAACTCACTTAAAAGTATATTTTTTCGAGCTCCAACTTTTTTACGTAGTTTAACAAAGAATATTAATGGGCAAATTGACGGACAATGGAGTGCTTTTTATCGAAGCTTACTGTTGTTTGATGATGTGAAGTGGGTTAATTCTCCAATAGCTACTTACAAAGCAGAACATAAGCTTCTTCAACTAACGGAGGCTAAGAAAATCGGTTTACATATTCCACTTACGCTTGCTTCTAACAATGATTCAATGGTCACAAAAAAATTTTCAAATCAAAATGAAGTAATGTTAAAGTCAATTGATGCTTTAATGTTTCGAAAAAAAGGTGCAGAAGCATTTTGTTACTCAACACCGGTCAAATTTTCAGAGTTAAATGATTCTTCGATTAAATCAATGCCTATTTTTATTCAG
Source organism: Candidatus Omnitrophota bacterium (assembly GCA_028280285.1). Taxonomy (GTDB): domain Bacteria; phylum Omnitrophota; class Gorgyraeia; order Zapsychrales; family Zapsychraceae; genus JANQNA01. The sequence continues at coordinate 6,132 of JANQMA010000022.1, read as the reverse complement.
GAGTATCTACATCAGAAAATTGATTATAGGGTTACTATCGTTGGAGAGGATGTATTTTCGGTGAAAATTTTGTATCAAGGAAAGGGAGTTTCAGGCGATTGGAGATTAAGAAAAGATGAAATAGATTTTGTTCCCTATCAGCTTCCATTGGAAATAAAGGAAAAATGTATAAAACTTACCCGAAGCCTTGGTTTATATTTCGGGGCTATTGATATGGTATTTGCTAAGGGGCGATTTTATTTCATTGAAATCAATCCTACTGGTGAATGGGGTTGGTTGGTAGATGCGGCTAATCAACCGATTGATAAATCATTTATAAAATTATTATCTACTCCATGAAAATAAAAACTACTAGCCAAGTCAAAGAATTTTTCGTCGATAATGCACCATTCTTTTCAGTAGGTGCTACTTTTTTAACTAATCTGGTTATAACAAACGTTATCAAAAAAATTACTACTAATAAAAATTACCGATCTTTTGATGGACGAAGCATATTTCAAAAAATGATGGAAGTTAAAATAAACGATTTGTTAAATGCTACCCGAAAAGATCTTTTGAGAATGATTGATTTTGAAAGACATAAGTTGGAAAAAGTTAATCAAGAATCAATATTGAATAAGGAAAGCATAGAAAACAAGGCAAAATCTTATCTCGCGTTTACTTCTCTTGCAGCATCTTTTACTTTTGGGGCTATGGCATTCTTATCGGAGGCTTTACCTACAGAAACATCTATCATAAAAAACTTTGAAATTATTAAATGGCTTACTTTAGTGTCGATTGTTTTTTTAATACAAGGAGTTATTTCTGCGTTAATTTCAATGTCTTATAATTATATCTATGTTAGCAGGGAATGCCAAAGATTAAGAAATGGTAATAAAAAGGCCTCTTCTTTGTATGTGGCTAGGAGCATAGTGTTAAACGATTACACTAATCTGCAAAGAAGTAATTTTTTATATTTATCTTTTATATCCTTACGAAATGGCTTACTCATATTAGTGGTATTAATTTTCTTTCTATTTTTAGGAATCAAGCCCAACGTGGAAGTTGATAGAGAGCAAAAAATTTTTATTGAAAACTTAGGGCAAGCAACGGAAATACTTAGGCAGGAGGTTGCTGATAATTCTAAAGGAGTTACGAATCTTAACTATTCAACTCAGGAAATAACAAATCAGCTAAAGCAGCTTACTGAAACCTTGGAAGAGTTTGTAAGTTCACAAATGTCTAATACAACTCTTGAAAATAAATAAATTTTTGTATGCTGTCTCAAATAACTTCAGATTTACAATTTCGTGTTATTTCATGCATATTATTAAAGGTGTCCTCGAAAGCGAATTCGCAACCATCCAATAAGTTAAAAACGCCTTCAAACACATCTTTGAAGTGAATTAAATCAACTGAATTGGGTAGATTAGATAAGGATGATTGGCCTTTTGAGTTTTTTGTATAGCGCAATTCCTGCCCAGACTTATCAATATTGTGTAAAATTTGTACTATTCTTTCGACCGTTGTCAAATCATTATCAGGAGCTTCAGGCCAGAAACTTACAACACATTTTTTTACATAATTCCACAAAGGGTATAGTTCATGCCCACTATCTAAAAGTTTAGAAATTTTTCCATTATTTTCGATTAAATTAATTTTTAAAGCTAGGCGAATAATTTGTTTCATTTTTAATTCTAAAGAATGACGATACAGATATGCTATAGGAAGAAAAATCATATCAGAATGTCTGGGGCTAGTTCCTTTTTTTAAGCCATCTATGGATTTATCGGCACATTCTTTAAAGGCAAACGACAAAGGGGAATCGTCCATATTTACGCTTTCAAACCATCCTAGACTTGCCCAAGTTGGAAGGTTTGGATTGGCGGATTTTACATAAAAAGGATTATCACCTTTTTTAGGCCATCTGTATTTTCTATCCATAGCGGGATTATACCACTATACACAGAGAATTTCTGCTTTTTCATACATCAACCAGTTCGTAAATTCGTGAGCCATCGGGAGTTCTTCGACTCGTTTCGCTCGCTCAGAACAAGCTTCTGATCTGAGTGGAGCGAGTCTTTTTTAATTAAGGGGACACAATACTTAATTTGGAATTAAGTATTGTGTCCCCTTAATTATTTATATCGCGGTTGAGCCGCGCTCACCGGTGCGGATGCGGATGCATTCCTCAAGGTTAGTGATAAAGATCTTTCCATCACCAACCTCGCCATTATTATGGCGCGCCTTGGCAACGATGGTCTCGCAGATTTCGTCCACAAACTCGTCATTGCACGCGATATCGATACGCACCTTCGGGCTTAGCTCAAGGCCGACTTCCTGGCCGCGATAGAGTTCGCCTTCCGTCTTTTGCCCGTGACCGGTCGCCCGGCTGACAGTGATACGCGTAATGTCTTTTTTAAGTAATGCCTCATAAACCCGGTCTATGCGATCAGGTTGAATAACAGCTGTAATTAATTTCATATTATTCCTCCTGATAATTAGTTAAGGTTAAGTAGGCCATAGCCGTGTTCGCCATGGCAGCTGGAATCAAGTCCGCTGATTTCATCATCAATATCAATACGAAAGCCCATGAGCTTATCGATGATAAAGGTAATGACCCATGTCACGATCGTGGCATAAATGATGGTGATCACAACCGCTTTAATTTGAACGATCAGCTGATCGGTCACAGACCAGCCGGCAACATTCGCGGCCGCTTCAGCCATCCATTCCGGACGGATAAAGAAGGTAAGACCAATCGCCCCAACGATTCCGGCCACCCCATGGATGCCGAACACGTCCAAAGTATCATCATACCCCAGTTTTGATTTAAGACCGATCGCTGCGTAGCTGATAAAAGAAGCGATAAATCCTAAAATGATCGCTCCCGGCACTTGCACAACGCCAGCTGCCGGAGTGATCACAACAAGACCGGCCAAAATACCAGAGGCAAGCCCCAAGCTTGTGACCTTACCATGGCGGATCGCTTCAATCAACATCCAGCTAAGCGCGCCAGCCGAGGCAGCAACCTGAGTAACGGTTAATGCACGGGCAGTAGCCAAGTCAGATGAGACCGAACTTCCCGCATTAAATCCAAACCAGCCGACCCAAAGTAGGCCAGCTCCTAATAGAGTAAGGACCAAATTGTTTGGATGCATCGCCGTCTTTGGGTAGCCACGGCGTTTGCCGATATAAAGGGCGATCACAAGCGCGCTAATACCGGATGAAATATGGACAACGGTTCCGCCGGCAAAATCAATCGCGCCGTTGGCGCCTAAATTAAATAGAAATCCGTCTTCGGCCCATACCCAGTGACAGAGGGGGGCATAAACCAAAATCATCCAAATCGTAATAAATACACAATATGAACGAAATTTGACCCGCTCAGCAAAGGCGCCGGCAATAAGCGCCGGTGTGATAATCGCAAACTTTCCCTGAAACATCGCAAACACATAATCCGGAATGCCACCGTCGGCAACCGCATTATCCAGACTTTTTAGGAACAATAAATCCGGGTCCCAACCGATCCATCCCCCAAGAACGTTCGGTCCAAAACTGAGTGAATAACCGCAGACAGCCCACAGAACACCGACGATGGCCATGGCGGCAAAGCTGTGCATCATCGTGCCAAGCACATTTTTGGTGCGGACTAAGCCTCCGTAAAACAAGGCAAGTCCCGGAATCATCAGTAATACTAAAGCGGTTGAGGTAAGCATCCAGGCGGTGACGCCTGAATCAGCGGTTGCGACCGGCTCCTGGGCCAGGGCAACGCAGGGTAGAATGAAGCTCGTGACTAGAGCAAGGGCTAGTCGGATAAAATTACGCCCCATAGGGTATCCCTCCTTATTAATGGATGTAAATTATCTGAAAGTTCGAACAAAATTATTCAAACTTTCATCCTGAGGCCCGAAGGGCTGAAGGATCTTAAGAGATCCTTCGTCACTGCGCTCCTCAGGATGAATGACCGTGAATCTTTAAAATATCTTCCGGTCATTCAATTATCTATGTGAAAGGCCTGCATGTGAAGGTACGGCAGGATCTGGTAGAAAAGAACAAAAACAACCCATTGAGTATAGGAAAAGGCTCAAACCTTGTCAAGGGACTTTCCTGGGTGTTGCGCAGAATTGTAGAATAACACTTGCAAACGCACTGAATTGTCCATACACTATGGTCATATAATCACAGAACAAACTTACCGAGCTTAAACTCCGATATCTGAATCTAAAGTAAATCATCCCCAATAATGAATAATTACCCGCGACGTAATAAGTATAAAAATAATAAAAAATATAATCAGCAGGGCGGGCGTTATCAACAAAGGCGTCCGCAGCCGCAGCGTTCCGCGCCGCGGCGTGAGGTTTCACCCCAGGAGCAGCAGTTTCTGGCCGGCACCCCGATTGATCCGGCCCCGCGTATTATCCTTGAGAAGGGAAGCAGTGAAATATCCATGCGGGCCATGGATTTGATTTGTCCGATTGGCATGGGCCAGCGCGGACTGATTGTGGCTCCACCCGGGGCCGGCAAAACAACCTTTCTCAAACATATCTGCCAGGCGGTTGCCAAAAGTTCTCCGGAGATGAAAATTTATTGTCTTTTGGTTGATGAGCGGCCGGAGGAAGTGACCGAGTTTCGCCGGGATGTGCCGGCTGATGTGCGTTTTTCATCCATGGATGATGATTATGAGCATCATATCGCCACCGCCGATAAGGTCATGGCCGATGCCTTTAAAGATGCGGCCGAAGGTAAAAACGTAATGCTTCTCATCGATTCACTGACCCGCCTTTCGCGTGTGCATAATGCCACGCGTTCATCCAGCGGCCGGACCATGTCGGGCGGGGTGGATGCGCGTGCGCTTGAGGTACCGCGGCGTATGTTTGGCGCCGCGCGTAATGTCGAAGACGGAGGATCGCTGACAATCCTTGCCACGATTTTAGTTGAAACCGATAGCCGGATGGATGAGGTCATTTTTGAAGAGTTTAAAGGAACGGGCAATATGGAAATCGTCCTTTCCCGTGAAGTGGCCCAGCACCGCATTTTTCCGGCGATTGATATCAATAAAAGCAATACCCGTAAAAATGAACTATTGCTTGGCGGTGATTACCAGGCGATCGAAAACTTCCGCCGTATCCTGGCCGGCTTCAGCAATCCTGTGGAAGCCGCTAAAAATCTTGTTGAGCGTTTAGAAACAACAGCGTCCAATGAAGATCTTCTCAGTGGATTTAAGAAGTAATCCAACCAACTGACTCAATTCGTCTTTCATCTGGTATTATAGTCATCCCATGTGAAATATGTGTGAAATATAGGCGATGTCCGGGCATGTCCTATTGACTATATTTTTTAAATTGCTATAGTGGAGCTTCATTTCACAACAAAATTTATTCAAAGGAGAGGAACAATGAAAAGATTTTTAGCTGTATTCACCGCAGTCCTTCTAACGTCACTCGTCGCGACAAACGCCGCACATGCGATCGTAACATTCAATCAAGGTTTTGAAGTCGATACATCAGACACGTTTGGTTTTAACTCAACTGTGAGCCGTGTGGCCTCAGGCACAGGAGGTATTGCATCTAAAACCGGGAGTTTTCACGGAACGATTGGCGATCCTTTGACAGCACCAGGTACAGGCGCTTTTACGCGATTTGACGGGTACCGTGATACATGGACAGGGACTTATTTCGCGTCGATTGATGTTTATCTGGATACAACATGGGCATTAGGTTCGGGGTTTGATTATTCGGTTGCGTCCAATGGAAGCGATGGGTTGCATCAGCGTGATTTTATTTTTCATGTGGCGCGTGACACATCAACCGGTAGTTTGCTTGTCGGCGGATCGAATAATAGTAACTTTGCCACACGCCAAGATCTAGACACCTTAAGTAATTTTTTCATTGTCCCGAGCTCAGGGTGGTATACGTTTCAACACCGCTTTTATAATAATGGCGGGCAGTTAGCTGTTGATCTAAACCTTATTGATGGCAGCAATACAACGGTATTTACCGAAACGCGCACAACAGCCTTGGATCAAATTCCGGCGGATGTGGGCGGTAACCGTTATGGTTGGTTTACCTTTGTTAATCTCGAAGGCGATTTAAATGTTGATAATTGGACTTTGGAATTAACAAATGATGAACTGCCGACAGGTGCAGTTCC
>JANQMA010000020.1 GCA_028280285.1 Candidatus Omnitrophota bacterium | reverse complement strand
CAATTACGTATCACCTCAAGACTTTGAAGATAACTACTTTAATCAACATCCTGTCCTAAATCATGCCTGATTTAGTCCAATTCATGGGGTCCACTCCAGGTCAATTTACTCATCCTCGATTGGGAGGTTATGCATTTTAAGGAATGAAAGTTTATCCCAATATCCTCTTTGGAATTGTATTTGATCATCTTTGATATGAAAAAATCCGCAACCTCTTAAGCCCAGCGGATCCTTCCATTCAAGAATAGCCCACTCACCGTCCTCAAAAATATTTTCCACAATACAGGTCATTTTTGCCCGGGAAAATTCATCTTCAAACATCTGCTTAATCGCTTTGCGCCCCTTTAGAGGATCGGTGACCACTTGATGATTGATAGCGTTTTCTGCGTAAAAATTGGCCAAAACATCAACATCCATTTGGTTAAAGGCTTCGACCCATTTTGCGACAAGTTTTTTTGGTTTCATTATCTTTTTTATTCTTACTTAGTTGCCTCATCTACAAATTCATTGATATCTTTTGTTAAGGTAAACACATTTAGTTTGTTTCCATCCAAATCACGGAAATAACCGGCATAAAATCCGCCTTCCCCACGTGCGCCAGGTGCCCCCTCGTCCTTGGCCCCAAGCTCCATCGCTTTGTTGTGCAGCGCATGCACTTTATCGGTAGAATCAACAAAAATGGCAACCATTGTGCCATTACCTACTGTCGCCGGCTTTCCATCATAGGGTAAAGTGATAGAAATTTGTGGCTCTGTTAGGCCTTCTCCGTAGGATGTGAATTGATCAGTTTCCCAAAGTCGTCCTATTCCAATAACTTTGAAAAATTCATCGTAAAACTTAAGAGCTTTATCTTTATCGTTTGTACCTAATGTTACGTATCCGATCATTTTTTATTCTCCGGTTTTATTTTTTCTAGCTTAAATTGGGTTGCGTCTGGAAGATTTTTCTATGGATCCTTTAAACACAAAATCCTATTTCATAATTGGGAAATTATACAATTAATACGGTAATAAGGCAAGGTTGGGTTATATTACGATTTCTATTTTTGTAACCACCGAAATGCACGGAGCAGCTCAGCTGTCCCGTTTTTATCATACCAGTGCCCATGGGCCACAATTAACCGTTCTGGTTGCCAATCTATCATTTGCTGAAGACAAGAACGCGCTTTATTCTTGTTACCGAAAAACAGGAGTCTTAAATCCAATGGCGTCTGGCCATCAGGATAGCAAACACCACCAAAACGCAGCAACCAGTGAATCTTTGGCGGCATTTTAGTAGGTTCAAAATTTTGAATCATATCAGCCACGATTAACGCTTTGCTTGATTTGTGGAAAAAAACGACCTCATTCAGAAAATGATTCCCTTGCATAATGAGGTGATCGATATCTCTACTCCAAGCCTCATCAGGCTTGCTTGTTAAATCGTTATCAAAATTGACACGGATCTTTTGTGATGCCGCTCGCTTACGCACTCCCGGTGAAGCCCAAGCTGTTGCCTTCGGATAAGCATCTTTCCATTGCTGGATTGAGGCATAATGAAGTTTATTGGGAGAAACGATATGAGCGACCGGTCCCAAACGGTCAATTTCCGTTTTTAAAGATGGTTCCAATGGAATCGGTGACCAGATGAATAATTCTCCATTTGCCAATTGAATGACGACCATTCGGGTTGGAAATGGGACTTTTGCCATTCCCAGAGACATACGAATGATGGGCCCGTCAACAATCCAAATCTGATTTGAAACTGGCTTTAAAACATTGATTGGTTCATAAAGATTCATCTGATTTTTGTCGCCTGCGTCCATAATTAGAGGCAATTATAGGTGATTTATCTTTATTTGGCAAGATGAGGCACTTTGCGGACTTTGCTTAAATCATAGCCTTGGCTTTCAAGCATCTTAAGCAAACGCTGATAATCATCCTCGGGAATTGCGGGCGTGCGTGCCATAATCCAGAAATAGTCTCTTTTATTGCGCCCGATGATCGTCTGGCTATAATCGGGTGTTAAGTAGGTGATAAGGAACTCCGCCTTAAAAGGCCAGACAAACTGCATGCCCCAGGTAGAGTTATTGACGGTGTCGACAACAAAACCGCGGGGATTATAGCGTTTAAGCGGCCCATCAAAACTGCCCTTGTTAAAGGTGAAGACCGTATCAATCGTGCCGTCGGGCAAAAGCGTATATTCTTCAACGGCATTATAGGCTTCGGTTTCAAGGAAGGTCGGAATAGCGGCAATGACATACCACGGTCCCATATAGCGTTCAAGGTCCACCCGGTCAACGGTCTTCAGCGGCGGCAGTGTTGTGCTTGCGCATCCTGTGAAAAATATAGAAAAGCAAACTAACAACAGTTTTTTGATAATGAGTGATTTATTCATTCCATCTCCCTCTAAAATTTTAAATCCGGACCGGCCGGAACGACACCTGTCGGATTAATTGTCCGGTGACTCACATAATAATGACGTTTGATATGATCAAAGTTCACCGTTTCTTTAATTCCCGGATAGTTATATAGTTCTCTTAGATAGCGGGATAAATGCGGGTAATCGGCAATGCGTTTTTTATTACATTTGAAATGGCCGACATACACCGCGTCAAATCTGATGAGCGTCGTAAAAAGCCGCCAGTCTGCTTCGGTTAGATGATCACCGATTAAATAGGTATTGTTTTTAAGAATCGCTTCAATTTTATCGATGGCTTGAAACAAATTGTCAAAAGCCTCCTCATATGCCTCTTGTGTCGTTGCAAAACCTGCCTTATAAACGCCGTTATTGATATTGTCGTAGATAAAGGCATTGATTTGATCAATGGCATTGTGTAAATTTTCCGGATAAAAATTCAGTTCATTTGACGTTAGTGCATTGAACTCTGTGTTGAAGATTCTAATAATTTCGGAAGATTCATTGTTGACGATGGTCTTAGTCTTTTTATCCCACAGAACAGGCACTGTGACACGGCCAGTGTACTCGGGGTCAGCTTTAAGATAAATTTGATAGAGATAGTCCGCTTGATGAATTGGATCGGGAATGCTCCCTGGTGAATCATGAAACTCCCAGCCATTTTCGAGCATGACAGGGTCAACTATTGAAATCGAAATTATCTTTTCAAGCTCTTTGAGCGTGCGATAGATCAAAGTCCGGTGCGCCCATGGGCAGGCTAAACTGACATAGAGATGATAGCGGCCGGCTTCAGGCTCAAATGCCGTTGACCCATCGGCCTTGATCCATTGACGGAATTTGCTGTTTTGGCGAACAAATTTTCCTTTACTTGCCTTTGTGTCATACCACTGATCAACCCATTTCCCATCAGCTAAAAGTCCCATGATGTACCTCCTTAAGTTCCGCCCTGCACCCTATGGATGCAGGGCGGAAGATTAAAACGTCCATGCGATCTCGAGGGTAAAATATGGAGCATCTTCAATATCGACTTCTGTTTCACTAGCCCCATCCCGGAATCTCAGCGAGCGATTAAAGCTCCATCCTCCACTGGCTTTCGCATAACTCGCCTCGTTAAAATTATATTGGACGCCTAACCCAGCTGTGTTTTGTTGCTGACGTAGTATGCGTCCATCAAGACTGCCGCTTGCAATTTCATATTCATCCAAGACATAGCGAAATTCGGTGAAGAATTCCCATTTGTCATCAGGTGAATAGACAAGGCCCAAGTCATCAGAGGTTATACGCATAGACCAATTGTCGTTAAAAGCGTAGTTAATGTCAAGTAATGGTAAAACGACATTATCATGCTCTGGACGAACGATAGCCCCTATTTTCCAGGTCAAAGGTCCCGCGCCTCGATAATCTATCCAAGCTTCAGAGAACCAGCGGAACGCGCCTGTTTCAAAGTCATCAAACGAGTCTTCCCAGGAATCCGTGTAATAGGACGGCACGGTGGCAATGCCCAGACGGTAATCCGGATCATTCAGATAGGGGATCGGAAACTTGGTCCCTACCCGCATGCCGCGCCCCACCAACATTGCCGGCAGATCAACACTTGCCGAGTTGGCATCAAGGAAAACATGTTTGTTGATAAAGTCCAAATCCCAGGAGATGTCGCTGTTGGGATTAATGTCGAATTCAACGTCAAGACGCGATTCAAATACCGTGATGTCATTGACGTCATTGTCGATATTCGACTCCGGGAAAAAGCGGTTTGTCGAATGGACTTTAACATCGACCTCGTCAACCAGGCTGCCCAAAATGGCGTAAGCCTCTTTTGGAGCAACCAACGCGAAACCGGAAAGAACCATGATGAGTAGATAATTTTTCATGATAGCCTCCTTTGTTTTTGTTTCCACATCCAAGGCTAGACTATCAAGTTTTCCGCTTTGATCAACGCCGATTAGTGCATTACGGATCATGTATAGGAAAATACATAGTTGTAAACGAGATTTAGTAACGATGAGAGATTTATGTTAAAATGTGCCTATGAATAAAATAGGGTTTTTAGTTTTAGTAATTAAGCTCGGTATTTTTCTTTTGATATGCTTTTGCTCTCCCCTTTATGCGGCATCCCATCGTAGCCTCACTGCAGACGAAGTTAAAGACATCACAGCCTCTTCTTTTCTCGATAATAATGATATATGGAGCCCTAAGCATGCAATAGACGGGCTTTCCCAAACACCATGGGTGCCTCACCGCGATGATGGCGCCAAAGGAGCCTGGATACAAGTCAATTTAAAACAGACATCACCGATTCAAAAAATTGGTTTGATTAATGGTTTCGCTCGTGATGAGACCGCATTTAAAATAAACCATCGTATTCGACGGGCAAGATTGGTCTTTGCCGATGGGCAGGAAATACCGATTAAACTGAAAGATGATATGTCCCTTCAGCTCATTGAGGTTAATCGTATTTCCTCAGATTTTGTTAGGTTAATTATTGAAGATATTTACCCGAGTTCTAAATATCCGCATACATGCCTGGCGGAGATGAAAATTTATATTGCTGATTCGGTTAATTAAAATGCAGCGCAAGCCAGACAGTTCGTAAATAAATTGGCCTTGATTTGACGATATTCAAAGACTACAAATTATTCGCCGCGATTTTTCCTAAAAAACAAAAAGTATATACTTGCTATAATGCTCAGAATCAGTGCTGTCGCCATTACTACTGTAAAGAGTATATTATCAGTGCCACCGGATTTGGTAGTGCTTTGATCGCTTTGAACTGTGCTGTGTGCTCCTGGAAATGTTAGTTCTACTTTATTCCACAAATATTTTCTTTCAATGATCGTTAGTTCATTATCTTTGCACTTTAAAATTTCTCTTCCATCAAGGCCGCCAATAAAATCACTCTCTACAACTAAACCGTAAGGTTCGTTTTGACTTAAATGGGCAATGAGAGATTCCAGCATTTTTTCTCCATAAGGCCAGGGTATTCGATTAACAATTTGTCCATTTCGGCTGAGTGAAAAAGTGTCATCTGACTTGATGTGTATGTCTGAACCATAACATTCTGTGTATATTTTTTGACTTATGTAATTTATATGCTCAGGACCTTTCATGGCCTGCGCTCCGTGCGGGAGGAGAACAAAAATGATTATTATACTGCATAAATAAACTTTCCATCGGGTGTATTTTTTAAACTTTTGTAATAAAGAGGGCATAACTGTTATCATCCTATTTAATCGGTTGAATAAATTGGTTTAGGTAGGAATATTTTAGCATAGATTTGTAGAGTGAATAAAGGATTTTTAGGATGATGAGGCGCTTTTGTTAACACCAATATTTTGTTCTAGTCTATTAAAAGAATACGTGTGAAGAATAACTCTATGGCAATGCACGTTGCTGATAGTAAAAATACAATGAAATAGGACATTATTATGGATTAATTCCTATGAGGTATAAACTGATAATCGCGATAAAGGCTACGATCCAGCTTATGGTGCGCAGAATATGGGTATTGGTGATGTAAAAGACCGCGTATAAAATACGGGCGATAACATAGGTGATGGCTAATTGATCGATGTGGGCAGCCTGTGCGCCCAGTTGATGGGCGGCCAAAACACCGATGGCAAAGGCCGGAAAGGTTTCATAGAAATTATGCTGCGCGTGGTTGGCGCGCGCCCCTTGTCCTTCCAGCCCTGCTAAAAATTCTCGTGGTTTTTTATTACAATAGCCTTTGGTTGAGAATTTGGCATAACCGGCGCAGCTCAAAGGAATAAATAAACTAACAACAATGCAGATATAGGAAATCATAGGTCGGCCTTTCTCGTGTAAGTTTTGCCGCATAAAGGAGCGATGGCGTGCATAATTGCGTCTGAGGTTTGATCAAGTAACTCTTTAGGGATTATTTCTTCTTTATACCGTTCAAATTGCAATGCTTTGCCGAAGACAACTTTAGTGGAATTTTTAAAGGAAAACAAGATATCTTTAAACAGTTTAAATCCGAGATGAGCCCCCGGCCCTTCGGAAATCCCGGCCGGGATGACCGGCAGGCCTGTCCACAGCGCAAGCCGCGCGGTGCCTGAGCGCGGGGCGACGAGCTCATCGGTATCATTGAGCTGTGCCTCCGGGTAATTGCCGATGATATGTCCTTGATTAAGCGCATCTAAGGCAATGTCCATGCTTTCCGATCGTTTTGTAGGATCAATGAGAATCGCGGATAATCGATCGGCGCCCCACTGTCCGATAACACGCCAAATCGTAATATCTTTGCGGGCGAGGAATTTTACCGTGCGGTTGGCATGTTTTTGAATAATGGAGCATATAATAAAGGAATCGAGATGATTATTGTGATTGACCGCGATGATAAATGGGCCTGCCGGCGGAATATTTTCAAGGCCGCGGACTTCTTTAATGTATGACTGCAGGGTATTTTGTATAAAAGGGTTTGAAAAAACGGACATAATTAAGCGTTAAAAGGTTATCCGGCTAGGTTTCAACGATATCTCCTTTTAAGCTTGAAACAAAGGCAGCAATATCATCACACTCTTGCCCTCCAACATTAAGGGCCTTCATGGTCGCGCCGGCATGTTCTAAAAATATCGACCAATCGCTTTCACTAATATTCATACCAACATGGGCTGTTTTCATATTGCGTCCGGTGTAATACATTGGCCCTCCGGCATTGGCGCTTAAATAATCGATCAGTAACTGCTTTTCGCGTGCTAGGCCGTCACTCCCGCGGTTTTGCCAAAAGCGGCCTAATTGCCCATCGCCTTGTAGGCGTGGCAACAAATCGTTAACAAAAGCTGTAATCCCGTCGTAGCCGCCAAGTCGTTCGTATAGTGTTTCACTCATTTACCCTTCTCCTTCCTGCATAATTTGCCCAAATCCAATATCGTGTTCATCGAGATCTTGAATACCGAATTCCCGGCAGCCCCACGGCTGATCACACAATTCATAATCAATTTTAGCGCCGGCGGCTTTCATTTCTTCATACAGTGATTCGACATCATCTACCCAAAAGTAAATGTTCCACAAACAGTCAATAACTTTCCAATGAGGTGTAATGATATAATCTTTAGGTGCTTCACGCAGCATAAGCTCGGCAGCGTCGCGATGCAGCATACAAAAACTCTCCGGCTCACCGTAAAAGGTGGGGTCTTTAAACCCACATTTTTGTACGAAGTAATCGGCCGATGCGTGAACGTCACGCACTAACAAAACCGAAGCTTGTTTTAAAATTTTTGTTTTTGACATGATGTGTTAATCACCTTTTATCCTGTATAAACTTTATCGGCAAATTTGAGAATATCAATGCGAGTGAGGATACCGATGACATGTTTTTTTCCATCCACAATCGGCACGCAGCTCACACGACTAAACGCCATGGCGTGAATGGCATCACCCAAAGACTTCTCTTCTGTTAATACAACCGGATTTTTACTCATCACATAATTAAGAATATACTTGTTGAGCGACTCTTTTTCATAGTAGCCGTCTTTATCGATGATAATATCCTCTGTAAGGACAATTTTGCCATCCGGCGAACGGCGCGGGGCTATTCGCCGGTAGACATCTTTTTGGGAAATGATGCCGACAATCTTTTTGGCATCATCGACAACCGGAAGGTGGCGAATATCATGGGTGACAAATATTTCTTCAACAACGCTAAAGTCTTCATTGACATGCACAGTTGTGACCGGTTTAGTCATGACATCTTTAATTAGGATTTTTTTAAGAAAATCCCGCATAACTTTAAATTCGTCACTCATGGTTTATCCATCCTCCTATTTTGTCAATTTGGCAATAACACAACCGGCCAGTCCCCAGGCGATCGCCACATCGATTAGTGCCAAAACGATAAAATCTGTCGGGAATCCCCACCAGATCCAGTTTGGCAGAATTGAAACAATCGCACCGGATAAAGCAGCGATTTTAACGAAGCCGACTTTGCCGATAAAACTGAGACCGCTTGTTTTGCTTAAAAGCCAGATCAAAAGAAAAGCGACAATAACATCTTTTAAAAATCCGATGGCCATGGCTTTGCCCATATCAAATTCTATGCCGTCGGGCATAATGGAAACAAAAGCGTATGGTCCTTCTTTGACCTTAGTCATGTGTGTATCCATGGCAGCCTGTTTCTCTTCTTTGGAAAGATCCTTGTCATCTTTATTACAGAAAGGCAGTATGAATATGCCGCTTTTTGGGGCGTTTGATTTTAAGGCAAGTGAAACGACATCTTCATTTTGAAACTTGTTTAAGCTCTGGTTGTGAAATGGCAAAGCCATCCACGAAATCCAGCTCCATATAAAAGCGACAAGAGCTGCAAGAATTGCAATAACGAATTTGTTGTTCATAATCCCTCCTTATGGTTGCCATTGGAATTCGGATAAAGATACACGTGCATGGGTATCAAATGCAATGCCTTCTTTTTCCAATAGTGTTTTTTGATGTTCAGCGCAGCCCATTTCCCACCGCCGGCTTATCTCTCCTTTGGCATTGATGACACGATGCCAAGGTACTTTATTTTCCTCAGGCAGAATTCGTAAGGCGTAGCCCACACGCCGCGGCTGTCCTGTTCCGGCCAGACGGGCAATTTGCCCGTAAGTCGCTACCCGTCCTTTGGGAATCTTTTGGATAATACTATATATGCGCTGGTAAATTGGGTCCACTGTATTTCAATATTTATATATTTGCAAAATTATTTAAGTGGAGCAAAAATATCGATTTGATTGCCGTCAGGGTCCTTGACGGATGAATAGCGCTGGCCCCAAAAGGCATCCCAGGGTTCTTTCACGCTTGTGTATCCGGCCTGGATGATGTTTGTGTAGAGTGTGTTGACGTCTTGGGCTGATTGTTGCTTAAAGCAGAGAATGACACCACTTCCTTGGGGGTCTTGCCAGTCAGGGTTGATTTGTTTGATCAACTCGGCCGAGTCAAGCATAAGGCGTACGCCACTCGGTGTGGTTCCTTCGTAATGATCCGGCCCGCCTTCTTGTTTTAAATCAACACCAAGCAAGCCGTAAAATTTGATTGATTGCTCTATATCTTTGCTGACAATCCCAATGGCATCTAGACTCATCTTTTCTCCTTTTCAACAGTCTTTATACAAGAGAAAATTATACAGGAATTGGAGGTTTAAGGCAAGATGGCTATCTGGTAATCAGTGCTCAGTGGCCGTAGCTCATAGAAACTGATCACCGACCACTGAGCACTTACACTACGTCTTTATACGACCACGTAGTTCCTCTTCTTTCTTCTCATCAAGCTTGATCCAATGGGGGGATTGTTTATTAAGACGCCGTGTTTCGACATAGCCACAACGGATCCAGTAATAAACAACCGATGTGTTGATATTAAATTTTTGACTTACTTCGCTGACTGTGTATTCATTGGTTAAACGCTTCGGTGCAGCAATATTATGTTTACGTCTAATCCAGCGGATAATTGAGGATGTGAACTTCTTCCCCTTGGCGCTTTTCTCTCCGGACTGATTTAAATGCCGGGCGATTTGTTTATCAGACAGTATGCGGGCTAGTTGAGTAATTTGCTCGACAACCGGTTTAGCATAACGGATACGATCATAGATCTTATCAGGGATATCAATGCTGATTTTTTCCGATGCCCCGCCCTGCCAACGGATGAAGATATAAATCTTTTTTTCATCCATATTTTTTTCAACCGTAATGTCTTTAATGAGTAATCGTACAATGCGTTTGCGGTCGCGCGGCTCTGTTTTGGGAGAACTCCAAAACTTAGGGAGATCTTCGGCAAGGGCTATGATTTTCTTTTTTTGCTGGGGTGTGATGCGTGCGATTTTGCGCTGCTGGTACTTAGTATAGTCGGCGCGGATTTGCTCCAGACGGGACATCGCATCGTTCCAGCGGCTTTCCAGTGTCGAGATAACCAGACGGTTCGATGGGTCAGTTTCCTCATAACGTTTTTGCGAAAGATGTGTTTCTTCTTCGGCCTGTTCGATCTTGCGATGCCATTGGCGTTCAACCATGTGATTGCGTTTTTCAAGATCTTCCAGCGCACGCAGGGCGATTTTAATATGAAACGAGTTGATTACTGATAGCACGCGTTTTTCAATAACCTTATCGATTAAAGGTGCACGCAGTAAAAGAACTTCATCGGATAGGCCATCTTTTTTACGCCAAAGGCATTCATAAGACGGGTATACACCGCCATTGCCTTTATAACGCACAGTAAGCTTGCGACCACATCCTTTACATAAAAGCATGCCTTGCAAAAGCGCCAGGCCTTCACGGGCCGGGCCGTTCATCATCATCCCCTCTTCATTAGTACGGTTTTTAGATAAGGTTTCCCGGTTTTCCAAAAATTCTTTCCATGTAATGTAGCCCGGGTGATGGCCTTCAATATTGACTTTCCATTGAGTGATGGGCAATGTTATTTTTTTAGGTTTAATATAACCATCAGCCGAAAGTGCTTTGGTATAATTGTGACGCCCGTAAACATACAAACCCGTATAAGCGGGATTGCGTAATATGCCAAGGACGCGTCCGTAATAAAGATGATTCCACACCAGTTTGCCGGCAGACTTGCCGCCATAGATACGTTTGGGAAATTTCATTTTGTTTTTGCGGAACCAACGCACAACACCGTACGCGCTTCCGGTTTGGCGAAAGCGTGTGAAGACTGAACGGACAGCCTTTTGCACCTCTTGATTTTTATCGAGGATAATATTGCTTTTTCGGTCATAGCAAAAGCCGACCGGCAGTGGAATTTTAAGCTCGCCTTTCTTAGCCTTGTTTAGTTTTCCCCCTTGCAGGCGTGAACGCAAGAAATGAATCTCAGCCTGCGACATGGTCCCTTTTAATCCTAAAAGGAGTTGATCATTAAATTCTTTAGGATCATAGCAGCCATCTTCATCAATGATTAAAGTATTTGTTAATGCGCACAACTCAAGCAGACGGTGCCAATCGGTATTTGAGCGGGATAACCGCGAAACCTCCAAAGCAAATAAGGCGCCGACTTTATTCATCGACACATCAGCCACCAGTATCTTAAAATCCTCCCTTTGCTGCATGTCTGTCCCTGAAAATCCAAGATCGCGGTCGAGCACGTGTATATGCTCATCGCTCCAGCCAAGATCGCGTGCGCGCTTGGTGAGCGCGTACTGACGTTCCGTACTTTCTTTGTGGTGGGCGACCTGTCCCATGGTGGACTGACGCAAATAAATATAAGCTGTTTTTTCGGTATGATGGGGTTGGATTTTGGCCTTCATAAACGCTCCTCATGGTTGAAAAAATTGTATTGCCGTGGCGATTAAAGGCGATCTCTTCTTCTAAGAATCTCCCGATTGATACTGCAAATTGTCTCGAGGATATCTCTAAGGCGGTGATAATTGGTGAGATAGTGTTCGACATCTTCTTTGTAATACTGCGGCACATATTCGAGCTTGGCGCCGCGGCGGCCTTTTTGACTGACCGAGAGATAATATTTGGCGCCTTTTCCCTGACGCCGGGGCCGTGGCGTTGTGGAGTTGTATGTTTCGATCAATGACCCACGTATGATCGACGGGGCAATCGATAAAATCTGTTCGGATAAATTTTTGCGTTTGCGGTAAAGATAAGACGTTGAATAATGTTTGTACATAATTGGACCAGTTATTTAACTTACCTAATTGTGCCGCAGCGTCTTTCATTTGTCAAGCTCCCCGTTATCTTCTTTTTTCCCTTTTTTTAATTGATCGAGTAAATCCGATAGTGATAGTAGATGCACAAACGAAAGCACCGACGGGGTTACCTGTGGGCATGTTTCGATGCTGGGGTCGGCCTTGTCGGTCCATTCGCGCGGCACAAAAAACCAACCGCGATGTGTTCCTTGCAGGGTTAAAATATCGCCCTCTGTTACTTTTTTTAGTTTTAGTATTTTGAACCGCTGCCCATAGAGCGGATGAAATGGATGGGTGATCTTGGCCCACCCCAAATCTTTTTGGGGGTTTTGTGGTTTGTCGTTGGATGCTGGCATAAGTAGTCAATTCAAGTACCGACAATTAACACCGGTTAAAGAAAAATGTGTTGCATTAATAACTATAAAACATTTTTCACCGGAAATCAGGTCTTTACCATCAATTTAAGAAAACGGTTTCGATGTTGGGACGCTTTCATTTAAGTTAAAACGAGCAAAAAAATTTAAATAATTAAACTCTGAAACTCTGTCTTAAAGGGGGTTTTATTCTAAAACTTTGGAGTATAACCCTATCCTTCTCATAAGGGACAGGAAGTGCTAATTGCACTTTTTATTAACAAAGATTAAGAATGGTTAAAAGATGCGGTCTCTGCAGGATATGTAATCGTTTAAAATAAATGGGCTTAATAAAGAGTAGATAGCTTTTATTTTCACTTTTTGGCGCTTGATTACCGGTAGTCTCAATTTTGGATATTGGGTTCTCATTTTTGGGTTTTGGCCTGATTTTGAGGTAATTGGCTGTTTTTGAAGCTTTAGTCCTCAAAAACAATCTTGACAAATAATAAGCAATCATTAACAATAAAAAGTATCATTTAATCATTTTTTCTATGATCGAAAATCAATCGACATCTTATTTGCGGCGCCGGCGAAAACTCTTAAGCGAGCGGCTTGCTCATGCATCCTCTCATGTTATGCGGGGCTCGTTGATTGAGACCTATAAACGCTATGGGGGTAAATCTGATGCCAGCAAACCAAAACGTGCATACGGTCCTAAGTATTATCTCTCCGTCAGTCAACCTCGTCGACAAAGACCGCAAATGGATTATGTTCCAAAAGATTATAAAGGACAAGTGAACGAATATTTGATGAATTTTCGCAAGGTCCGCGATATTTTAGAACAGATTTGTAACATCAACCGTGAGATATTAAGGCGTAGAGAGCGGCTTTGATCAATGGCAAATCGGTTGATGCATTGCCGCGATTTAAGATGTGATTTTGCTCTTCTTGGAGTCTCGTTTTAGGGCCAAACGGCCCGCGTCCTTCCTCTGAAATCTTGCAGTATTTAGTGCACTTTGGTCCTTCGACGGGTAATCAATAAACCCAGGGAATTTTTGTGCCCCATTTTTAGACGTCTCTCTTATATTTATATTCATTCAATACTATAAGTATAATTTATAATAGCCGGAATGCAAAGGCTACGGGACGGGTTCAGCTCTTAAGGCGATAGCCTGTTTTAAGTGTCCAGCGGGTCAGCAGTAAGCATGTCACCAAAAAGACAGAAATCATCACAAGACTGACGGTTAACGAGACGTCTGATTTTTCATAAAAGCTCCAGCGGAAACCGCTGATCAAATAAACAACTGGATTAAGGAGCGATACTTTTTGCCAAAACGGCGGCAGCATATAAATGCTGTAAAAGCTCCCTCCCAGAAAAATGAGCGGTGTAATGATAAGCATGGGCACAATTTGTAGCTTCTCCCAGCTATCCGCCCATAGGCCAATAAGAAAGCCAAACATAGAAAAACTGATTGATGTTAGAACAAGAAAAACAAACATCAACACAGGGTGTTTAATCTCAAGCGGAATAAAAAAACTGGCTGTTATCAAAATCAAAATGCCGAGAATCATTGATTTCGTTGCAGCGGCACCGACATAACCTAGTAAAATTTCAATATAGGAAACAGGCGCGGATAAGAGCTCATAAATCGTTCCGGTGAACTTTGGCATATAGATTCCAAACGAACCGTTGGCCGTGCTTTCATTGAGGATGGATAACATAATGAGCCCCGGCACAATAAAGGCGCCGTAGCTGATGCCGTCAATTTCCGTAATACGTGAGCCAATGGCTGCGCCGAAAACAACGAAGTAAAGCGTTGTTGTGATCACCGGCGAGGCAATGCTTTCGGCCATGGTGCGCCACATACGGGCCATTTCGAAATTATAAATTGCGCGGATTGCGTAAAAGTTCATTAGCGTTTTACCAATTGAATAAAAATTTCTTCTAATGTGCTTTGATCGGTATGCACGTCTTTAAAGGTTATGTCGACGGCACACAAATCACTTAATAATTGTGAAATGCCGTTTTCTTCTTTAGTCGAATCATAAATATATTTGATATGCTCCCCGGTGCTGTTGAGTTCCAAATTCCATTGGGATAAACTCTCCGGTAGTTTATCGAGCTTTTCATTTAAATCAAGTATCAGCTCCTTACGGCCAAATTTTTGCATTAGCTTATTTTTGTTTTCCGTGACAATGATCTCTCCCTTATTAATGACACCGATGCGATCCGCCATCTCTTCGGCTTCTTCAATATAATGGGTTGTTAAAATGATTGTCACGCCAAGCTCTTGTAGTTCTTTAACCTGGTCCCACATATCTCTTCTTAATTCAACATCAACGCCGGCTGTCGGTTCATCGAGGAATAATAATTGCGGTTCATGCGAAAGGGCCTTGGCAATCATAACGCGGCGTTTCATCCCTCCGGACAGCGTCATAATCCGGTTGTTACGTTTTTCCCAGAGCGCTAATTTTTTAAGGATGTTTTCGATGTGGGTCGCTTCGGGCGCCATACCAAATAGTCCGCGACTAAAGTTTACGGTATCTAACACCGGCTCGAACATTTCCACTGTTAATTCTTGCGGAACAAGGCCAATGAGCTTACGTGTCAGACGAAAGTCTTCTTTAATATTGTGCCCATCAACAAGGATATCGCCGCTTGTAGGGTTAACGACACCACAGACGCAACCAATGAGTGTTGTCTTGCCTGCGCCGTTCGGTCCAAGAAGTGCAAAGATCTCTCCCTTTTGGATTTCCAGATCAATATTTTTGAGCGCCTGAAATCCACCGGCATATGTTTTGTTAAGATTTTTGACAGAAAGAATCGGCTTGGACATGATAGACAATTTTACAGAATTACTTGTGAAATGCAAGTGTTAATTCTTTTGCTCCAAGGCAAGCAGTTGCTCTTTGCGTTTGACACCCCAGCGGTAACCGCCGATGCCGCCTGATTTCGGCAGCACGCGATGGCAGGGCACAATCAGGGCTAATGGATTGCTTGCGCAAGCACGGGCTACAGCACGGGCGGCTTTGGGCATGCCGATCGCCTCGGCAACATCGCTATAATACTGGGTTTTCCCTGACGGGATTGTTTGCAGATAGGACCAGACTTTATGTTGAAAGGCAGTGGCCTTAACATCAAAGGGGAGTTTCGGCCATGGTATGTGTCCGGAAAGGTAGTTAACCAACAGTTGGATCCACTCCTGCAGGTGATCTTCACCTTGAACGAGTGTGGCTTTGGCAAACTCTTGGGCTAATAAGCTTTTAAGAGGCGCTTTTTTATCGCTAATGCGTATAGAGCAAAGTCCTTTATCAGTTGCAGCTAAAAGTAAATAACCCAGAGGGCATTTAACAATAGCGTAATAAATGCTCTTCCCTTCTCCCTTACGTTGATATTCTTTCGGTGTCATGCCCATATGCTGATTAGTCTTTTCATAGAGTCGGCTTGTCGAGCCGTAGCCAGCATTGTAGAGCGCATCCAAAATATCATCACCATTTGCCAGGGCGTTTTTTAATCGTTTACGTCTAAGAGAATCGGCATATTCTCGAGGAGAAATGCCAAGAGTTTGTTTAAATGTTTTTTGCAAATGTGTCGGGCTTGCGGCTACACGCTCTGCAATTTCACCAAGGCTTGGTAAGTAATCGGTGCAGGAGTCAATGTATTGGCAGGCTGCCAGAACTTTAGGATGGATTGTTTGCGTTTTCATGATTCAAGTTTAACAGACTATCGATAAGTGGTCTATCCGATTCTTGCGGTTGACTCAGTGTACGGATTCTACTAGGTATTAAAAAACCGATTAACACGCCAATAATGTTTATACTTACAGAGCATTGATGAAGACAAATGGCCGCCTCTTTTAAAAGAGATTAGTTGGCAATCGATTTTTTTGGCGAATTTGGCAACGGGCTTGTATTTAACGATGTCATCATCCTGTGCGTGGAAAATCATTAGTTTTTTAGGGTCTAGTTCGTTGATATACTTAATTGGATTATAGAAGTTACCTCGTGCGAGCTTATTCCAGCTACTTTTATTAATACGATAGGCGTCACCAAAGGCGTCAGTCAAAAGAGTGTACAGGGCATCGAGCGGTTCGGCCTTATGTTCTTTCTGCCAATCAACAACCGGTGCCATGCAGACGACCTTGTTAACTCTTTTATCACGGGAGGCAAGGATTGCAGCCGGCCCACCAAAACTTGAACCGACAATATTAATGGTCTTGGGTTTAAGATGATATTTTTTATGTTTCCAATAGTCTTCGAAAGGATATTCCAACGCATCGATGACATCCAGTATATCTTCATGAGGCGAGCGTGTCAGGAATTTTCCTCCGCTCTCCCAAGTGCCGCGATAGCGCGGGAAAAAGGTCCAATACCCTTTCTTACTCCAGAATTCTAAGACATCGTCTTTATACGGAGCGCCGGGCACGCCGGAACAAAAGATAATGATCTTATTCGATTTTTTATTTTTCGGGACACAGAACTCGGTGATGATATCTTGACTTAAGCGTGTGCGGCCTATGTGCATTATCCAACCATTTCTTCCTGTGATTGTTCTTTGAGTTGGTAATAGACATGAGCCATCGCAATCATGGTTGTTGGAATACTGATAAGAAGACCGACTCCCAAACACAAAAGTCCGAGGAGATTAACTAAAAGCAGGATAAAACCAAATACGAGTAATTGACCTTTGGCGCCATCAGTCAGTCGACTGCTTTGTTTTAAAGAATCAATGATGCCATCGTTTTCTTCTTCGATCAAAATGTAGCTGTAGAATTGAAATTTAAGTGTGAATATAATGCCCGGAATGATTAATAGAATATAACCGCCAATAGTAACAAGACCGTAACAAATGGACGCTAAAATATACGGTATAAGCAGTGATGATTTTTCAAACAGGGCCATAATTTCCGGCTTTTCACCTTGGGCGAAGTAAAGCGCTATATTAATCATTCCCATACCGAGAACTATGCTGAAAATCCATAATCCAAAAACGATGATGTAGTAGATTATTTTGGGAAAAGGCAAGCGGTATTGAAACTGTTTCAAATAATTATAGATGTCTTCTCTCTCGTTTTCAAAAATAGGATCGAGTTCCAGCTCAAAGGCGCTCGTGACCTCATTTAATTTCTGTTGGGCCATTCCAAACCGATTGACATAATTAAGGTCTATTAGGTTTTGTTGTAACAAGTCATTTTTTTCTGCTTCCGCATAAATTGTTGGAACATCCACTGCACCACCAGCAAAATAATCGAGCGTTCCATGAACAGCTTGGTAAGCAAGGTTGATCATTAAAAAGATGAAAATCAGCCCAAAGTATTTTTTGGTTGTTTCATAACCAAAGCGGATCGCCTGGTTTTTATCAATGGTTTTGGTGGACATAAAGACTCCTCTATAAGAAGATTACAATTTTGTATTGTTTTGAAATTGTAGCTGATTTGAAAATGAGTGGCAAGGATTAACTCATTTAGGCGCGTTTTCTGCGTAGGAAAGCGCCGGCAAGGCCTGTGCCGAAAAGGGCCATCGTTGCTGGCTCAGGGACTGAGTGGGTTTTTTCGCCTTTAAGCTTTTTGATTTTAAAGCGGTCTTGGTGGCTTCTATTGTCAGTCGTACCGTCCTTGTAGGCTCCAATGAGAAGAGCATTACCGATTTGATCCTCAAGGTCAATATTGATGCCTGAACTTGAGCGGGAGTTAAATACATTTTTTTGAGGGCCAAATCCTAAAGCGGCTAAGTCGCTATACGAAATGCCGGTTAAGTCAAGCCCCGGGGCGATATTACCAATCCAGTAGGTGACATCCCGGTCCCATGTCCCCCATGGATCAATACGCACATAGTCTAGCTCATATGTGCCGTCCAGGGTAAATAAGACCCAATCTCTTTGCACAACATTATCGACTTGATGGATTGGACCACTACAATTAACCCCTTCCCCCTGATTACAGGTTCCAAGCCCGCCAGACCAATATTTGACTTGTCCTGGCTCAAAGGCACCGCCTGTGCCGCTATCACCCCAACCAGTAGCCTTTGCCGTAGAGCCATCTGAACCGGTGAATGATAGGCTATTACCATAACCGCTGCCGGAATAGGTTCCACCTGAGGTGAAATGCCATGTTGTAGGCAGGGCCATAGCTTGTGTGGCAAATACAACGCCTGCTAAGGCCGAAAAAGCGATTAAAATGTGTTTGTGTGCTCTTTTCATTGCCTATATATGCAGCAAAAAGTGTGCCAACTGCTTAGGCAATTTTTATGTGGAAATATGGTCAAAATGCCTTCATTATGCGCCGGGTTGTTGTTTTTTTGGACATTTATGTGGTAATTACTAAACAATATATAATATTAAGAAGATAATAAGTAGGCAACCCCATAAATCTACGTGGGTCATTGCGGGCGTTTGAATTGTAGGGCTGAAAAATGCTTGGTCACAGGGCTAAATAGGCCGTGTTGATTAATCCACTCAGCATAGTTGACATATTCGGGATAGGTTGATAAGTGATTTTCCTCTGTTTTGGCTCTCAGGTAATAAATATAGGAAATAAAGATCAAGGCACAGGTGTGCTTTACGGCTGTGAAGGGTTCTTCTATAGTAAAAAATGGTAGCGAAATGAGCCACCAGCTGAGTACTTTACACAAATAGGCTGGATGTTTGGTGTAATAATAGGGTCCTGAGGTAATGAGTCCTCGATAGGTTAAGTTTGACATGCGGTGACCAATAGCAACCGTGGCCAGCGCATACACGCCTGAAAGAAAAATAATCACTGATCCGTAGAAGTAATATAAAACAGGTGATAAGGCAAACCAGTGGTTCCAGTGAAATCCATCATCATAAGGAAAAAGCCCGATGCCAAAGTACATATGAAACGGCCCGTAACACATTAAGCAGACCATCCATCCGAGGATCGTTTTGTCGGTTGAACGGATATGCGTGTCGGTCAGACGGCAAGTTAACACATACCCAAGTACCCCATAAATCATGTCGATGGCATAAGAAAAATCAAGTAATAGTGTATAAATAGAAAAGAAAGAAATACTCTGCCAATTAAAACTCAAAATAATTTCGACATAACGCATAAGAATGATACATACATAGGGAATAAAGAACCCTTTGATAAACCAAACACGTAGGTATTCATAAATTATTTTTCGATCAACCTCACCCCACTTCCCTGTTAAAAAGCATCCGACATGCCAAAATTCATCATAAGGATTTGTCTGACGCAGATCAACGTTACGAAAATAAATAAAGGATCCGATGATAATGGCAGGAGCTAAAAGAATCACAAACTCACAAAATGTTTTAATATAGTCTGCATTAAAGTAGTGATAAATAATGTAGTACCAGAGGCCCATAATCATAAATGTTGCGTAGAGTGCAATGAGTTTAAGCATAAGCCTCCCCTTTTCCGGTTTATTGGGTGTCCGATCAAGCCCGGCGGATGGGCGCTTATGCACGCGCAGAGAGCAAAAATCATAAATCCATAAGGGGATAATTGTTAGTAAAATACCAATAATGGTTAATAAAGGCTTACCAATGGCCGGAAAGGTTTTATGGATAACAAAAATGGCACTAAAAAAAATCAATACACCCAAAAGGTTAATAGTGTAGTTGGAAGACGACTTTGGTGGCGGTGGCTTAGGGGTTTTATCTTTTCGCATGTTTATACTATCATCTAAAATTGAACATCCCGTGTCGCTTCGGCATCACGGATAATTTCTTTGGTACTTTCAATCACGTTTTTGTACTTTTTTGTCTCCAGTTTTTGGGGTTGCATGAAATTAGATGTGCCATCTGTTTCGGATTTACGTGTGTAAACAAAAATAAGAGCGATGATGGCAAGGGCGATGATAATCATCATAAGGGCAGAACCCTCTTTGTCTTTGATAATTTTTTCCGGCAATTGTCCTCCTTGAGTTGTACGGTTAATCTCTTTTTTTATAACAGATAGGAGTTTTTGACTATGGAGTGGCTTGGCAAATGTACGGTAGAGTTTACCGCTTATATCAATTACTTCATAGCCTTTATCCTCTATTATGTTAACTGTATTGCTTGTAAAAATAATAGCAGTATGCCCTATGACATTATTATTTTGAAGTGTTTTAACAAGATCTCTACCATCGGCATCCGGTAAAATGATATCCATCAAAATAGCATCAGGTCTGGATTGTTTCATTGTATTTAAAAATTCTTCTCCTGAAAGGCAGCTAATAACATGATAGTTATTGTTTTTGAGTAATTTCGTTAGCATTTGCTGCGTAACCGGATTATCATCAACAATAATGATTGTTTTTTGTTCTTTTTTCATAGGAAACGTAAAAATTAAATAGGTCTTTGGTTATTGGTCTTTAGTCATTCGTTATCCAATGACGAATGACCAACGACTAATGACGTTGGTATTTAGTAACCACCATCAAGGGTATCCATACTGCTTATAATCAATGCCTAGCTCCTCCATATCGAGTGTGAGTGGTCCATGAAATCCACCGGGGGTTTCTTTAAAAAAGGCATCAACCATGTCTTTTTCTATGATTTCGGTGTGGTTATTATTTTGGGCGAATTGTTCAGCAGACCGGAATACTTTATCACGAGCTATCTCACGCAGGGCAAAGGGTATTTTATCGATCATTTGATCGAATTTGTTTTTTGTGGTTTTTTCCCAGGCTATTGACATGCCGGAATTATACCTTTATCCATAAATAATTGCAATTAAAGGCTAAGCATTTTATAAGCAAACTATGGTTGACAGTTGGGGTGTCTATTTTTATACTGAGGGGGTCTATTAATCAGTGAATTGCCTAAGGAGGGAAAATTCATGAAAAAGCTTTCACTATGTGCATTTGTCCTGGCTCTATGTGTTATGATGATGACAACGATTAGTTGCGATAATCGCAGCCAAATGGAAAAAGACGCTGATGCGGCAGCGAAAAAAGTCGGCGATATGGTGAAGTAGATAGGTTTTATACTATAAAGCCATAAGCTGTAAGCCTTAGGCCGTATATCAATATGGCTTATAGCGTACGGCTTATGGCTTTTTTATTGCTTATTCCAGTACCGTATATTCATTACACATTCAGCACTGGCCGTAATCATACCCGTTGGAAGATTATTCTTAGCTTCCGGCACTGCGTAAACACTAGGCGGGGATCCGTTAAAGGTCAGTTGATTAGAGGCGAGCGTCCCTAAAACCTCTACCTGCTTAGCCACATCTATTGTGTTTTCTGCATAAAATAAACCGGCCAGAAGGGTGCCGGAACGATTAAAATTAATTGCTCCCGGTGTCATAAAACCTACCATGTTGCTTGGAAATGAATTGGAACCGTCTGTCAGAAAATTGGCACCAATTGTGATATCATTTGTGCTGTAAATAACACCTGAACCCGAATAGCGGAATGTATTGGTGCCAGACACGCTTTGAAAAGTAATGCCTCCCCCATCGACATAAACAATCCCTGATACACTTATATTGCCTGCACCATCAGCAGAGAGTGTTCCATTACTATCGGAAAAAGAAAAACTAGAGGCTGTTGTGATCGCAGAAACCGTGGCTAAATCTGGAGCACTTGATACAACAAGGCTATTATCCAGTAAATAGGCTGAATGACTCCCGTAGCCTGAATAAGAACTAGCCAGTGATGGAAAAGATATCTTTGACCCAAGATCATAGGCCGTGCTATAGCCATTGTCTGAATAGACACTGGATGATCCGTTTGTCCCTCCATAACCGTTTGTGACAAAGACACCATCCAGTGTTTCTTTATCGCCGTCACCGAAACTATCGGCCTCTCCAACGGTGGCTGATCCGCTCAGGGCGACTTTGCCTGTTTTAACGCGCAGATTGGCATTTAAGGTGTCGACTGTCTCACTATTATGTGTTACCTGCGGTAAGGCACCGACGAGTGTGTCTAAACTTGTCGGCATTCCGGAATAATTGTTGCGGATCAATGAGGTTGAGACCCAATCGATAGCTAAATCGCTGCTCGTGAGTGAAGTGCCTAATGTTAAAACAGATCCATGGGCGCGGACCTCAGTGTCGATCGCATTATCACCAGAAAATAAGGCGTGGTTCCATAAATCCACTGATGTTGCGGTTACGTAAACTTCGATGGTTTGGGAAACATTGTCAACGGTGCCAACAGACTTAATCCAAATATGATTATCCTCTTCACTGACATTTTTCAGTTCGACCGCGTAGCTCCCCCCATTGAGGCTATTGCCCGCGTAGCCTGAGACAGAATAATAGTTGCTTGTGTCAGGACCAATAGTCATGCCGTTAATGTCGCCATCGCTCCAATCGGCATCATCCACACAGTCTCGTCGTAAATCGTATATGGCGCGTTCAATGCCTGCTTCGGCCGTGGCTAGGGCTAAAACCGTTGAGCGTTGATAATCCGCCGAGGTCTTTTCCTGGACGCTCATCAGAAAAAGCGATGTGCTTAGGCCCACGAGCAAGACGACAGCAAAGAAGCTCATAACAAGGACGCTTCCTCTTGTATTATTGAATGTGCGTGAGACGATCATTGATTATTTGAGGTCTTCCGGATCAACGGCAGCCTCAAGTGGCAGGCGGATAGTGAACGTTGATCCTTTACCGTATTCTGATTCAACAGATATTTCACCGCCGTGGTATTGAATAATCGATGAGGAAATGACGAGGCCGAGGCCAAGCCCGCCGGTTTTACGGCCTTCCCCTTGGGAGACTTGGCTAAAGGCATGAAATAATTTTTCCACGTCTTCTTCTTTGATACCGATGCCGGTATCTTTTATGCAAATATAAATACTTTTATCCTTTTCATAAGATGTTACGGTGATGTTTCCTTTTTCTGTGAATGAAACCGAGTTGTTAATTAATCGATTAATGGCCCAAAGCATTTTGGCCTCATCACAGACAAATGCGGGAATGTTTTCAGACAGATCAAGATTAAGCTCTATCTTTTTTTCTGTAATTTTTTCACTTAGAGTTTTTGTTGCTTCATTAATAATCAGATTGATATTGTGCTCGGTCATATTAAATTTTTCTTGGCCCGTTTCAAGACGTTGGAATGTCATGAGATCTCTGATTTGTTTATCCAGGCGCTCGAGATTTCCCTGGGCTGTATCGAGAAATTCTTTTTGATCGGATGTTATTTCACCGACGGCCCCTTCCGCAATAATATCAAGACTTCCTTTAATCGCGGTCAGCGGCGTACTCAGTTCGTGGGAGACCATGGCGAGAAATTGACTTTTCATGAGATTCATGCTCTCTTCTGCCTGCTTACGTTCTGTGATATCGTGCATAACACCGATGGAACCAGTTACTTTACCGGTTGAGTTTTTAAGAAAGTTAATCGTTAATTCTACGTCGATTTCTTTTCCGTCTTTATGTTTAATTTTTGTCTCAAGTCTATGGCGGGTCTTTTCGGTTATATCTAAATTAATAATTTTATTCCATTCTATTTCCGGATAAAGGATGCCTGCATTTTGTGACAGCAAGGCATCTTCGGATTGATCTATAAGCTCGGTTAAATGGGTATTGCATGAGGTAATGGTATAGTCTTCATCGGTCATGACGATGGCCATGGAGGCATTTTCAAAAATGTATTGATATTTTTCGTCGGCGATGGCTGCCTTGCTTTGGGCGCTTTTCCGCTCGGATATGTCGGTTATAATACCGATTGATCCGACTGTAATACCGTCGGTGTCTTTCAGTGAACTGATGGAAAGATTAATATCAATCAGCTTTCCGTTCTTTTTATAAATTTTGGTATCCAGATGGCGGACATTGCCTTCTTTACGGATATTCAGTGCACTCATTTTATCGAGTTCTTCAGGAGGATAAAGCTCTTTAACCGGCGTTAGATATAAATCGTTTTTGGATTTACCAAGTAGTGTTTCTGTGAATGTATTCCACTGAATAATTTGTTCTTTTTCATTAGCGATCATAATCGAAACCGGGGATGTGTCGAATATGGTTTGATAAATAACATTGGTATTGTCTTCTGTATCGCCTTGGGAAAGGTTGAGCCCCGACGCGTTGGCAAGCACCACTTGAATTTTATCGACATTGCCTTTGGCATCGGCAAT
Source organism: Candidatus Omnitrophota bacterium (assembly GCA_028280285.1). Lineage (GTDB taxonomy): Bacteria > Omnitrophota > Gorgyraeia > Zapsychrales > Zapsychraceae > JANQNA01. The sequence continues at coordinate 15,504 of JANQMA010000020.1, read as the reverse complement.
CAGGGATTCAGAGACAAGGCATGTAACCTTTTCATCCTTTTTTCCTCTTAAGGTAATCATATAGGGGGTCACGTCTTGACCGGATTGGCGCAGATGGAATTTACCGAGAATGGTCATTTTACTTTCTTTAGGCAGGGTGCGCAGCATAAAAATATTTTTGCCGATAATTTGGCTTTCGCGCGTATTAAGCCAGTCCGCAACGGTTTTATTAATTTCCAAAACAATGCCGTTTTCATCCAAGAGAATAATACCGGCAGGCAATTTTTTAAAAAGATCTTTATAATCGAACAATTTTGTTTGGGCCATGGTTATGCGTCTCTTTTCTGCTTAAGAAGCAATTTAACTCTATCAAGTAGTTTGACTTTATCAAAGGGTTTTGTCATATAATCATCCGCGCCAAGGGCGAGTCCTTGTTTTTCGGATTCTTTTTCATGTTTGGCGGTCAAAAGAATGATAGGGATTTGTGCGGTTTCGAGTTTTGCCTTAAGGGCCTTTGTTGCCTCAAATCCCGTCATAACCGGCATCATCAAATCCATGACAATAAGATCGGGCTTTTCTTTAAAGGCCTTTTCCACCGCCTCTTTGCCATTTTCGGCATTAATGACATCATAGCCTCCGAGCTCCAGGTATTTGGTGACAATCTTTAAGATGGCATACTCATCATCAACGGCAAGGATTTTGGGCCGGTCACGGACAGGCTCAGCCGGTGGTGCGTCAGCTGCATCGGCGGAAACTTCTGTTTGTTCCGGGTTGCTTTGTGACGCTGGTGTGCTTGCGGCGGCTGCTGGTTGAGAGGCTTCAATCATTTCGTCTTCCGAGGTGGTGCGATTATCTCCGGGCTCCCCAAGATGACGTAATACCTCTTCCAGTGTTGTCAGCCCCTCTTGAACCTTTTTGACACCTGCTTCAACGATGGGGACAAGTCCGCTGCGCTTGGCCTCTTTTAACAGGTCTGACGCCGGTGCGGCCTCGCTAATGCGTTCCTTAAGTCCTTCGGAGATTCTTAATACCTCAAAAACGGCCGTACGTCCGATATAACCGGTAAATCCGCATTTATCACAGCCTTTACCTCTGTAGAATGTTTTAATATTATATTTTTCAATTAAGTCGTGATACTTAAATAAATATTTATCTTCGGGGGTGTATTCTTCTTTGCAATCGGTGCAGGTCAGTTTTAACAGGCGTTGGCTTACGATAAGAATAACAGACGAAGCGATTTGATAATATTCAAGACCTATATCTGCCAAACGGGTAATGGTGCTGATTGTATCATTGGTATGGAGTGTGGATAATAAAAGGTGACCTGTTAAAGAGGCTTTAACGGCGATCTCGGCGGTTTCCTTGTCACGAATCTCTCCGATTAAAATAACATTAGGGTCCTGACGCAGGATGCTGCGCAGGGCTCCGGCAAAGGTCACGCCACGCGCTGCGTTAATTTGAATCTGGTTAATGCCTTCATTAACAAATTCAATCGGATCCTCAACGGTGATAATATTTGTCGTCTCCCCTTTGATAAAATTCAATGCGGCGTAGAGTGTTGATGTTTTACCGGAACCGGTTGGCCCGGTGACAAACACCATGCCTTGCGGCGCTTTAATGGCATCCACAAACATGCGTTTGTCTTCATCACCAAGACCGATCAAATCAATATCGGTTTTGGCTTCTGAGGCGTCCAGAATACGGGCGACAATTTTCTCTCCATAAAAGGTTGGGATGGTTGAGACGCGAAAGTCGACTTTACGTTTTTTATAGACGAGATTCATCCGTCCATCTTGTGGGGTGACTGTCTGAGCGATATCGAGCGATGACATAATTTTAACGCGGGCAACCATTTTGATATGAAACTTGATTGGGATTTTAAGGATTGTCTTAAGGTCCCCATCGATGCGGTAACGTACTTCGATGATTTTTTCCCGCGGTTCTATGTGAATATCGCTGGCACGGGCTTTGATCGCATCAACGATAATAAGATTAAAGAGTTTTACCGTAGGAGAGCTTTCTTTAAGAAGAGCCTGGTACTGAGGGGGCACATCAACAGAGTCATCTTTTTTCTCAGTAATGCCTTCTTCTTGCTCCATGTCTTTCAGCAAATCGTCTGTTGAGACATCGGAAAATTCTAAGTCGTCGGCATCGCTTTCTTCTTCTTCGGCTGCGAATTCTTTATTGATAATATTATACATACTGTCATCGGCTTCGTATTTATCATCGAGGTTTACCGTAATGTTATTGACCGAACATAGAATTGGTTGAATAGGAATATCGATGTATTGGCGGATGTCGTCCATGGCGATGAGATCTTGCAGGTTGCTCATGGCAACGATGAGTTTGTCATCTTCTTTGCGAATAGGAAATATTCCGTTTTTCTTGGCCACTTCAAATGGGATTAAACTGATAACTTCAGGATCAGGGTTTTCATCTTCGATTTTATGTAATTCCGTATCAAAAAAACCTTCACAGACTTTGTCTAAATCCTCGGCGGAAAGAAACTCCATTTCAACAAGAAGCTCTTGCAATGGTTTTTTCGCCCCCATACTTTTATCTTTAGCATCTTCTAACTGTTCTTGCGTAATGAGACCTTCATAGAGTATGGCATCAATTAATGTTTTGGGTTTCATCGATGCCGGATTTTTGATTTTAATCGCTTTTTCGGTTTTTGGTTCATTTGATGTTTCGGGTTTGTCCTCTTCAGTGCTATCAGCTACGGGAGGCTTTGAAGAAGGTTCAGTCGATGTTTCAGGTTTTTCTTCCGGCGGTTCTTTTGTCGGCTCTGTTTGTAGTTCGACAGTTTTGACGGCAGCTGGTTCTGGTGAGGGTTGTTTTTTAAGCCATTTGGTCACGGCGTATTCTAAAAGTTCGTTTTCATCTTCTGATTGTTGAAATTTTTGGGTGGCCCCTATTTCATGAACCAGATTAATCGTAAGCTCATCGATTGTGTTGTGCTTAGGATAGGCATTACTCATCACAATATATTCTTGATCGTCAACGGGGACAACCGCGGCTAAAAAGCCTTTGACGGGACCGAGACGTATAAGGTTATCTTTAGCGAATTTCTTAAGGGTATCGGCCATCTCAGGCCGATTGAACGAGGTAAGAAACATAACGGCATTATTCACAGCCGGATGATCAAGGCTAAAGATTTCAAAAGTGGTAATATCGTGCTTTTGGACTTCTGCTAGAACTTCTTCGTAGGAATTCATGCAAACTCTATCCCAAATAAGATAAATATTAGTCTATATACTTAGCTTATAATAGGATAAGGACGTTGACAACGACTTTTAGCTTTAAAATGGGGTGTTTATTCTACTTTGGAGAAAGGCGAAAGGTAAAAAAGTCAGTTCTTGAGTAAGACGTTAAAGGTGTAAGCCAATGTGGTTTTATCGGCAAAGGCATCACTCCCCTTGGCCACCAGTGAGGTCTCAATAAGGTTTTCTGTATTGGTCTCGCGTTTAAAGCGCAGGGTTTCAATATTGCTGCTGATAATGCGGCTTTCCTGAATCACCGAGCTTTCTTCAATTTGGCGAATCAGTTGCTTTGAATCGGTGCCGCCTAATAAATATTGAATGGTTTCATTTGGCCATGTCAAGGAGCCGTCTCCCCCTTCTCCGCTGGGAATACGAAATGTAATGGTGTTATAGGTGCTACCATCGGCAGGCACATCAATAATGGCGGATGGGCTTGTCTGGCTTAAATCTTGTTGAATATTATATTCGGCGATACGTAAATCTTGTTGCAAGTCAATTTGCACGGTATTGGTGAGCCAGAGGTTTCTGCCGGTCATGATGGTTGTGGCGATGGCACCGGCAATGATAGAAAAGATTAAAATGGAGACAAGCAGTTCAGGAAAGGTAAAGCCTGCAGTGCTTGTTTGATGTAATGGGAATGATTTTTGATTTAGATTATGCACGGGTTAAGATTTATTTATTGGCGATGAGTGCCGTCAATGTTTGATTAAGTGTGCGTCCTACTCTGTTCTGCCATGCGACTGTGATTGTAATTTGCAAAAGTTCAGAAGCAACTTCGCTGCCGACCTGGCTGACAGTAATTGAGCCTGTAGCGCCTTCGGGATAATCTAAGTTAAAGTTTGCTGCATTATAGGTTGTAACAATATTGTCATAATCAGATGATTCTATTTCAGTCATTTTATCCTGGGCTTCAACAAGCACATAGGCTAGATTTTTTGAATTTTCCGCCAAAAGCGAACTTCCGATGGATAATTGCATAATCCCGGCTATGGTTGCACTGACAATAAGGGCTGCAATCATAAGCTCGGCTAGGGTAAATGCGTGAGATGATTTAATAGGTTTCATATTTGTTATCGGCAATGTATTGTTCTTCTGAAATAATTTGTCCATCTTTGCCGTAAGCTTTGCGTGTGCCTTGTGTTTGATCATTGGTAAAACGCCATTCGTATTTAAGACTGCCATCACGATAAAAGATTTTACCGACTCCAATCTCTTTTAAATTCACTCCTTGTTTGGCATTTGTGTAATTGGCGATTAATCGTATTTCTCCTGTTGGGTAAAATTCCTTTGATGAGACCAGTTTTCCTGCATTATAAACGCTTTCACGCAGAAGTAAGTTACTATTATCATATGTCCGGGCAATACCTTGGCGTTTACCGTTTTTGTAGGTCTCTTCCCCTGTAACGTTTTCATAATGATCGATGAATTTGACAATGCCATCGGGAATTTCTCCTTCTGATTCAATTATTTTACCGTCGATCATCTTTTGATAGGCAATTTTTTGAGAATTTATGCTAAAGAAGTACTCTACCTCATTCCCTCCTGGGAGATGATGGATCCTTTTAAGTACTTCTCCTTGAGGTTGATTAATTGGTTTTGTATCAGACGCAGAAAGAGTAATATTGCTACTTTTTTTACCGGATGCCTTTTGAGGTGAGTCTGCAATAGTAAAGGTTTTAGTAAAAATCGTTTTGGACGGCAGTTCACTCAGACTTAAGGCAAGGAGTGTATCAGCTTTAATAAAATTTGAAAAAAGTTTAATGGCATCATCGCTTTGTTTTGCCTTTTGGGATGATTGGAGTAAAACAAATCCAATAATGCCAATTGAGGCAATAGACATAGCGATGACAGCGATAAACTTTATGTATGATTTTTTAACGGGTAATTGTCGCGTCATAATTCAGTGTATCTGATTCAAGCATTTCTTTAAGTTGTTTAATTTTTGCCATAAGAGTCTCTTTATCTTCATTGAGTTTCTGTAATTGGTTGATGATATTACTATAGGCTGTTTGGTTAAAAGGTTTGGGTTCTAGGTAGGCCCTATTAAACACCGCATCTAAAACCGTTACGGTGCTGGTCAATAATTCTTGTTGGACGATGAGTGTTAGGACACTTTCATCGTCTAGAGATAATGGTTTTGTATAAGATTGTCGTAAAATATTGGTTAGCCCTCTCTTTTGGTTACGGACTTGTTCATTGTGCGTAATTATGGACGGGGTTGTGTTGTTATCAAATTGTGTGTCCAATATGATGGTTTTGATTTCTAGCAGATTTAGGGCCCGTCGTGTTTCAAGGAGTTTGCGGTTATGGGTGCTTTCCGATAGAAAAAATTGATAAAATGGATTGTCTGTATGCTGAGTCATTATATGCTTTTCAATCTTTTTTTGTTTAGTTAAAGCAGCGTCATGTTTTTCTTTGAGTGAAGCTTTTTGTGTCCGCATTGCCGTTGTTAAGGTATTTTTTTCTTGTGACGATAGGTTGCTTAAATACGCCCCTTCTTCTAGGTTTTCTTTTTGAAGGAAAGCAGTCTTAATTTCATTATTAATTTTTTTTAGTTCTTTTTGTGTTTTTCCAATTAATCCTCCGAAGTGAGTTACTTTATAGGCGGTATTACTTTTGAGCATAAATATATGTGCTAGTTGTTTAAGAACTTTAACGGATTTTTTAGCGTTTTTAGATGAGACACGAAGGATAACAGCTTCTTTCAGTGGCTCGATTTCGGCTGTGATCGTTGTTTGATGTTCTCCGGGTGAGGCTTGTGTTTTGCCTAAAATTTGAGCGGCTAGACGAGGGTTATTTAATTCAGTCAGGACCTTTTTGATCCGAACGCTGTCTTGATTTTTAATGCTAAACATCGCCTCTGCTTGATAAACACTTGGACGAAAAATAAGAAATAGGCCGCAGCCAAATAAAAGTAAGATGCAGATTGTACTGATTGGCTTGCGGTAACGAATAAAGGATTTAACAGGTGGCTTTGGGAGTTTTAATTTTTTGCGTTGCGCGGCAGGTTTGATAGGGCGGCCATCGTCAGAATCTTGTTTTAAGTAACGAACCATTAGAGCTCCTAAAAGCGGGATAGACTGACTATAGGTTATGGTGAATGAATAAGTTTAAGAGAGTCTTCTATCTCTGCTTTTAATGTTTTCAGATACTCCGCGCCCCCATAACCTTTTTCATAAATTTGTCTTTCATTTTCCAAATTGTCTTGGAGTGAACGGATAATAAGATCCTTTTCTCTGATGATATTGTCTGTTTTATTTAGACGTTCCTCGAGCACTTTGACCTTCTCTTCATACGGGGCCTTGACACGCATTATCTCAGTGGCAATCGAGTTTGTCGTTTTGACACGTTCGTTGAGTATATCACGTTGTTCTTGAAGAAATTCTGTCTCTTTCTTTAAGTCGAGGATATGGCGAGTCAGCATTTGTTTTTCTTCATTAACTTGCGTTATATCTTCATTTTTGGTTTGAATCACAACATCTTTGAGTTTAAGTTTGCTTTTTAAGCTGCGTATTTCATCTTCCAACGGTGCCGCCGTTGACTGCCTTATTCTTTTTTGGGTATCTTCGCTGGCATTAAGGATTTTAGTTAATTCTCTTACTTCTGCTTTAAGGCCTTCGATTTCACTTTTATATGTGTTGACTTTGACAGTTAAGTTTTCTTTTTCGCGTGATATTTTATCGATTTGGGCCGTACTTGTTCCTTTATTCTGATTTGCTTCCTTTAACTGTTGCTTGAGTACTGTGATTTTATCTTCAGATAAAGCACTTGTGTTTTTAATCAGTTGTGGGATGCCTGCTTCTGTGTCTTGCAGTTGTTTCAATGTATCAAGGTATCTTTTTTGTAAAATGTCTTTTTCACGACGGACAGATTCGACGCTCGTTAGTAGTTCATTCTTTTCTTGGGTCAAAGCCTCTATAGATGATGATGTATTAGTTGTTGCACTCTTAAGCTTGTCCATCTCATCAGTAAGGCTTGCAATTTGAGTCACATATTTTTCTACAATTTTTCTATTTTTATCATTGATTTGATTTTCTTTATTCTCAAAGGCTGTTTCTAAAGACTGTATTTCGGTCTTTAGATTTTTAATTTGACCGAGTAAAGCCTGTTCCTTTGCAGTATTTTTTTCATTTAGTATTTGGGCTTCTTTTGCGAGTTCTTCTTGAATTGATTTAAATTGACCCGCGATCTTTGTGTTTTCTCTCTCTAAAGCGTTGATTTTTTGTTGTAGATTGCTGTTATTACTATTCAATGTTGCGATTTGAGCTGTATGGGAAGAGTTCACTTTATCTTTGGCTTCGATATCAGTAAGTAATTGTTTAATTTTTTCTTCAAGCGGGCGTTTCACCGACTGAATTTGATCGGGCAGGACCTTAATGCTATTACGATATTTTTCATCGAGGGCTGCCAGATTGTTGGACAGGGAAGTTGCTTTTTCAACAGCTTCCTGGTATTTTCCGGTCAATGCTTTTAACTCCGCATTGGTGTTTTCTATGGTTTTGGTTTTTTGTTGAAGATTATTTTTTAATGCCAGGGCCTTATCTTCTAACTCCTTGATCTTTGTCTCCAAAGGAATTTTTGCGGCAGATAAGCGTTTGTCATAATCTTTACGCAATTGGACCACTTTATTATCTGAAGCCGTTGTCTGTTGAGTGAGCTTTTCAATCAAGGCTTCTTTAGAAGTTATCTGACTTTGAAGGTCTTTTGATTGTTTAGTTAATTGGGCTATAGTTGTTTGGCGGTTATTTAATGCCGTGCTTTGGGCTGCGATTTTCTCTTCGAGGGAATTGATGTTGTTTTGTAACTTCTCCTCTGTTTGCCCTTGTGCTAGCTCTTTTTGCTTAAGTGTGACCTGCATTTCTCTAAGTTTTTGCTCAAGCGGCGCTTTTGCATCATTGAGTTTTTGAGGTAAAATCCGACGTTCTTCCTCAAGTGTTTTATTAAGGGTTGCAATCTGTTTTTGTAAAGGACCCTTTTCATTTTCCAAAGTTTTTATGCGTATATTGTTATCCTGCAGTTCCGATTTAAGGTCATTAATTGTTTTTTCTAAAGGTGTCTTTGCTGATTGTATTTGCTGCGGGATAGATTTTTGTGCTTCGATTAATTGGCCTCTGGTTAAGCTTAGTTGTTCTTCCAATGGTTTTTTGGCCATATTGATTTTTTCTTTGCTTGACTGCCGCTCCCTTTTTAATTCTGATTCCAATGTGCGGATTTTTTTCTGAAGCGGTAGTTTAGCCTGATTGACTTTCTCCGGGATAGAGCTTCTGGTTTTTGTGAGCCGTGAGGTTAGCTCGGCGATCTGTTTTTCAAGGGGGATCTTCGCTGTTTTAATTTGGTCGGGAACAGTTGCTTTGACGAGAGCTAAATCTTCTTTTAGTGATTTGATCGTATTTTCAAGTGGCTGCCGGGCCTCTTTCACACGCAAGGCAGAAGAGTTTTTCGATTCCGCCAGTTTTTGATTAAGATTTTTGATTTTATTTTCTAATGGTATAGCGGCAGTCTTTATCTGCTCAGGAATACTGTTTTCTGTATTTTTAAGCTTCTCGTTAAGCGCTATTATTTCGTCTTCTAAAGGCTGTTTGGTCTGTGCGATAAGCTGAGGTATTTGGGCCTCGCGATTTTTTAACTGATTCTTTAGTGTTTGAATTTCATCTAACAAAGGTTGCCGTGCTGTTTCAATTTTTTCGGGGATTACTTTTTGTGTCTGCTGAAGTTTAGTTTTTGATTGTTTAAGTTGTTCTTTCAGGTTGTTTTGTGCGGCCTTGATTTGACTGGGGATTGAGGCCTTGACGGTTTTTAGTTGATCTTCAAGGTCTACAATTTGCATTTTAAGTGGCGCCTCGGCTTTTTGGATTATTTTTGGTCGTTCAGCTTCAATTAGTTTGATTTGTGCTTGGTACTGTGTAATTTCTTCTTCCAGTGGTTTACGCGCTATTGCTATTTGCTGTGGCAAAGCGGTCTTGACATTTGTCAGCTGATTTTCAAGTGCTGTGATTTTATCTTGCATAGCGGTCTTAACCGTTTGGACTTCTGCGACAGAGGCTTCCTCTTTGGCCCGCAAATCATTTTGAAGAGCAATTATTTCTTCCTTAAGCGGAGCTTCTGCTTGTTCAATTCTTTGTGGTATTGATGACTTTACTGTATTTAATTCTTCTCGCGTATTATTTAATTTTTGCTGCAGTGATTTTTTGGCCTGTGTAACTTTATCTGGAATAGAGCGTTTGGTGTTGTCCAGTTGTTCTTTAAGTGCTGCTATTTGGTTTTCCAGTGGTAATTTTACCTTTTGAATGATACTAGGGATTGAGGCGTCCTGCTCTTTTAGTTGTTGTTTGTATTTAACAATTTCTTCTTCCAGCGGTTTGCGCGCAAGAGCGATTTGATTCGGTATTTGTTGCTCTGTTTTGGAAAGTTCTGCTTGAAGTGTATTTATTTTTGATTGCAATGGTGTAGTGGCTTCGGCAATTTTCATCGGGATTGCGGCATTATTGGCTTGGAGTCTTGCTTCCAGTTCTTCTATTTTATTGATTAAAGGAAGTCTGGCTTGATCAATTTTCTTTGGTATATTTTCATCGTGCAAACGGATATCGTTTTGTAACTGTGCTATTTTCTCTTCCAGCGGTTTACGGGCCTTGGCAATGCGTGTGGCAATAGATTTTTGTAGTTGTGTTATCTCTTCTTTGGCGACAGCAAGTTTTGCTTCCACTGGTTTTTTACCTGATGCAATTTTTTCAGGTAGCAAACGTTTATCTTCATCCAATTGTGATTGCAGGCTTTGTATTTTTTTATTTAAAGGGGCTTTAGCCTCGGCAACTTTTTGTGGAATAGAATCTTTTGTTTGGGATAGTTGGTCTGTGAGTTTATTAATTTGAGCAATTAACGGCTGTTTCGCTGCAGCAATTTTTCCGGGTAAGGCCTTCTCTTGTGACTTGATTTGCTGGTTCAGTTGATTGATTTCATCAATCAGTGGAGTTTTGGCCTTTTGAGTTATTTGCGGAATTGAGGCTTTGATCTGGCGTAATTGTTCATTTAAAGCAGAGGTCTTCGCGTCCTCTCTTTTTTGAACAACGGCTATTTTTTCGGGAATAGATGCCTTGGTTGCCTTGAGTTGGTTCTGTAGTGAGGCGATTTGTTGCTTTAAAGGTTCTTCAGCCTGGGCGATTTTTATGGGAATGAGCTTTTCTTGTTCGTGCGCTTTTAACGTCAGGCGTTTAATTTCTTCTTCTAATGGCCTTTTGGCTTTATTGATTTGATCAGGCAGCGCTGAGGCCGTTGCCTTAATCTTATCTTCGAGCTGGGTAATGGTTTCTGTCAGTGGGATCTTTGCCGCTTTGATTTTTTCCGGAATACTTGACTGCAAGGTTTTGAGTTGAGATTCGAGGTTTACAATTTTTTCTTCTAAAGGTTTGCGTGCTTGCTGAATACGGTCCGGCATGGATTTTTGCATTGCGCTAAGCTGGGCTTTTGATTGCACTAGCTTTTCTTCAAGAGGCTTTTTCGCCTGTGTGATTTTTTCCGGAATGCTGTTTTTGGTTTGATTCAATGCATTTTTCAACGATTGAACTTCTTTCTGTAAAGGAACTTTAGCCTTGGTGATTAATTGCGGTATTTCTGTATCAATCTCCTTAAGGGCTGATTGAAGATTAGTGATTTTTTCTTTAAGTGGTTTTTCTGCCTCTGCGATTTTAAGAGGTAAAGCTTTTTGCTCGTCTTCGAGTTCGGATTTTAGAGATGATATGGTCTCCTGTAGAGGACGGCGGGCCTTTTCAATCTGATTAGGTAATTGAGAAGCATTTGTCTTTAGGTCTTCACGCAGTTTGGCAATTGTTTTTTCAAGCGGCTGTTTGGCTTGATTGATTTTGTCAGGAATGCTATTTTTGATCGTTGCGATGGTATTATTTATTTCGGCAAGTTTTTGTGTATGTTTTTTCTCAAGAGCGACAAGTTTTTGGGTGTTCAGTTCTTTTGTTGAGGTTAACTGTGCTTTCAGTGTTTCAATCTTTTGTTCAAGCGGAATTTTAGCCTGCTTTATTTTTGCCGGGATGCTGTTTCGTTCTGCTTGTAAAGCATTGTTGAGATTGATGATCTCTTTTTCTAAAGGAGCCTTCGCTTCTGTGATTTTGATAGGTATTTGTTTTTGATTGGTTTCAAGCAGGTTTTCTAATGCGGCTATTTTTGTTTTAAGTGGTTTTTCTGCCGCGGCAATCTTTTGTGGTAAGGCAGCATCTTTCTGATCAAGGGCGGCCTTTAGGCTTTCTATTCTTTTTTCTAAAGGCAGCTTAGCCTGTGTCATTTTTTCTGGAATACTCATCTTTGTTGCTTTTAATTGATTTTGCAATTGTCCGATTTTGTCTTTCAGAGGCTGTTGAGCCTGGGCCAGTTGCGTTGGTAAGGAGGCTTCGGTTTCTTTAAGTTTTTGATTTAATGCGGTGATCTTTTCTTCCAGCGGTATTTTGGCCGTTGTGATCTTCTGTGGTATATCTGCTTTCATGGCGGCTAACTGAGTTTTAAGCTGTGCAATTGTGGCTTCGAGCGGACGTTTGGCCTTATCTAATTGACCCGGTAGTGCGGCATCTTTTTCTTTTAAATTGTTTTGCAAAGAGGCTATTGTCTTTTTTAGTGGAAGCTCTGCTTCAGCAACAGTGTCTGGGATTGATTTCTCGAGCTCTTCTAATTGTTGTTCCAATGAACTAATTTGTTTCAATAAAGGCGTTTTGGCCTCAGCCAGCTTTTCCGGCAGGGCATTTTGTGTCTTTTTAAGTGTTTGTTTTAGTTGATTGATTTCTTTTTTTAATGGTTCCTCAGCCCGGGCAATGGTGGATGGGAGCGCCTCCTCTTTGGCTTTAAGTGCTGTATTAAGCTTTTTAATTTCATTGTTAAGTGGCTGACGTGCCTGAGCCAGTTGTTGGGGGAGGTCTTTTTTATTCTGATTTAAATTATCTTTTAAAATGGTAATTTGTTTTTCAAGTGGTGCTTTGGCAGCGGCAATCTTTTCTGGTATGGAAGCTTCGGTAGATTTTAGCCTATTTTCAAGTTTTGTGATTTCGTCTTTAAGCGGAGTTTGGGCGTCTTGAATTTTTAGTGGCATTAAACTTTCATCTTTTTTTATCTTCTCTTCAAGTTTTTGAATTGTTTTAAGTAATGGTGTTTTGGCCTGAGTCAGCTGATTTGGCAGGGCCGCATCTTTTGCTTTAAGCTGATTTGTTAGGTCCCCTATTTTTTGGATCAATGGTCTCTTCGCTTGATTGATTTGTTGGGGAATAGACGCCTTTGTTTCTTTAAGCGTAGCGGCTAAGTTTTTGATTTCCGTCTCCAAAGGTCTTTTGGCCGCTGCGATTTCTTGAGGTATTTGATTCTCCGTTTGCTTTAATTGGGTTTTAAGCTGGGTAATATTTTCTTGCAGTGGGCGTCTTGCCTGAGCCAGACGTTCAGGTAAAAGGGCATCTTTTTCCTTCAAATCATTTTTTAAGCCTGAGATGATATTTTCCAGAGGCTGTTTGGCCTTGGCGATATTTTGGGGGATTGAAGCCTTGGTTTGGGCTAAGTCTTTTTTAAGTTGAGTGACTTCCTTTATTAAAGGTTGTCTGGCTTGTTTTTCTTTTTCGGGAATAGAATTTTTTAGATTTTGTAAAGATTGTTGAAGGGTGGAAATTTTTTTCTTTAGCGGTTGTTCCGCTTCCTCGACTTTTTGAATGGCTAATACATCCTTTTCTTTGAGCATTATTTCTAGCTGGGCAATTTTATCTTTTAAAGGTTTCTGTGCAGCATTTATTTTTTGAGGAATGGTTTTTTCTGTTGCATTCAGTGTATCTTCGAGGATTAATATTTCCTTCTTAAGCGGGCCTTCAGCCGTGGCGATTTTTCCGGGGATAGATTCTTTTAATTGGGTAAAATGATTCTTAAGGTCGGCCACTTCATCTTCTAAAGGCTTTCGGGCTTCTTTAATGAGTGCGGGAAGGGCTTGATCTTTGGCCTCCAATTTTTCATTCAAGAGGGTGATTTTGTCATTAAGTGGCGCTTTAGCATCCGCTATTTTTTGCGGGATGCTATCTCTCATTTGTTTAAGTTTGTTTTCAAGGTTTTTCAGTTTATTTTCAAGGGGGCGTTTTTCTTCAGTAATTTTTTGTGGTATAGATGCGCGCTCTGTCTTCAACTCCGCTTTGATTAAGTTGATCTTTTCTTCTAAAGGTTTTTGCGCGGCTTCGATTAAGCCGGGGATTGATTTATTTTTCGCCTGCAGTTCTTCTTTGAGGTCTTGAATTTTTGCTTCCAGAGGCTGTTTGGCGGCCGTTATTTTTTGAGGCAATGTGTCTTTGTTTACCTTTAGTAAATTTTCAAGTTTTGCGATCTCATCCTCAAGCGGCCTCTGGGCCTTTGTGATTTCAAGAGGGATTTTGGCTTTAGTTTCTTTAAGTTGATTTTTTAATTGGTCGATTTGATCGGTCAGAGACCTTTTGGCTTCTTTTATCTGGATAGGATGCGATGCCTCTTTTTCTCTGAGTGTGTTTTTTAATTGTGCTATTTCCTTTTCTAATGGCGCTTTGGCTTGATTGATTTTTGCGGGAACGGCCTCTTCTGTTAATTTTAATTTATTTTCCAGTGAAGATATTTTGTTTTCAAGCGGCTCTCTGGCCTTATTTAATCTTATGGGAAGATCATTTTGCGTCTGTGTAAGGCGGTCTTGCAGGTCTTTGATTTTTTTTTCCAATGGCCCTTTGGCTTGGGCAATCTCTTGAGGAATATCAGCCCGTGTTTGTTTCAATTGATTTTCAAGTTTTGTTATTTCTTCTTTAAGCGGTATTTTTGCTGTATCAATTTTTTGAGGAATTGAGTTTTTGGTTATTTGCAGATTTGTTTCCAGTTCTTTGATTTCAGCGCGTAAAGGAGCCTGCGAATCTATCAGACGTTGGGCAATGGCCTCCTCTTTGTTTTCTAATGCAAGGCGAAGATTTATAATTTCGTTTTGTAGTGGTTTTTTGGCCATCTCAACTTCGTAAGGACGAAGATCTTCACTTTTTTTCAAAGACTTTCTTAGGTTTTGTATTTCTTTGTCTAAAGGTTCTTTAACTGAGGCAATTTTGTTTGGAATCGATTGTTTTGTTTGACGGAGGGTTTGTTCCAGATTTGTAATTTTGGTTTTGAGTGGATTTTCGGCTGCGCGCACTTTGTCTGGGATGGACTCTCTTGTGCGTTTAAGGTCAGTTGTAAGCTTTTTGATTTCTTTTTCGAGTGGTTCTCTAGCAGTCGCTATTTTTTTGGGTAGAGCGGCATTGTCTTCCTTCAATTGGTTTTTGAGTTCATTAATTTTTTGTGTTAAATCAGCGCGGGTTTGCTCAACTCTGAGTGTGGTCAATTGCGCAGCCTCCTTCAATTCAACCTCTTTGAGTTGTAGTTTTTCCTCCAAAGGTTTTTTGGCTTTAGCAAGTATGCCCGGCATTTTGGCATCATTTTCTTTGAGCTTTTGTTGCAGGCTTTTGATTTTCTTTTCTAAAGGCTCTGTTGCCACAGATATTTTTTGAGGGATTGAATCAGTAAGACTATTATAATCTTTTTGGATGAGTTTAATTTCATTTTCCAGAGGACGTTTGGCTTCTTCAATCTGTCCGGAAACGGCGATCGCTTGTTGTCTGATGTTTTCCCTAAGGTTTGTGATTTGTTGTTTAAGCGGGGCTTCTGCGGCGCGGATTTTGGCTGGCATTGAAGCATCTTTATTTTTTAAAAGAGCGGTTAGCTCTGTAATCTTTTCTTCGAGTGGTTTTTTAGCTTTTTTAATACGCTCAAGGATTTGATTGTTTGTTGTATCAATTTTTTGCTTAAGGGAAATAATGTCCTTTTCTAGCGGACGCTTGGCATCAGCGATTTCACGGGGAACGGCTGCACGGGTGTTTTTTAATTTATTCTCAGCAGCGATCAGCTCTTTTTCTAAAGGTTGTTGTGCTTTTTTGATTCTCTCTGGTATTGAGCGTTCGAGTTTTTTAATCTCATTTTGTAAATCATTAATCGTTGCTTGTAGTGGTTGACGTGTAAGGGCAATTTTTTCATCAAGTGATTTTTGATTGTCTTTAAGTTTCGTGTTCAGAGCACTGATTTCATCCTGTAAAGGTTTCTCAGCCTTAGCCACGGCAAGGGCGATAGACTCTTCCTTCTTTTTTAAGGTGTTTTCTAATGCTTTGATTTTTTCTTCAAATGTGTTTGTCAGCTTATTTATTTCATTTTTTAGGGGCTGTTTAGCCACGTTGATTTGATCAGGAATGCCGCTTTTGAT
>JANQMA010000010.1 GCA_028280285.1 Candidatus Omnitrophota bacterium | reverse complement strand
AATAGGAATACATTCGCGAGCTGAATCGAGCGCATATCCGTAAAATTGTTCCTTACTTTTTCCTCTTTTCCTGCTGCCCTCAGCCAAATTGTTGCATATTGATAATGCTGCTCTTCTAAATTGGTCTCCGAGGGAGTATTGTAATTCTTTTGGAAAGGTTTTTGCAAGAGTAAAAGCAAAATCAGCCAATTTAATAGATTTCTTATAAACCTCTAATCTTTCAAAATCAAATTCAAAACCACTATATTTCATAATTCCTCCTTTTTCTTAAGGAGGAAATCGAGCACTTTTTAAACTTTAAACTTTAAACAATAAACAAATTTTTCTAGAATTTCACAACATTCGCCGCTGTGACAAGCCCCGCGCCAAATGTGACAAGGACGACATAGTCGCCTTTTTGAATGGTGCCGTCTTTGACCGCCTCGCATAAAGCAACCGCGATCGATGCCGCCGACATATTACCGTATTTATGAATATTGATAAAAATCTTTTCCTTCGGCATCTTAAGCTTTTTGGCCACCGCGGATATAATACGGTCATTCGCCTGATGCGGAACAACACATTTAATATCACTTAATTTAAGCCCGGCTTTTTTAACGGCGATTTCAGCCCCCTCAGCCATCGAGTTAACCGCCACCTTAAACAGCTCTTGACCCTGCATATTAATCATCGGCAGCGCCATCTCGGAGGTTTGCTGATCAAGGGGCTTGCGCCAGTCCATCTTGACTTCCATCAGTTCACCATACTGCCCTTCGGCATGCAGATAGTCAGATAAAATTTTTGCCTCCGACCCATTGTCTGCCTCTTGAATCACACACGCCCCGGCGCCATCACCAAAGAGCACACATGTGGAGCGGTCATTCCAATCCACAAGTGACGTAATATTCTCCGCTGCAATCACAAGCGCATTTTTATATAAACCACCGGTAAGAAATTGTTTGGCGGTTGTCAGTGCATAAAGAAAACCCGAGCACGCCGCACTCACATCAAAGGCCGCCGCCTTGGCCGCTCCAATTTCTTTTTGAACAAGGCATGCCACGGATGGAAAATTACTGTCCGGTGATATCGTCGCTACGATAATTAAATCAACATCCTCTGCTTTCAGGTCCGCATCATCCAGCGCAGCCTGGGCAGACCGCGCGGCAAGCACGGAAGTCTTTTCATCCTCGCCGGCAATACGCCGCTCGCGAATCCCGGTGCGCGTGACAATCCACTCATCGGTCGTATCAACCATCTTCTCCAAATCATGATTGGTCAATACCTTTTCAGGCAAATATGCCCCGACACCAGTAATTGCAATATTTTTAGTCATAATATTAAAAAATATATTTGTATTGGAAGCTCGAAGCTAGGAGCTTGAAGCTCATAACTCAAACTCCTAGTTACAAATAAATTATTTTTGGGAACTCCGAGCTCCGAGCTCCGAGCTGCAAGCTTCCTTTTTTATCTCACTCTTTATAGCCGCATTAAGATCATGTTCAACTTCTTTGATTGTGGCCCGGATCGCATTTTTAATTGCCTTCGGATTAGAGCGCCCGTGGCTGATCATCACCACCCCATCGACCCCCAAAAGCGGCGCGCCGCCATACTCACTGTAATCGGAATGTTTTTTAATATGCTTAAGTGTTTTCTTCATAAGCAGCGCCCCTAAAACAGCCAATGGATTTTTCTTAACCTCACGCTTGATTAACATCCCTGTTGCCTCAAGCAGTCCAGCCGACACTTTGATCACCACATTACCTGTATACCCGTCGCAAACCACACAATCACTCGCCCCTTTAAAAAAGGCACTTGCCTCCACATTACCGACAAAATTTTTAATGCTCCCTTTTAAGAGCTTGTGCGTTTCTTTTTCAAAGTTTGATCCTTTGGTGGCCTCTTCCCCAATATTAAGCAGCCCCACCGTCGGATCGGACACCTCCATGACCTCGCGCATATACACACGCCCCATGATCGCCGATTGGCAAATGTGCTCGGGCTTGGCCGCAGTGTTAGCCCCGACATCAATCAAAAATGAAAATGATTTATACGTTGGTAAGGTGAGGCCGATGGCCGGACGCTCAACACCTTCGAGCATCCCTAAATAAATCGTTGAGGCGGCGACAACCGCTCCGGTGTTGCCGGCCGAGACAAAGGCATCATAGCCGTTTTCTTTAAGCAGTTTAACTCCCACAGCAATCGATGAGTTTTTCTTTTTGCGGATAGTGACGGTCGCGGGATCCTGCATGTCGACGATTTCATCGGCATGAATGATTTCGACACGGGATTTATCGTAAGAATATTTTTGAAGCTCTTCTTTAATGCGGTCTTCGATACCAACAAGCGCTATGTTGATATCAAATTCATCGAGGGCTTCCACCACACCGGCTATAACCGCTTCCGGTGCGTGATCCCCGCCCATGGCATCAACAACTATTTTCAAAGCAAATGCTCCGATCTTCTAGATTTTATTCTTCTGTTGCTTTCTTAGTTTTCTTCGAAACATCAATCACTTGACGACCCTTATACATACCTGTAATAGGATCAACACCATGATTATAGCCCATTTCGCTACCGGTCGCCGATAAACTACCGAAATTCACGCCGCCCTTCTGGTGGGTGCGGCGTTTACGTCCGCGCTGTTTCGAATGCTGTCTTTTTGGATGTGCCATTTCTTGCTCCTTATTTAAAGTTGCTAGTCGCTCGTTGCTGGTCGCTAGCAATCACTAGCAACTAGCATCTAGCAACAAGCAACTTTTTAAACATTTTAAATTTACTCATCTACCCCTTCAATGGTTAAATCTTCAAACGGGCGGTACACGTTTTCTTTTTTAACCGCCGGTCTATCCAATTGTTCATCCTCACCAATATTAAAATACGCCCGTTTTTTAGCCAATTCTTCTTTTGCTTTTTCACGCCCGCCTTTGGAAACAATACGCATTGGAAGGCTTAAGACAATTTCCTGACGTAAGTCTTCTTCAATGTCAACTTCCTGTGCATTTTTATCGACCGCGACGTCAAAGGAAATCTCTTGCGCAAAATCCTCTTCCACCGTTTGCAGCGTATAGGCGCATAACCCTGAAAGCCTTCCTGCAATACGGCAATTCACATAGACAATATCATCCGCCTTGCCAATACGCCCGTCGACGGTTAATGGCGTGACAAACTGCAATTGATCATCTTCCCGTACGCCAATCACTTCTTGCGGAAGCTCTTCGCAAAATTTGTATCCATCGCCCGCAATATCTTTTATTTTAAAAATCATATTAAGACCTTGGCCCTTAGGACCTGGGACTTGGAGCTCCCAAGTACTATGTCCTAAGTTCTAAGTACAACCATTCAACTTTTCTTTCAATCTCTCTGCTACTGCCTGTGGCACAAATGAACTCACATCCGCGCCAAGCGAAGCGGCCTCTTTAATCAGCGTTGAGGATAAAAACGAATTGCCTTCCGACGGCATAAGAAACACAGTCTCAATCGTTTCTTTAATACGTCGATTGGTCAGCGCCATTTGAAGCTCATATTCAAAATCCGAAATCATACGCAGACCCCGCACTAAAACATTCGCGCCTCTTTTTTCGGCAAAATCCGTAACCAACCCATCAAACACCTCAACCGTAATACCTTCAATACCTTTCGTCGCCTCTGTCAGCAGTTCAAACCGTTCATCTGTGGAAAAGAGCGGTTGTTTGGCCAAATTATTGGCCACACCGATAATGACTTCGTCAAAAATCTGTGTCGCCCGTTTAATTAAGTCAATATGACCGAATGTCACAGGATCAAAACTACCGGGATATATTGCGATCTTGCTCATAGGTATAAATCCACAATTTCGCTAAACCATAGTTTTTCTGCTTAAAAAGCAAAAATCTACCCGATTGCTCAGGTAGAGTCTCTCTTCTATGTGTCTCTAATATGAGAAGCGAATTGGGGTGTAATATATCATAGGCCCCAAGCACTTTCAAGGCTTTTTTGGCCTGCCCGGCTTCATACGGAGGGTCTATGAAAACCAGGTCAAAACTGACCCCCTTTTTTGCCAGAACCTTAACTGCCGCAAAGGCATCGGTGTTTATGACATCAATTTTAGACTGGTCTTGCGCCTCTAAAATGAGCCCCGTATTTTCCTTAATAATATCGTAACATTTAGGGTCACGCTCCACCATCACCACCTGCTCCGCCCCCCTGGAAATGGCCTCCAAACCGACCGCCCCGCTCCCGGCAAAAAGCTCCAAAAAGCTGAGGCCTTCAAGATCATGCCCTACGAAATCAAAGATGGCCTTGCGCGTCACATTCTGCGTTGGCCGAATATGTCCCGGCATGTAAAAGTTACGATTTTTGTATTTTCCACCTATTATTTTCATAAACACCTAGCCAATCTGCACTTGGTACTTAGGACTTGGGACTTGGAATTCATTCCCTAAGTCCTAGGTCCTAAGTCCCATGTACGATATTCTATTTCTATCACTACCCCGCCTCCACATCCCGCAAGAACGTCGGATAACGCTCACGCAGGATACACTTGATGGGCTGATTTTTCGTTTTGCTTAATTTCGGATCATCCTCTGTTAAGGCGATCGCCTCATCCCGGGCCAGTTTCAAAATATCAATCTGCGTTGCCGGATTAGCCACTTTCAGCTCATTAAGCCCATGTTGATGCCGGCCAAAATACCGTCCAGGCCCGCGTATCTCCAAATCGTGCTGCGCAATCTTAAACCCATCGGTCGTCTTTACAATCGCCTTAAGACGTTTCTGCGCTTCTTCGGTTACCGGATCGGAAATCAAGCAACAATACCCGTCATGCCCTCCGCGCCCAATCCGCCCGCGCAGCTGATGCAACTGCGCCAGACCGAAACGCTCGGCATGCTCAATCACCATCACCGTGGCATTGGCCACATCCACCCCGACCTCAACCACTGTTGTGGTAATAAGCACATCTATTTCTTTGTTTTTAAATGCCGTCATGATCTTTTCTGTTTCCGCGCGTTTAAGCTTCCCGTGAATAAGGCCGATGCGGAATCCTTTAAACACTTCCTTTTTAAAATATTTATAGGCATCTTCAGCCGCTTTCAAATCCAGTTTTTCCGACTCATCGATCAGCGGATAGACAAAATAGGCTTGCCGGCCTTCCTTTAGTTTGCCCTTCACAAACGCAGCCACTTTATCAAACTCCTCATGCGAAAAATGTTTGGTACGCACTTTCCCCCGTCCTTGAGGCATTTCATCAATAATGGAAACATCCAAGTCCCCATACAATGTCATGCACAGCGTCCGTGGAATCGGTGTGGCTGTCATGATCAGGATGTCGGGGTTATTGCCTTTCTCAGAAAGCACCGCACGCTGACGTACGCCGAATTTGTGTTGCTCATCCACGACAACATAACTTAAATTGTTAAATTTGACATCTTCACTTAAAAGCGCATGCGTTCCAATCACCAGATCGACATCGCCTGCCTCTATCGCCTTGACAATACTGTCTTTCTCTTTGGCTTTAAGGCTGCTGACCAAAAGTTCGGCACGCACCCCCTTTAAAACACCGTCGTCAATAAGCTTTTGAACATTCGCGAAGTGCTGGCGCGCCAGTATTTCGGTTGGCGCCATAACCGCGCTTTGCCGGTTGCACATAAAGGCCATGTAACAACCAAACAGGGCAACAATCGTTTTCCCCGAACCAACATCCCCCTGCAACAAACGCAACATCGGGGCACGCCGGCTCATATCACGGCGGATTTCACGGATCACATTTTTTTGTGCCGCGGTAAGTTCAAATCCAAAGCCGTCAATAAATTTAAGCGCATCGCTATCCAGTATTTTATGGACGGCACCGTCTTTCAAAGTAATGCTCAGCCGGCGCAGAATAACACATATTTGAAAAAAGTAAAACTCTTCAAAGGACACGCGGCGCAGCGCTTGCTCATAATCATCAAAATCATTGGGAAAATGAATCTGTGCAATGCTTTCACGGATAGGCAAGAGTTTATGCTTGGCACGCAAATCTTTAGGCAGCTCATCGCTTAATTGATCGCCATACACCGCCACAACATAATCAACGATTTTACGTAAAAACCGCTGCGTTATCCCCCGGGTGAGCGGATAAATGGGAACAATCCGGTTAAGGCTGAGCGACTCCTTATCTTCCTCATCCTGTAGAATTTCATAATCAGGTGAGACCATTTGCAGACGGTTTTTAAACTGATCGATCTTACCGTAACAAATAACGCACCGCCCCTTTTGAAAATAACTATCAAGATAGGGCTGATTAAACCACACACAAACAATACGCCCGCCGCCATCGTCGATCACAACTTCCGTTAAATGTTTTTTGGTGTGCCAACTTTTACGTGCTTTATGACTGACCACTGTACCGGTGATGGCTTGGTATTCACCGGTTATTGTCTGCGCAATCGGTGTGATATTACGTCTGTCTTCATAACGATTGGGAAATAAATACAACAACTCTTCAATGGTGTTGACACCTAGGTTTTCAAACAGTTTTGCCTTGGCCGGACCAACCCCTTTGACATACTGAATCGAGGTTGTGCTTATGGAAATATTCATTAACAGAAGTAATAACTTGTTGGGGGAAGTGAAATTGGTGTTCTGTGTTCTTGCTAAGCAATCGAGTATTTGGTGTTCTGTGTTCGCTCATGGATGAACACTGAACTCTGAACACCGAACACAATATATGAAATTATCTCATCCTGCTTATTCTTTTATGCAACTTCTTACGGTAGCCTTCGGTGAAAACCTCGTCGAAATCAAACCCATCACGGAATTGATCAATATGATCATCTGCCGTTTTAGTCAACACTTGATTTTCGACCAGGTTAAAAATAATATTGCCAAAATCTTCCGTCGATTGAATCCCCCAATGCTCAAGAACGGTCATTGTAAGCGGACCGAATTTTTTAGGCAAAAGGTCTTTGATGCCGGATAAAAGCTCCCGACTCTTAACGTGTTTAGGCGCATTAAATTTTTTCTGCGCATAATTCAAAGCCTCCATCGCAAAATGATACGCCTCTTCTCTGTAGCGAGGATCTTTTTTCTCAACAATGGTCTCGACAATATTTTCAAACTGTTTATCCATGACGGCTATCTTATCATAAAACCCAAATTTTTGGCAACTATATATGTGAATTGTTCATATTTTAGAAGCTAGAAGCTTGCAGCTCGGAGCTCAAACAAATTACGTGAGCTTCTAGCTGCGAGCTACGAGCTTCGAACAAGACATTATTTCACATATCTCATGCATTTATCATAATTTATGGCATAATAGGGCCATGTCCAAATTGTCCACCACTGTCTGGGTCTGTTATATACTCCTCGTTGTACTTATGTGTGCAGGCAAATACGAGATCCTTCTTGTGCCTGGCGAACCTCAAAATACTTATTATCATATACTTATGGCTTTCCACCCTATCAACAGCATCTATTACTATGCAGCGGTTATACAACTTTTGATCAACTGCATTCATATCCTGCCCCTTTTTTTGTTTATTTTTAACAGACGCTTTGGCCCGCACATCCTTTGGCAAACTCTCTTTTTTACACGTATTCTGTTTGATATTATCGGACAAAATTATGAAATAAATGAAATTACCGGTCTATTTCAGGAAAATATAAAAATAGTTCTTCTGTTTTGCTTGGCTTCGGTTGTGTTGTGGGCGCCTTCTTATATTGCGTGTTATTTGTATGCCTTTAGGACAAAAAAATAAGCGAATCAAAAGTTGGAAAAGGTTTAAAAATGTTCGAAAAGGTTAAAAAGGATTTAAGGTTTTTTCAGGTTACCAAAGGTTATGTTAAACAACTTTAAGCAACATTAAACAACCTTAAACCTTTTCAAACATCTTCCAACCTCTTTTAACATTTTCTAACCTCAATTAAGGTAAGTGCTCAATATCCTGATTAGTGTCGGCGTGAACCATGCGTCGATGAAAAACATTTTCCGTTATATCATCCACTATCGCATAGATACACGGAATACCGACAAGTGTCAAAAGAGTGGAAAAGGTAAGCCCCCAGACAATTGCAAGGGCCATAGGTTTAAGGAAAGGATCGCCCCCACCGATACCATAGGCCACCGAGACGAGCCCGCCAATGGTTGTAACAGAGGTCATAATGACCGGGCGCAGACGTGTCATCCCGGCGTTGACGATCGACTCACGCCGTTCATTACCGCCTTTGCGCATACGGTTAATAAAATCAACCAGAACAACCGAGTCATTGACCACAATTCCCGTTAGACCGACGAGTCCCATCATCGCAAAGAAATTAAGCGGACGGCCCGCCGGCAAAATGATGTCATGCACCCAAAAGGCGAGAATCACTCCGATAATACCGAATGGAATGGCAATCATCACAATAAACGGCTGTATAAGTGATTTGAACATGGCAACTAGCAGGATAAAAATGAGGAACAAAGCAAAAAAGTAAGACGTTAAAAGATTACGCGATGATTTCATCTGATCTTCAAACTCACCACTATAACTCACCGTATAACCGGTATATCCATCCGCGACATTGGCAAATTCCTTTTGCAACTCACGGTTAACCTCAAGGGACGTTGCTTCTTTATTATCCACCTGTGCGGTGACATAAACCACACGCTTACCATCATCATGATTAATCCGGTAAATCCCTTCTTTTTCTTCCACCGTGGCGACCGATTTCAGCTTAACAAGATTACCCATTTTGTTCGGCACACGGATAGAATCATAGACATCCTTACGGTTACGCATCTCTTCGGGATAACGGACAAGCACATCAATTTCTTCTTCGGCCTTCTGCGGCTTTATTGTCGTTGCCACGCCTCCTTTAAAAACATTGCGGACTGTTTGGGCAATACGGTTAATCGTAAGTCCCGACTTTTGTGCTTTTTCCTCATCCACATTAATGCTCATCTGTTTTTTGCCAAAATCATAACTCATATTGGCGTCAGAAACACCTTTGCGTTGATCCAAATATGCCATGAATTTACCGGCAATCTCTTCCATTATTTCCCACTGCTCCCCCTTAACCGCCACCTCAACCGCTGCCCCGACCGGAGGACCTTCCCGCGGCAGGAATGTATTGAGCTTTTCAAATCCGTCAATCTTCTTAAACTCTTCGCGGAGATAGGCAGCAATTTCCTGCGGACGACGGTCACGTTCTTGCATCGGTGTTAAAAAGACTGTGATCTGAGCCAAGTGCGCCCCGCGCTTAGCATTAGGATCGAATCCTTGCTCTTCTTCAATACCACCAATAAAGGTGCGATAATCTTCCAATTCTTCTTTAGGCAAGGAAGCAATTAAGGCCTCAAGCTTTTTGACCTTTTCCTCCATCACTTCAATCGGCGTACCTTTCTTAGCCTCGGCCCGGACAAAAAACTGCTCTATCCCCTCACCGGCAAATAATAAAAACTTAAGCTGTGTGGCGCCTATCCAAACACTAAAAATAAAAACAAGCACCATACCCAGCATCACCCAATAGCGTTTGTTGATACTGGTTGTTAAGACCCAATGATAATGTTTTTTAAGCGCTGTATACCAGGGCTTTTCTTCTTTAGATGCTTTGGCCTTAAAATACCGCATGAAATCCGCTAGATGCGAAGGCAAAATAATAAACGCCTCAAACAGTGAGGCAAAAAGCGTGATCATAACAACAATCGGAATCTCACGGATAAACTTTCCGATAATATCCGGCATAAACATCATCGGCGCAAAGGCCGCCGATGTCGTCAGAATAGTCACAACAACCGGCATGGTGACTTCATTGGTTCCGATAATGGCCGCCTTTTTGGGCTCCATCCCGTCTTCAATATAACGATAAACATTTTCAGCGACAATAATCCCGTCATCGACCAGCATCCCCAACACCAGAAGGATGCCGAGCATAGAAACGAGGTTAATAGTGATGCCAAAAAGCGACATAAGAAAAAATGTCATGCACAGGGCAATCGGAATCCCGAATGCCGTCATGATCGCCGGGACCCGGTCAAGAAAGAGAAACAGAATAACCAAAACAAGCACAAAGCCGATAATTCCGTTATTTTTAAGCACCCCTAACCGGCGTTTAATATAATAAGAAAAATCATTCGTCAGAAGTATCTCCATCCCTTCCGGTAGAATTTTTTCAAAGTCCTCGGTGAGTTGCCTGACTTCTTTAACAACGGTAATCGCATCGGCCTGTTCGGATTTGACAACAACCATGGCCGTTGCACGTTTAGCATTAACCTTAGCAATGCTTGTTTCATCTTCAAAGGTATCTGTGACGGTGGCAACATCTTTGACCTTAAGCCAATTACCCAAATCATTGGCCCGAATAATAACCTCGCCGATTTCTTCGGCGGTTTGAAACTCGCCTGTTGTGCGCACATTAAATTCATCCGTGGTTGTCTTAAGCTGCCCCCCGGGAATGGTCACATTGCGGGTACGTAGTGCATCCATCACCTCTTGCAGTGAGACATAATATTCATCTAATTTTTTAGGATCCACCTCCACCCAAAACTCAGGATCACGCCAACCGTATTTGCGGATCTGGGCCACCCCGTCAATATCTAAAAGCAAATCCTCAAGCTCTTCGGCATAACGCCGGCGGTCCTTCTCAGTCACATTACCGCCAACAGAAATTTCAATGATTGGAAATTCACGGGACGCCAACTCAAAGACAAATGGATCTTCCGCCTCTTCCGGTAAATCATTGGCCCGGTCTACCGCC
The DNA here is from genome assembly GCA_028280285.1 of Candidatus Omnitrophota bacterium. Classification (GTDB taxonomy): domain Bacteria; phylum Omnitrophota; class Gorgyraeia; order Zapsychrales; family Zapsychraceae; genus JANQNA01. The sequence continues at coordinate 31,838 of JANQMA010000010.1, read as the reverse complement.
CGTTCAATGTCTTCTACCACCTTGTCTTTATCTTTCGTGCCAGGGTCTATGGTAATCCCGATTTCGGATAACCCTTCATCGGATTTAGACGTCATCTCTTCAATTCCACTGACCGCCTTCAGTTCTTTTTCAATCGGAATAGTGATAAACTTTTCAATATCCTCGGTTGGGGCCCCCGGCCAGACGGTTGAGACAGTTACAATATCATAATTCACCTGGGGAAACGCCTCGCGACGCATGTTCAACAGCGAAACGATCCCAATGAGAATAATAAAAACCGACAACAGGTTAATAAGGACTGAATTTTTGATGGAAAACTTGGCAATGCTCATTAGAATTCCTCTTCCCAAAAATGTTTCAGTAAACTCCCCTCAGCACGTCTTAAGTCAATAAGGGCAGCACTGTAGTCATACTTTGCATTGACATCTAACCGTTTGGCTTCGATGGCATCTTCTTGAAAACGGATCAGCATATCCGTATCAGAACGCCCCCGCGAAAATCTTTTATCTTCTTCCTCAAGTTTTTGTGATTCAAGATCCGCCACTTTAGAACGGCTGCTGACGATTTCGGCGAGAACATTGGCATTGCGGACTTTATCTGTGACACTCAGCACAATCTCCCGTTCCAATTTTTTGGCCGATTCGATCAACTTTGCTTTTTGAAACTTCTGTGCCCTGTGTTTAGCCCTGGCATCACGATTTTGTAGAGGAAATGCGAGGCTTATGCCAACAATATAATTAGGATTATCATTCTCTGTAATATCATCACGGGCATCCGTAAAGCCGTCGCCCAGGCCATTGCGTTCATAGGTTGCCATTAGATTAATCTCCGGCCAAAGGTTTTGCCTGGTCATTTTGACCTTAATATCCTCGGCCTCGAGTTCATTGCGTTTGCGTTTGTAATCAACTCTATGCTCAAAGGCCTTTTTGATCGATGTCGAATAATTTTCTTCTCCGTTAAGTGAAGAAAAGTGATCTGTTATCATAAGTTCGTCATCTTTCCCAAGAGCAAGTAACAATTTAAGTACATTTTTTTTCTCTTCAAGCCTGCTTCTGGCCAGTTTTACCTCACCTTCGCGTTTGAGATAATTTGATTCAGAGGCAATCAGTTCAGCCTTTTCAATCAATCCATTTTCAATTTTATCTTTTTGAATGTCATATAAGGTCTTAGCTGTCTGAAGCATTTCCTCTTCGATGCGCACAAACTCCTGATGCAACACAACATCGACATACGCTTTTTGGACCGACACCATTAATGCTTCAATCCGGTCGAGCGAATTGTACTCAGCGTTTTCAATATCGATCAAACGCACCTTTATGTCTCCCCGGTCCTGAATACCGAATAAATTACGCCCTAAGTCCTGTGTTAGGACCGCCTCATACACCGATTCATGCGTAACAGATGAGGTCGCAAAAGATGAGTTGGTTGCGCTACGCGCATTATTCCACCCAATCTCAACTGTTGTTCCCGTCGGCAATGTTTGACTTAAGCCGATATTGTAAATATTATCTTGCGACTGTGTGCCGAGAATTGTTGTTGTTTTTTTAGATTTATCTTTCTGATAGGTTGCTTCCACCGAAAGGATCAAATCGTAAAGTGATTTGGCCGACAGCTCATCTGTCCCGGCAATCTGCGCATCAAGCTTAGCCATTTGAATATCGAAGCTTTGACTAATAGCCATGCGTGTTGCCTCATCTAAAGAAAGCTCTACTTTCTCCCGGGCCAATGCAGGCATAGCTATTAAAAGCATAAATAAAATTAGGACAAATATTTTCTTCATATTAAATACTTCCATCAATAAATCCGGAGGTAATGCGCCGCATGATTTGAACTTGCGTTTCACCAAGCTTGGCAGGCATTTTAGACAATATATACTCCCAGCGTTTTTTGACATTTGCACGAAATTTCTTAATTAAATTCTCTCCCCTGCGTGTTAATTGAACCACTTTGACCCGCCTGTCTTCTTTACTCACCTGGCGCGTGATATATCCGTCCCGTTCAAGCCGGTCAACAATCCCTGTAATGGTCGGGGCCGAAACATGCATCATTTTGCGAAGATCAGTTAATGTGCAGGCGCCCTTTTCTTCAACAGAACTCATCACAAGAACTTGCGACGGCGGCACCGGCATAGGGCTAAATACATACGGATACATATTCCGTAAAAAAATAGGCAATAACTCTGATATTTCGATGGCTAGCTTTTCTGTTTGCATAAGCACACGTCATTGATATTTACTTAGCTATACTAAAGTTTAGCATAGCTAAGTATTTTGTCAATATACGATTTGCCATTTTTTTAGATTAATCAGAAAGAACTTCGATTAAAGGTGAGTTTTTTTCCGTAACTTGAAAGACATAGTGGGGCCTTATAGCCCCGCTTTTAACATAGGAAACGATTGCGCCGCGGATCTTTGCACCAGGCTGTAATGTTTGAACATTGCCCAGAAGATTTGTTTCGTACTCCCCTGCTGCTATCTCTGCTCCAACCTTAAAAGCCTCATCGCAAGAACGTGCGTCCGAATATTTGCGCACCATTTGACCTACTTCAAGGATTTTCAGATTAAGCTTTATATAGACCCCCAGATCAGGGGCGGCGTCGGCCACCCAACGCTTGGTCAAATCTGTTACTTCGGCTTTGATTGTGCAAACATTGGAGGTCGGCCAAGTGGATGCATGGACAGGAAGAGCCGTTAGCAAAATAATTAAAAAAATGATCATTGCACTTCTTCACTATTCCCCGGCAATTTGTGACCGGTAATAATCAATGCATTTAGGACAAAGGTCGTCACTCTCCACACTGAAGATCAACTGGACTTGTCCGTTTCTTTTTTTTCTTCGTGGTAGTCCTGCTCAACATTAACTGACCAAATATTGTCTTTAGTTTTAATATTATTGATGATATTTTCAACAGCGACCATGGCTGTCATCATGGAATGGTCTTGATTATTATACCGGTGCATCCCGTTACGCCCGACGAGAAAGAGGTTTTCAATGCCGTCGGTAAACGCCCGGATCTTATCAAAATCATCATAGGCACCGAAATACGCCGGATAGGCCTTGGGCATACGGATAAGGATATGATCAAGTACATCTTCGGGATCAACAAGGCCGACCTTAATCAACTCACTGATCGCAAACTCCTTAAATTCATCATCCCCTTTACTCCACAGATCATCACCGATGTTGCATAAATACTCAAGCCCCAACCAGACTTTATTCGGATCCTGAACCATATAAGGGCTGAAATTATTAAAAATCGTCATGCGGGCGACACGTACATCGGATTCCTGAATATAAATCCAGTTATCCGGTATCACATCATTAATACTCTTTTGTTTGGTTTTATTCTTAATCTTGAGTTTATTGCATAAAATACCGACGGTAATAAAGTCGCGATAAAGCAGACCCTCGGCTGTGTCGCGGGCCTCCTCAGGGGCTTGCTTGTCAAAAGCGCGGATTAAATGTTTAATCGCCATGGAAGAAAAAACATAATCGCCTTTAAACACAACCCCTTCATTGGATGCATTAACCGCGGTCACCTCCGTAATCACACTGTTTTCAACCTTCACCCCAACAACCTTGTGGGACAAATGAATCTCGCCCCCTTTGCTTTTTACAATCCTTGCGGTTTCTTCCCACATCTGACCGGGCCCGAATTTGGGGTACTGAAATTGGCCAATCAAACTCGTCTCAGTCTTTTTTTGCCCGATCGATTTGTCTTTTTTTATCATGCTTCTTGCCGCGTGCATCAAAGCTTTGGTAATAGACAACCCCTTTATCCGTTGCGCTCCCCACTCAGGCTTAATCTTGTCACAAGACACACCCCAAACCTTTTCCGTATAATCTTTAAAAAATGTTAAAAAGAGCTCACGGCCAAACCGGTTAATCATAAAATCTTCCAAACTTTTTTCTTTTTTGACCGGAAATATTTTAACTTTCAAATAGCTAAGCATGATCCTGGTCAATCGTATTGGCCCAAGATTCACTATAGCACTCATATTAATAGAAATAGGATAATCAAAAAACTTACGCAAATACAAAATACGGGTCATACGCGAACGGTACAGCATGACGGCATCCTGTTTTTCAGGATCAGGAGGCTTGATGATCTTGGTTTCTTCCTCGCCAATTTCCCTGCGGGTGGCCCCTCGGGAAAGTGGTACCTCGCGCTCTAAAATGAGATCATCGCGGGCAGGCGCGCCCTGCAACGGAAGGATATTGTGCCACCAGCGGACGACACGATCGGACTTTGAAAAAAACCGGTGCGGACCGATATCGATATGGTTGCCTTTATAATTCACCGTTTTGGCGATACCGCCCAAATCTTCACTTAACTCCAGGATAACAGGTTTAACATCCGTCTTATCCAAGAGCTCATAAGCTGCGGTTAGTCCGGCCGGTCCGGCTCCGATAATAATGGCAGTTTTTTGACTCATCAAAACTCGATTAATTTATCCATATCCCAATACTGCACTTCCAGCGGATTGGCCTTATCAAACCCGATACGCGTATTGGAAAAATTTGTTAATACATGTTTAGCACTTTTATACGACATCATAAACATCTCCGGCATCTTTCTTCGTGATACAAAAGACGCGCCCAAAATAAGCACGGCAATCATAATTAAACCGATTAGACGTTTGGATTCAATATCGCGCACATAAACCGGCAAACATTTTATTACAGTAACCAAAAAGATAGCATTAGTCAAACTCAGATAAAGAAACAACCGGTCGGAATAAAAGTAACCTTTGATGATAATTGACACAAAAATCAGAGGTGTTATCAAAAATAATAAAAGATACCCTGCCGGTACGACCACGTAGTGCCGGGCCTCTTTTCTGGCAAAACAAGCGATGATAAGCAACAGCATCATCGGAATAATAATCGAATGATGATTAAAGAACGCAAAGAATGCATCCACCCAATGCACTTCATACGGATAGTGCCATGTGCCCGACTTGAAACAATAGAATAGGCTAATCAATAACGGTGCGCAAAAATCCTTTGCTGTTTTAATGAACGCAGGCTTAAGCCTCTTCTCTTCGTTAATAAATGTAATAATCATCGCCGCGCAGGTTAAAGTCAACATTTGAAACAAAGCAGCTGTGGCCGAAAAGGCCAATAAAATAAGCAGCCCCCTTAAAACCCATCGGCGTCGAAAGTCACACAAGATAGCTGTTAAGACCAAAAAGTACAAGCAATTCCACAAGGCATAGGGCCGCATTTCAGCAGCATAATAGGCCACAAAAGGCTGGAATAAAAAAACAACCGGAACAAAAGCCAGGAGAATAATCTGCACAGACTTAACCCAGGGCTTGGCTGTGCTTTTGATAATATCGAACAAAAGCAACAAAAATACAAGAAAGGCACTTACCGTTGTAATGGTGTTGGGTACCAGCCGGTAATAAACATTAGGCGTAAGATTGAGCCACTTAACATTATTCCGGTTTGCATCCATGAACTTATGAAACAAATAATCCAAAGGGGCCGGACTCCCCTGTTTAACGGCCTGCCCCAGAAGAAACTGAGTATAAGTTGTTTTTCTTAATGTTTGCTTAACACTATTATTTTCATCAATCCACATGTGTTTTTCCGCTGCAAATTCCATGCGGCTTAGAAAAAAGATGCTTATGATCAATAAAGTGGTGATGGTAGCAATAATAGCAAGGACAATAGGGGGCCAAACGGCTTTCAATTTTGCTTTTGCTTCCATAAAAGGAGACGAGCTGTGATTTAACAGCAATGCTTTAGAATGAGAGTAATTGTAACAAGGATATGAAGATTACGGAAGGAGAAATTTAATAAATATTAATAAAGCCCGGTTATTTCACTTTGCGAAAAAGAAAAAGCCCCTTACTTTCGTAAGGGGCTTTAAATTAATTCGACGACGACCTACTCTCCCGATCCCTTGCGAGATAAGTACCATCGGCCTCACGAGTCTTAACTACCGTATTCGGAATGGGAACGGGTGTTGTCCTCGCAGTATAGCCGTCGAAATTTCTAGAAATTAGCTGTTAGTTGTTAGAAGTTAGTGAGACGAAGAATTAAGCAAAATAAAAGCTAATCGCCAATCGCTAATTACTAACAACTAGAACACGACAATCATGTAATGAAAATAACGGAAAAAGCCTAAATAGTAATATTTAAGTCAAGCTTTCGACTTATTAGTATCGCTTAGCTGAAACCCTCACGGGTCTTACACATGCGACCTATCAACCTCGTAATCTACAAGGAGTCTATTGATCAAAGATCTACGATGCCTAATCTTGAAGTTGGCTTCCCACTTAGATGCATTCAGCGGTTATCCCTTCCAAACGTAGCTACCCAGCCATTGCCCTTGGCAGGACAACTGGAACACCAGAGGTCTGTAGTTCTCGGTCCTCTCGTACTAGAGAACTATCTCCTTCAAGCATCGAACGCCCACATCGGATAGAGACCGAACTGTCTCACGACGTTCTAAACCCAGCTCGCGTACCTTTTTAACCGGCGAACAGCCGGACCCTTGGGACCTTGTTCAGCCCCAGGATAAGATGAGCCGACATCGAGGTGCCAAACAGCGTTGTCGATATGAACTCTCAAACGCTATCAGCCTGTTATCCCCGGAGTACCTATTGTCCGTTGAGCGATGGCAATCCCATAATCTACCACCGGATCACTAAGCCCTAGTTTCCTATCTGTTCTTCCTGTCGGAATCACAGTTAAGCTCCCATATGCCTTTACACTTTAAAGTCGATTGCCAACCGACCTAAGGGAACCTTTGGACCCCTTCGTTATGTTTTAGAAGGGACTCGCCCCAAGCAAACTGCCCACCTGACACTGTCTCACGCCCGGATTCACGGGACGGAATTAGAATTTAAATACTATCAGGGTGGTATTTCACCAATGACTCCATCGCCGCTAGCGCGACGACATCATAGTCTCCCACCTATCCTACACAAATAGGACTCAAATTCAATATCAAGTTGCAGTAAAGGTTCCGGGGTCTTTTCGTCCTGATGCGGGTAGGCGGCATCTTCACCGCCACTACAATTTCGCCGAGTCTCTCCTTGAGACAGTGCTCAAGTCGTTACACCATTCGTGCGCGTGGGAACTTACCCCACAAGGAATTTCGCTCATTCTGTTACTTAATGACCATTAAAACATGAAAACTTGCGAATAAGTTTTCATATGGCGGTTAGACATTTCTATCTAACTCTACATGTCGCCATGCAGTTCGGACTATATCTTCACTAAAAAATAATTAGTGTTAGGCGTGTAGTCTCTGAGGATTCTGAATTATTAAAAAATAAAACGCGAGTAGAACACGATTATTTGCTACTTATTTTTATTGCCTTCTAATCGGTATTTCACCGCTTCGTGCATTTTAGATGCCATTTGTTAGATTAGAAGCGCGTCAGGTCAACATTTTTATTAACATGTTCACCTCCTAAGAATTCAGTCTTTCCTGCCGATTATCCCCACCGATATGATTTTTACTGACCACAGAACACTGATCGCTGACCACTATTCATCGTCGAGTACATTCGGATACTGGGACGTTCCGGCATATAGCCTAATTTTACTAAGGCAACAAATTCACCTTAGGACCGTTATAGTTACGGCCGCCGTTTACTGGGGCTTCATTTCGCAGCTTCTCCTTCAAGAGGATAACCGCTCCACTTAACCTTCCAGCACCGGGCAGGTGTCACACCCTATACATTGTCTTTCGACTTCGCAGAGTGCTGTGTTTTTACTAAACAGTCGCCCGAGCGTCTTTACTGTGGCCTCCCAACCTTTGAGCGCGAAGCTCTACAATCAGAAGGCACCCCTTATCCCGAAGTTACGGGGCAATTTTGCCGAGTTCCTTAAGAAGAGTTATCTCGAGCACCTTCCCATATTCTGGGTATCTACCTGTGTTGGTTTACGGTACGGGTAGTTATATCCTAGCTTACCGGCTTTTCTTGGAACCATGGAATCAGTGACTTCCCCTCATCCGTAGAATCGAGTCCCCATCGCGCCTCTGATTGATGTCGCCACCAACCCTACACGCTTAGACAGACATATCCAACAGTCTGCATCACCTATCCTCATCCGTCACGATAAGAATAACAAATATAACTAGTACAGGAATATTAACCTGTTGTCCATCGACTACGCCTTTCGGCCTCGCCTTAGGCCCGACTAACCCTGGGCGGATTAACCTTCCCCAGGAAACCTTGGATTTTCGGTGCTACGGTTTCTCGCCGTAGTTTTCGCTACTTATACTGACATAGTCACTAGTACTTACTCCAGCACTCCTCACGGTATGCCTTCAACGCTTAGTACTACGCTCCCCTACCCCTCATATAATCCGCAGATTATAGTGAAGCCATGGTTTCGGTTATACACTTGAGCCCCGATCATTTTCGGCGCAAAATCACTCGACCAGTGAGCTATTACGCACTCTTTAAATGATGGCTGCCTCTGGGCCAACATCCTGGCTGTCTATGTGATCTCACTTCCTTTACCACTTAGTGTATATTAGGGACCTTAACCGATGGTCTGGGCTGTTTCCCTTTCGACCGTGCAGCTTAGCCCGCACGGTCTAACTCCCGAGGAACAGATAGCAGTATTCGGAGTTTGGTTGGGGTTGGTAGGCTGGTGTGCCCCCTAGCCCAATCAGTATCTCTACCCCTGCTATCCTCTTTACTCGAGGCCAGTCCTAGAACTGTTTCGGGGAGAACGAGCTATTACCAAGTTTGATTAGCCTTTCACTCCGATCCACAGCTCATCCCCCCAGTTTTCAACCTAGGTGGGTTCGGTCCTCCACTTTGATTTCTCAAAGCTTCAACCTGGCCATGGATAGATCACTTGGCTTCGCGTCTAATACATGTTACTTTGTCGCGCTATTCACACTCGCTTTCGCTACGCCTGCGGACCAGAAGTCCTTAAGCTTGCAACATACATTAACTCGTCAGTCCATTATGCTAAAGGTACGCCGTCACCCGTTCCCGCCACGAAGTGTGGCGGACATAGGGCTTCGACCGCTTGTAAGTTTATGGTTTTAGGTTCTATTTCACTCCCCTCCCGGGGTTCTTTTCAACGTTCCCTCACGGTACTGGTTCACTTTCGGTCAGATTCGAGTATTTAGGCTTAGCCCATGGTCGGGCTAGATTCTGACAGGGTTTCCCGTGCCCCGCCATACTTGGGATCCTACTAGGGCTCTTCGAAGTTTCGTCTACAGGACTTTCACCCTCTTTGGTGTGATTTTCCAAACACTTCGACTACCTCTCTGAGTCCCACATTGTAGTCCCGCAACCCCAACACGTAAACGCGTTGGTTTAGCCTGTTCCCTTTTCGCTCGCCGCTACTGGGGGAATCCCTTACGGTTTCTCTTCCTGTGGCTACTTAGATGTTTCAATTCGCCACGTTCGCCTCCCAAAGCTATGTATTCACTTTAGGATACCCAGGTATAACCCTGGGTGGGTTTTCCCATTCGGAGATCTCCGGATCAAAGTTTGCTTGCAACTCCCCGAAGCATATCGCTGCTTACCACGTCCTTCATCGCCTGAATCTACCAAGTCATCCACCATAAACTCTTAGTAGCTTGACATTACTATTTAGTAGAAATTGTAGTCGCGCATTGCTGCGCGTACTTATCAGGTCGTGCATTGCTGCACTTCCTTGATGTCTCTTTACCTGTTATTTTCATTACATAATTGTCAAAGAACTTTAATCCGACGTCTACTGAGTCGGATTAACTCCGACCTTAGTAAAGTGTCGGAGTTAAAGGTCATCGTCGGTCAATTGATTTCGCCTTATTGCACAAAATCGTAGTGCGTCGCGATGACTCTATAAAATTTATTATAATTTATTGTCTATTGGCTCCGCCTTACTTAAGCTTGGTGGAGCTGACAAGGATCGAACTTGCGACCTCCTGAATGCAAATCAGGCGCTCTCCCAACTGAGCTACAGCCCCATTAAAGTCATTAGCGTTCAGCGTATAGCGTTTAGAAATAACTATCCGCTAACCGCTAGAAACTGTACGCTACAATGGTGGGCCCGAGAGGATTCGAACCGCTGACCCCCGCGTTATCAGCACGGTGCTCTAACCAACTGAGCTACGGGCCCGTAATATCAGTGTTCGGTGGTCGGTGACCTGTGCTCAGATCACTGAACACAGACCACAGATCACAATATAAGAAGCCAAGCCATCTCGAAGAATTCGAAATAACTTATTTGTTATTGACTTTTGTGAGACAAAAAAATTAATCAATAATTTGATTAACACCTAATGAATGTACAAGTTCTTAGGTTTTAAATTTTCTAGCCTTATTTCAGCCCACGAAAAATGTTTTGAGGTAACCCCTCGTCATTTCATTCCTCGGGATAATTTTACTAAAATTTATGTTCGCGCTTACACGCTCCATAAATTTAAATAAAATTAATAGAAAGGAGGTGATCCAGCCGCACGTTCCCGTACGGCTACCTTGTTACGACTTAGCGCCAATCACCAGTTTTACCTTCGGCCTATCTACATAGGACTTCGGGTACCCCCGGCTTTCATCGCTTGACGGGCGGTGTGTACAAGACCCGGGAACGTATTCACGGAAGCGAGCTGATCTTCCATTACTAGCGATTCCAGCTTCATGGAGCCGAATTGCAGACTCCAATCCGAACTGAGGATGATTTTTTGAGATTAGCTCCCCCTCGCGGGTTGGCAACCCTTTGTATCACCCATTGTAACACGTGTGTAGCCCAAGGCATAAGGGCCGTACTGACTTGACGTCATCTCCACCTTCCTCCTGGTTATCCCAGGCAGTCCCTAAAGAGTGCGCTCATAATCAAAGACTATGAGGTGGCAACATTAGGCAATGGTTGCGCTCGTTGCGGGACTTAACCCAACATCTCACGACACGAGCTGACGACAGCCATGCAGCACCTGTGCATCGTCCAACTAAATGACTCTTCCTTTTCGGGAAGATACGACGAGCGAGTCAAGCCTTGGTGAGGTTCTTCGCGTATCATCGAATTAAACCACATGTTCCACCGCTTGTGCGGGTCCCCGTCAATTCCTTTGAGTTTTAACCTTGCGGTCGTAGTCCCCAGGTGGAGTACTTAATGCGTTAGCTGCGGCACCGACAAAAGAGCCGACACCTAGTACTCATCGTTTACGGCTAGGACTACCGGAGTATCTAATTCCGTTTGCTACCCTAGCTTTCGTAGTTTAGCGTCAGGTTTGGACCAGGAAGCCGCCTTCGCCGCTGGAGTTCTTAGCAATATCTACAGATTTCACCCTTACACTGCTAATTCCGCTTCCCTCTTCCAACCTCAAGTCTAACAGTTCGAAAGGCAGTTTTCCGATTGAGTCGGAAGATTTCACCCCTCGCTTTCTAGACCGCCTACTTACCCTTTACACCCAATAATTCCGAGTAACGCTCGCCACTCTCGTATTACCGCGGCTGCTGGCACGAAATTGGCCGTGGCTTATTCGTTAGGTACCGTCAAGACTGAAGTTATTCACTTCAATTTTTTCTTTCCTAACAAAAGCAGTTTACGAGCCTAAACCCTTCATCCTGCACGCGGCGTCGCTCCTTCAGACTTTCGTCCATTGAGGAAGATTCTCGACTGCAGCCTCCCGTAGGAGTCTGGGCAGTGTCTCAGTCCCAGTGTGGCTGATCATCCTCTCAGACCAGCTACCCGTCAAATGCCTTGGTAAGCCGTTACCTTACCAACAAGCTGATAGGACGCAAACCCATCTCTTAGCGACCGGCCCGAAGGTCCCGGCCTTTAATTATTTTTCCATGCGAAAAAATAACCATATTGGGAATTACTAACGCTTTCGCGTTACTGTGCCCAACTAAAAGGAAAGTTGTTTACGTGTTACTCACCCGTTTGCCACTAATCCCATATGAGAAATCAATTTGAGCAAGCTCTCATATCATTCTCGAGGATTCGTTCGACTTGCATGCCTAATCCACGCCGCCAGCGTTCACTCTGAGCCAGGATCAAACTCTCCAAAAATAACTTGGCTTTGTTTGTGTTCAAAGTATTGTACTGAATTGGTTGTTGAAAAATAGACAATAAATGTCAAAGATCGTTCACAAAAACGCCACCCAAATTTGGGTGACAAGTTTGTAAAATATACCTAACTTGACCTTTTTTGTCAAGGCTTTTTTAGGTACATTCTCCCCTATGCGGAATATTTGAAAAAGGCCCTAAATTAGGGCATTTTCAGTGACTTAAAGCTGTGCAATAAAGATCAATATCCCCCAGAGAGGAAGCTCCATTATAGGGCTAAGTGTCAATATGTCAACCGCTTTTTTCAACTAATTTTATTTTTGTTGAATATGGGTTTTAAGCAATTTCTCGTCGAGACTAGGCAAGATTGGCCAGAAGTGGATTTGTGGTAATCATTTTTTTAGATATTTCCGACAAATCGAATTCGGAAATGACATTAAGCGCCCCCTTAAAATCCTTATTCGCCGGATAGTCACTGCCGAAAATAATGTGATCCGCGTCCGTCAGCTCCAGAGCGCAGGCCAGTGACGCCGGCGACTTGGAACCGCTTGTATCGAAATAAAGATTCTTGAAAAATTCACTGGGTTTGCCCCCCAAATCCTTCACAAATTCACGGCCACGGAGCATCGTATAGGTCGTATCAAAGCGCTCGCGAACAAGGGGCAAAACACCCCCGTAATGGGCGAATATAAAGCTGGTTTTAGGAAACCTTGAAAAAACACCTTCCATCATCATTTTGCCGGCACAGATGGAAACGTCAAAAACATACTCTAAAACAGGGGATAATAACGGATCTTTAACCCTGTCTTCTCCTATAGGGTTGATAATTTGCGAATGGATATGAATCGGCATATTGATTTTTGCGCAAGCCTCAAACACCGGATAAAATTGTTCATCGCTTAGATAGACACCATCATAACTTGAAGCTAAAGAGAGCATACTTAAACCCGCCTCATGCATAGCACTAATTGTCGGGACATAATGTTCAGGCGAACCGATCGGAAGAATACCGGCACCGATAAAACGGCCGGGATATTTTTTGACTACCGCGGAAATTTCATCATTGTAAATTTTGGAAAGCTCCTGCCATCCGCCGGAAAGATTGAGGTGCGCATCACTGGTAGGATAAAGCAAGGCCGCTTTTTCAACACCATGTTCATCCATCAGTTTGAGTTGTCCGTCAACATCAGACCAACCCACTTTAAAGAACATAGTATGCTCGGCCACCTTCGGAGGCATGTAATGAGAGTGAGCATCAATAAAACCTGACATATTTTTCAAACAATGCAATAAATTTGTTTAATGTTTATTGTTTAAAGTTTAACCAAGATTTACACACATTAAACATTAAACTTTAAACACCCTGTTTCTAAAAACTGCTCACACCATTTTCTTTTCTTTTAAAATGCCTTCTACTTTTGCAATGGCTGATTTTAAATCTTCCAGCAGATGAATATTAATCGATACACCTTTGGCTGTTGGAACCATTTCTTCTGTTCCTTGTGTTAGCGTCCAGGTACGGATATCGATTAAGTCATTGCCTTTAAATTCCCGGATACCGACACGGATTTCCTGGAATTTGTTTTTCTTAAACGTTGCGACTGTTTTGTCCATCGTCTATCACCCCCTTTCACAAAATATGCTAAATATGAATGTACGGGCGACCCGGCGGGTCGCCCCTACTTAGCTAACTGCTGCTTAAAATCAATGGTCGGCTTTGTCCAAGGAGTCTGCTGATTGATAACAGCAAGTTCCAGCGGACATGCATTCACCGGAACGGATAGCGCATACATCACCATATCCACAACCGTTTCCGGATCCATTAAACGCTCCGATTGTTCTTGTGTAATATCTTTTAAAGAACTTGTCAAATCAGAATCGGTCACACCGGGAAGTAAAGTTGTGACTTTAATTCCGTGATCACGCATCGACCAAAAAAGTCCTTTTAAGAATTTTCTTAAACCATGTTTAAGAGAACTGTAAACAAGAAAGTCACGCGGTATAGGATCAACAAGTGTTGAACCGGACACCGAATTAATAATCGCGCCTTGCTTGCGCTCAATCATGTCATTAATCACCAAACGAATAAGACGCACATATCCCAGATAATTGGTGTGCACCAGTTTTTCAAACTCTTCGAATGGTTGTTCATTAAAGGCGAACTGCGAAGTAACCCCCGCATTGTTCACTAATATATCAACAGGCCCGAATGCGGACTTGGTTGTATTAACGAGATTTTCGAGGTCTTCCATCTTACCTACATCACAGGCAACCCCAAGTGCTTTGCCGCTGCCTCTTTCATTAATCTCAGCAACGGTTTGATCAAGCGTTGCTTGTGTGCGCGCAGCTAGAACCACATTAACGCCACTGGCCGCCAAACGCGCGGCAATGGCCTTGCCGATGCCCTTGCTTGCTCCTGTAATGACTGCTGTTTTACCTGGTAAATCCATCTATGTTTTACCTCTCTATATATATAATATTATTTATAATAGGTATTAGTAACACTATTAGAATACCTATTGATAGAAATGTCAATGAGAAATTTTGGGCCACAAAAAAGGAAGAAATCCAGAAACCTAAGCCTCCACTAATAAAGCGGACCGAAGAATTAAGGCTGGCCACGGCCGGACGCATCGCATCGGGAAAGTCAGTAATCACGGTCGATATCCCATTATGCCCTATCGTCCAGAATACCGATATTAAAGCTATTATTACTCCTAATATATATAGAGTATAGTGCCCGGCCAAAAGCATGATAAAGATCCCAAGGCCCACAAGCCCGATCAAACAGGCCCACAAACGCCCCTTCTTATCCGTAATCCAGCCGCCAAGGTTTTGACCGAAAAATCCTCCCACGCTAGAGACAACAAAAAACATACTGATCGCAAATTTATCCAATCCATAAACCTCATCCAGATAAATCCCGTACCATTTATGCACTGCATGATAGTAGGCACTCATCAAAAAGATAAAGGCAAAGACCTTAAAGACCGCCTTAACGCGTAGCACCTTGAAATAATTGATTTCGGCACTGTGTCTGTGTCTTATAACTTCCCCGAAAAAGATAAACAGAAATGCCAGCATAATCGAAGTGACAGCCGGTACATAAAAAACCAGCCGCCAGGAAAAGATTCCGCTTAAAATAACACCGATAAGCGACGAAAAAAATGTCGTTGAGAAAAACACACCGACAAGCCGGCCGCGAATGTTTTTCTCAGCCAATTCGCCAATGATCATAAGCCCTAAAGGAATAACACTCGATGCGCTTAAGCCCATAAGCGCCCGTCCGATGAGAATCAGTGAAAGATTATTGGCTTGTGCACAAATAAAATTCGCTAAACCGAAAAAGCACAGGGAAAACACCAAAGCTCGTCGGTACGTAATATATTTGGTTAGCGGCGCATAGATAAGCGCGCCAATCCCATAAGGAATCATGTAATAGTGGATTATTTTCGACGTTAGTAAATTAGTGATAGATAAATCGCGTGCAATTTCAGGCAGGATGGCCGAGATCGCCGCAACGTTAAAGAAGATGGTTGCGCTTGCGAGGCAGAGGAGAAGATATATAGACTTGTTGTTCATAATAAAAAAGCGGCTTTCGCCGCCTGTTGATATGTCTGTTTAATGTGCAATGTTTAAAGTTTATAAACATTAAACTTTACACATTAAACAAACTTATGTTACACAATCTTACGCCGTTGCCGCTGCTTCTTTCTCAATCACTTCTTTAAAGATTTTCATATTATGCTGCGAATGCTCATTAATGAATCCTTCGATTTGCTCATCGGTAAATTTGGTAAAGCCCGGATCCATTTCAAAATCCTGCATCCAAATCATTTCCGTTCCCCCATCGCGCTCCACATAAAGCCAAAGGATTTTCATGTAGGTAAACGGAAACATCGGATCATGGCGCGAGGCAATGGCAAATTTATGCTCGGGGTGCAACCAGCGTTTTGACACCCATGATTTATTTTCATCATCGGTTAAACGAAATGTAATCTCATTGCCGTTACGCTCCAGAACATCGGCGCTCACATACTCATCCCCAAAAAGCTCCGTCCACCGCTCAATGTGATTCGATACATCAAACGTGATTTGAAACGGCGCATTGATTAAAATTGAATTACGTGTATGTCCCATATAACCCTCCTATAATGTCAAATTAAACACCAACATTAGTTTTTATCTAGCTTATTTTTATTCCTTAATTCACATGTAAATGCACAAACAGCTATACACACACCCGAAGAACTATCATCACAAACACTCCCACATTCATTAAAAAAACCATTTTGTTGCTCGCAATGTTTTTTAAGCAAATCTTGATCCGCCGACATGTCAGTTGTATAAACAATTTTATTAGGAAACACTCGTTGAATAGGGAAACTATCATCACTTTCTAATGACTTTTCAGCCAATGAGTATGAACTTATTACACAAAGAAAAATCAGTGACAAATAAATTGATAAAATATTTTTCATACTAGTCTCCAAGAATCGCCACAACGCGCGACCAACCTGCTCCGGCGCCTTTCACACGCACCGGCAGGCATGAAATGGTAAACCCAAATGGTTTTGGGATGGCGCTTAAATTGCCTAAACGCTCCATATGGCAATATTCTCGTTGGCGACCAAGAAAATGACATGGCCAGATTTTTTCTTTATCTTTTGTATCCAAAAATTCTTTAAACATGCCGAAGCACGGACGATCCAAACCGATTGTATCAATCCCAATCATCTTAATACCTTGATCGAGCAAATATTCAATGGCGTCCGGCATACACCCAACATATTTATGAATATAATCTTCTGTTCCTAAACGTTTATCGCCACCGGTATTTAATAAAACAATGTCCATAGGTTTTAGCGTATAGCGTATAGCGTCTAGTGCTTTAACTATCTCATCTTTGGTGATAACTTCCGGAAATTCCATATGCGTAAAATCGAGGACAACGCCCGGGCCATAACACCATTCAAGCGGGACATCTTCAATTTGTTTGGCCGGCTTGCCTTCACAGGTGGAGCCGTAATGAAACGGCGCATCAACGTGTGTTCCCATATGCACCGATGAGTGGACAATTTCAAGCGAGAGCATTTCTCCGTCAGGAATCTCTTCTTTGGTGGCCACACGCTCACCCTTATCAAAAGCCTCCTGCCCGCCTGGCTTTTTATTCATCACCACCCAGTTGAAATGCTCAACACCGTCCGCATGCGTGATACGGTCAATCGTCGCGTCATGCGTTTCGACTAAATCGTCATCGATTGGTAAGGAAAGGTCAATGATTTTCATAATAGTGGTCTGTTGTCCGTGGTCCGTGTTCTGTTTGATCACAGAACACAGACCACAGATCACATATTACCCAGCCCCTTGCGCTTTTAACGTTTCAATAATTTCATTAAACGTTTGCCCTTTACTTAAAGCATTGTTTTCAATTTCCAGATTAAATTTTTTCTTAATCGCAACGGTCAGCTCAACCATCTCCGTCGAGTCAATGCCAAGCCCATTTTCTAATTTGTCATCGGCTTGAATTTCATCAGCGCCAATATCTAAAACATCTTTGAATACTTCCTTTACTGAATCTTCGAGTGACATCCTTACTCCTTTCTTGCTCTATGTGGTCTGTTGTCCGTGGTCCGTGTTCTGTCTGATCACAGAGCACAGACCACAGATCACAAATATTTATCCCTTTTCAATCACAAGCACCGCATTGATTCCCCCGCGGCCGCGGTTGATGATCATGGCGCGGTTAACTTCATGTTCACGCGACTGATTCGCCACATAATCCAAATCACACTGTGGATCCGGATTATCCAAATTGATCGTCGGCGGCACAACATTATGCTCCATGGCAAGCACCGTTGGAATCACATCAAGCGCACCGGTTGCGCCCAGCATATTTCCAAAGACTGATTTCGGCGCCGACATGGGAATATTTTTGGCCGCGTCACCAAACACATCTTTAATCGCGCGTGTCTCGGAAACATCGCCCATTTTTGTCGCTGCGCCGTCTAGGCAGACATAATCAATATCTTCTGGATTAAGTGAAGCCTCGGCGAGTGCTTGGCGCATCGCACGCGCGAGTTGCTTTCCATCTTCCGCCGGATCAATGCGATCCGTCGCATCCGTCGTCGTCGCATAACCAATCACGTTCGCATAAACTTTTGCATTACGGTTTTGCGCGCGCTTAAGCGGCTCCATAATAACCATCCCGGCGCCTTCGGCAATCGCATAACCATCACGCTCTTTATCATATGGCTTATAAGCGGTTGCCGGTTGTTGGTTGTTCGTTGTTAGTTGACCGGATGTATTACAACAAAGAAGCGCATAAGGTGTTACCGGCGCTTCCATGCCTCCGGCTATAATGAGTTCATTTTTATTCGCTGACAAATTACGCGCGCCATAGCCGATCGCCATCAAGGAACTCGCGCGGTCCGAGACAACGGTTTTCGAATACCCTTTAATGCCATAATGAATCGACACTTGTCCTTGCGGTGCTGCCGGAAACCAGGCGGACGCCATAAAAGGGCTTACACCTTCCCGCCCTTCGATATACAGATCACGCAGCTCAGTTTCGGCGTACAACCAACCACCGATGGCATTGCCCATAAAAATTCCGATACGGTCTTTATCTTCCTTCTCGATATCAATGCCGGCATCTTGCAGCGCCATTTCTGAGGCCACAAGCGCCATGTGCGCAAAAAGATCGATTTTCTTAAGCAGTCTCGACGACACATTACTATACGCATCCAATTCATGCACATGCCCGGCAATGTGTGATGCGTATTTCGATGCATCAAAACGTTCAATTGTTTCAACGGCCGAGCGCCCGTGTGACACATTGGACCAGAATTTTGATTTATCTATTCCGCTCGGAGATATTACTCCAAGACCTGTTATGGCTATCTTATCCATGTAATTCCTCTATTTTTGTGTAATTTTGTGATCTGTGGTCCGTGGTCTGTGATCGTATATGAAAGCTATAATTTTGAACGCAAACCGTAAATCATTTTCCCTACATCTTCAGCTAAATCAAATAATTGTTCAAATTGCTTATTTTGTAAATAACCTAAATCATTACTCAAAATAAGATGCTGTTTTGTTTCCTCCAGCGATCCTCTTGATATATCAAGATATCTTATAAAATCCTTTCGGCTTTTCATATATCCTTCAGCAATATTCGCGCTGATTGAAATTGCCGATCGTCTAATTTGACTAGCCAAACAAAACTTTTCTTCATCTGGAAAATTTTTAGTTATTCCATAAATTTCTAAAACTAATTCATGTGACTTTTTCCATGTGTTTAAATCTTTAAAGCTTCTAATTTTCATTTTCTCCCCCTGTTTTGATTATTTATTTTCTTTTTGGGGGTAGAAATTAAAATTTTAGACAACAGACCACAGAACACAGACCACAACTAATCCTCAAATCTCCGCAAAACCATCGCCGAATGTATACCCGAGAATCCACTGCTCGTCTTTAACATACAATTAACTTTTTTCTCCCGTTTCACATTCGGCACATAATCTAAATCACAATTCGGATCCGGTGTTTCTTGATTAATTGTCGGCGGTAAAATATTTCTTTCAAAAATTAAAGACCCAACAACGAGCTCAATCCCGTTTGCTCCGGCGAGCGGATGACCAATCATTGATTTCAGTGATGAGATCGGCACTTTGTAGGCATGATCACCAAACACCATCTTATACGCATTAGTTTCAAAGACATCATTCTGTCGCGTTGATGAACCATGCCCATTGATATAATCAATATCCGTCGGTGCGACACCGGCGTCTTCCAACGCAAGTTTAATACATTTCGCTTTTGCATCGCCTTCCGGCGGAAGATCGGTCATATGATACGCATTGTTCGTCGTGCCAAACCCAACCACTTCACAATAAATCTTCGCCCCACGCGCCTTGGCATGCTCAAGCTCTTCAACCACAAGAAGTCCTGCGCCTTCTGAGATCACAAAGCCATTGCGGTTCGCATCAAACGGACGTGATGCCTTTTCCGGTTCCTCATTATGAACGGATAAAACATTGACCGTATCAAACGCGCCGAAGGTAATCGGACAAATCGGCGCCTCGGCCGCGCCGCAAATCATGACATCGGCATGACCGTCCATGATCTCTTCCATGGCAAAGCCCACCGCATCGGTCCCTGCCGTACACCCCGTTGAAATGGTTGTGCACACACCTTGAAGTCCATACTTGGCCGAAATCTCACTCGACGGGGTATTAAACATCGCCGCATCATACAGATCAGGCCGGGCAATGGTCGGATCGATCGGATTCTTGCCGCTATCGGTGACCAGCGCAAACTCTTCTTCCATATATTTCGTTCCGCAAATCGCATTGGCAAGCGACACACCAAAACGTTCTTTATCAACTTCTTTTAAATTCAGCGCCGAATCAATCAACGCTTCTTGCGCTGAAACCATGGCAAACTGCACATAACGGTCCATGCGATACGCTTCTTCGTGAGATAATCCTAATTTGATCGGATCAAAGTCATGGACTTGCGCGGCAATCTTTGTGTTAAAAATCGATGTATCAAACTCGGTGACACGTTTAATCGCCGAGCGCCCGTTGGTCATACCGTCCCAACACGCCTCTTTCCCAATCCCGTTGGGCGAAACAACCCCGACACCTGTGACTACTACTCTACGCTTTGTCATATTTATCCTCTTAAAAGTGATATAGTGATAGTAGTGATACAGTGATATTTGAATTATCACTCTAGCACTTTATCACTCTATCACTCCTTTCAATTTGTATTTGCCAGCAAGTTAAACTCTTCTTTCACTTTCTCCAGCGTATAAAACTCCCCGGTATTTTCAATATGATTAATCATTTCCAAAATCTTTTCATTGAGCGGCGCTTCGCTGCGCATTTGACGCGCGATAAACACAGGCTCACCGTTGATAAACTCAATCTCGCTTTTCTTGCCGCGTTTAATACTCTGTAAAATCGAACCATAGAGCGGTTCTTCACTTAAAGTCGTCAGCGTTTTA
Source organism: Candidatus Omnitrophota bacterium (assembly GCA_028280285.1). Classification (GTDB taxonomy): domain Bacteria; phylum Omnitrophota; class Gorgyraeia; order Zapsychrales; family Zapsychraceae; genus JANQNA01. The sequence continues at coordinate 10,843 of JANQMA010000010.1, read as the reverse complement.
TTAATGATACCTGCTGCTTCATCGATCGGCATATTCGCCAAACCGTAAATCCGCTCTTTAGGAAACTCAGGCAATGACTCTAACTTTGCCCCTGCCTTCTCGACAATATCCAACCCTTCTTTAAGAAGCAAAATACTTAGACGACACAAATCCATATCAGCAAATGTTTCCTGCATCGACTTATCAATCAATGCAGGAATGCAGTTATTAAAATTCACAAATAGCTTAAGCCACTTCATTCCCATAATATCCGGCGAGGCAACGGCCTTAAGCCCTTTATTAATTGTTGCAACAATTTCATGTGTGCGCGGATTGAGCGTACCAAGCGGCTTTCCGATAATCCAATCACCGGGAAAGTTATACGTCACCTCGCCCGGCTTAACAAAAGTCGCGCCAAACATCACGATACTTGAATACTGACGATCACCTTCAATATGCACGCCCATAATATTATCGGCCTGCACACCGTTTTGGCTTGTCAAAACATCACCACTTTCTAGAAATTCATGGTTGTCTTGATACGCTGCTTCCAAATCCTGTGTTTTCGTCGTGAATATCACAAGATCATATTCTTGATCGAGTGTTGTTACGGCTTTAAGGGGGAAATATTCCCCGCCGCCGAGGCCATTGATCTTAAGCCCATTGGCATTGATAGCATCACAGTGCTCCTGACGCGCAACAAGCGTTGTGGCAATACCAGCTTTTGTTAGATAAGCAGCGGCGACTGATCCAATTGCGCCGCCACCAATGATTGCTATTTTCATATTATGTGGTCTGTGTTCCGTGGTCCGTGGTCTGTTTCAGATCACAGACCACCGACCACAGATCACTCTTTATCTTGGTACCTTTTGTAATCAAACCCCGACTGTTCAAGCAGGCGAATCATTAAACTATAAAAAGTCATGGGCACTTCGGCAAAAAACGCACGGACAATATCTTCTTCCTCGATCAATTCCGATCCGCGGTCTTTGGCAAGGAGCTCGGCCTTTTTATTCACAACGGTCTTCGCAATCTCCCGATGAAATAGCGGGATATTCTCAACCATTGTTTTATATTTCTTTTTTGCTTTTTCTTCCCACTTTAATTGTGTATTTGTGTCTTGCATTTTTACCTCTTGTGATCTGTGTTCTGTGCTCTGTGGGCTGTTTCGGATCACAGACCACCGACCACGGACCACATTTTACGTATTTGCCTGCACCCTCGAGTTAGCTTCCCATTTGGAAATATTATCCATAAAATCCTTCACGCATAATTTAACTTTCTCATCATAGTTACTTGAAAAAATACGGTGAATACGTTCCGGCTTGGAATAATATTCGCGCATACACCACGCGCCCAAACGGCCCACTTCTTCAATCGATAAATGGTCCGTCGGGATTACGGGGTGTTGAAAATCCCATACCTTAAGATCAATCGTATCCGGATCAAACCAGCCTTGTTTAATTCCGTATTTCCAATCCGGCGAATTCGGTACCGGTGTTAAATAATCCAACGCAAAAATATCCGGATCGATTTCATCGGCGACACGTAAACGCTCTTTGATCTTTGCTTCATCATCATCTCTTAAACCGATTAAAACCGTTCCTACACTTCCGATATCATTTTCGCGAAGGATTTTAATCGTTTTCTTTATTTGATCAACAGTTACACCTTTGCCCTGTTTAGTTAAAGTCATATCGTCCTCAACCTCAACACCGGTCAGCGCAAGAAATAACCCTGCCTTTTTCATTAAAGGCAAAATGTCATGCTGTGAAACCCATTGATCGGCACGGCCTAAACACACCCATTGGATTTTATTACCGCGCTTGATCTTTTCTTCACAGAATTCAATCATCGCCTCGGTATCACTGTTAAACGCATCATCCTGCATAACAACGGTTGTGATGCCGTATTCTTTCTCCAAAATATCTAATTCATCAACGATACGTTTACCTTTGAGCCCACGCCACGACGTAAAGTCTTGGGATGCCGTACGCGAATCATAGAGCGCCCATTCATAACAGAAATGGCACTTGCCGGGGCAACCGCGGGACGTCATCATCTCGGCAAACGGTTTCCAGTATGTATGCCCCACATATTTTGTCATCGGAAAAAGGTCGTATGCCGGCATCGGCAGAACATTAAGATCAGGAATCAAATCACGATGCGGACCGAATACAATCGTGCCGTCTTCCCGGCGAGACACGAGTCCTGGAATCTCACGCTCATCGACCTTTGGGTCTTTTTTGTTATTGATCAAATCTTCAAGCGTAAGCTCTGCTTCACCGAGCATAATATAATCAATCGTCGGATTAAGACGCAGTTGTCTCTCCGCATCACCGGAATACCACAGACCGCCGGCCACCGTTATCACCTCCGGCATCGCCTCTTTAATCAAACGCAGACCTTCATTAAAATACCAAATCACCGCCGCTCCACACGTCGAGTGCAGAAGCTCTCCGACAAAAACCATATCCGGTTTTGTTTCCTGGGCATATTTCACCATACCATCCCAATCCACTTCATCCGCCCGGCAATCAAGTGCGTCAACTTCGGCGATACCCTTTTCTCTTAAATAAGCAGCCAACTGCGCATGCATTTGATTAGCGGCCAAATGATACCCGTGTGAATCCCACGCCTTGAGTGGTGGTGTTAGAAATAGTACTTTCATTTTTTTCTCCTTCATTCATTCATAAATAAAATTTGATTATTTATCAAATTTATTGTATAATTATCAATATATGTCGCCCTCGTAGCATAATGGATTAATGCTCCTTTCCAACGAAGAGGTCGATGCAGGTTCGAATCCTGCCGAGGGCGCACATTTAGTGGAAATAATGGGCTTCGGAAAGGCATTATTTCCATCCTGAAAATATTGACACATCCCCCTTTCCAGAGTAAACTTAGACTGTTGGAAAGGATATGCTACGAGTAAGGCGTTAAGAGAAATCTTAGCGCCTTTTTTTATGCTCAAAAGATCGTAACCAACGCATAACTTTTGTTATCAAAAATATGCGTGCTTGCGCAAAAGTGCTGAGTCAAAACCATGACGCTTCTAAAGGGCGCCCGCCTGGTGTTTGATCAATGCAAATATGTTTTGACTGTGTATATTCAAGCAAACCTTCGACCCCGAGTTCGCGCCCAAAACCGCTGCGTTTAAAACCGCCCACGCCAACCTCATTATTAAAATTTCCGTACGTATTCACCCAAACCGTTCCGGCCTCGATTTTTTTGGCCACACGGTTGGCTTTATCCAAATCTTTCGTCCAGATACTTGCGGCCAGTCCGTACTGCGTATCATTGGCTTCTTTGACGACTTCCTCTTCCGACTGAAATTTAAATACACACAGCACCGGCCCGAACACTTCTTCTTGGGCGATCGTACTTTTAGAGTCAGCCTCGAGAATCGTCGGCTCAATAAACGCCCCTTTTGGGAAACCTTCGGGAACCTTCCCGCCACATAAAACCTTTGTGCCGCCTGCCACGGCCTCATTGACCATGTTCAACACACGATCACGATGCAGGACACTTGCCAACGGACCAAATTCTGTTGTGGCTTGCGTTGCATCACCAATAGTAAGCGCTCGCGTTCTTTTAACCAACTCCCTCACAAACGATTCATAAATTGATTCTTCAACAAAGAGTCTTGAACAGGCCGTACACATCTGCCCTTGATTGATAAATATCGACGATAAAATCCCGCCCAGCGCAACCTCTTGGTCAACATCGGCAAAGACAATAGCCGGCGATTTTCCGCCTAACTCTAAGATCACTTTCTTAGTCGTTTGCGCGGCCGCCTCCATCACCTTTGTGCCTGTGCTCGTTCCGCCGGTAAAACTAACCATATCGACATCTCTGTGGGCAACCAAATGCCCGGCGACATCATTATGGGTTGTCGTCACAACATTTAAAACACCGTTCGGCAAACCACTTTCCTGAATAATTTCCGCAAGACGTAAAATCGCCGCCGAACCAACGGGGGCCGGTTTAAGCACAACCGTATTCCCCATAATAAGCGCGGGTGCGACTTTCCAGGCAAAAAAGATAAGCGGATAATTCCACGCACTGATGGACGCTACAACACCACGGGGCTCATGCGCCGTTAAACTTTTAACAGGCGCGGTTACTTTGTTCTCGCTCTTTAAAAACTCTTCATCAATCGAAGAAAAGTATTCAAACGTTTCGGCCGCGGATGGAATATCAATTAACGTCGCATGCTTGGACGTCTTTCCCACACCAAGCGTTTCAAGTTCAGCCAACTCCTTCGCATTCTTGCGAATAAGGCTTGCGATTTTCTTTAAATAAATCCCGCGCTCAGCTATAGACATCCCCGACCACACTCCCGCATCAAAGGCCTTGCGGGCCGCGGCGACAGCCTGATCGATATCTGCGCAGCCACAATCCGCTACTTTCGCAAAGACCTCTTCTGTCGACGGATTGATCACGTCATAGTATTTTCCATCCGCAGGCGGCTGTATCGCGCCACCGACAAACAAATCAAATTGTTTAGATGCAACTGTCATTATTTCTTTCTTATGACGCTCCACAAACTCACGCCTATGAAATCTTTATCTGTGGAGCTCCGACGCCCCTTCGGGGGTCGGTTCCGACATGCGCTTGTCTTAGTCGGAATCCCGACTGAAATGTCGGGACACTCCGACCTAAAAAACCACATTTATAAATTATTTATTACGTGGTTTTTTAGTGTCGGAGTAAATCATTTGAAGCATTATAAATTGCAAAATCAAAACAATGGGCACACCGATACCGACAGGCACGACTGTGACACGCCCGCTAAACAGGAGCCACAACATAGCAAGTGTCACTACCGCTGACAATAAAGCTTTTTGTTGTTTGGACATAAATTAAACCTTTTCTATGCAACACATCTAGCGTCAAGCGTATAGCGTGCAGCGTTTAGGCTAGTAATCAGTTCTAAACGCTATTCGCTATCCGCTAAACGCTCATATTTCCTTTAAATCACTCCACCGGCACTTGTGTCCATAGTTCAAAGACACGTGAGCAAGGCGCGTACCATTTCGATATACGCGCAAAGTCACCTTGTAGCGTCATTTGCTTCTGTGTTGTTGCCACAAACGGATCGATCTCTTGATTAAAGACCGCACGCCACACCTTTTCCGGCGCATTGATGACGAATTCCGCATTATCATCCCGTCCAACTTCGGCGATATTGCCACGATCGAACTTAAATTTAAACGTATCACCCGTTTCATCTAATTTAACGGCCAAATCCATTGTCATATCTGTTTGAGCGCCCAACTCTTTCATCTGCGCGTCGCTGTTCACCAGATCAACAATGGCGTTAATTTGATCTTCTGAAAATAATTGATACGTTTTACCAGGTGCGTTATTCTTCCCATTTTCAGTCCTCTGCTCTACCGACTGCTTTGAATTTGTCATAAACCCTCTGGCAACAAACTCTGTCTTAACCGCTTCTTCGAGAGCCTGCACCAAAATAAAACAATCAAACAATTCCTTACCACGCGCAACCACACCGTGATTACGCAAAGCAATAATATTATTACGTTCAAATGCGTCCATTAAAGGCTCGGCATCCAAAACAGACGGAGAGGATTGATCAATGCCTTGAATTTCCCCTAAATAAAATTTAGCTTCAAAGACACGCGGTGTAAATTTTGCATGTTCCAGAAAATAACCGTTGGTATAAACAGTATGTGTATGGATAACCGCTTGTGTTTCAGAAAAGTTTTTATAGACAGACGTATGCATAAGCTTCTCGGTTGAGGCGGCACCTTCCCCTACCACTTCGCCATCAAGCGTTAAAACAACAATATCCTTTTCATGCAAAAGCCCCAGGCATGTTTGTGTCGCAGTAATCAGAATCGTATTATCATCCAGACGCACACTGATATTTCCGTTAAGACCCGTGACCAGATCTTTTTCCCACAGCAACCGGCCGATGGCAATCATGCTTTTTTTAAGTTCTATTACTCTATCTTGGTCCATTATATTTGTACTTGGTACCTAGGACTTGGGACTTAGGGCACAAACTACCTAAGTCCTAAGTACCATGTCCTAAGTCTCTATTTATAAAAAATGCTCACTCTACTTGGCTAATATATTTACAATCAACCCATTCAACGAGCGGAACAAATGTTTTGACATTTTTATCGATCACTTTCTTTCCATTGAACCTATGTAAACTCCCCGAATGATCCAATAAATCCAGATGTGTTTGAGCTGTGTGGCCTTTAACCGGCACTTTATGTGCGGAGGCCAAAACACTTAAAACCAATGAACCGATTTGGGCTAATATGCCGTTTTTATCTTTTTGTTGATAAGCCACATTAACTTCTTTGACATACCCTTTATAAAACAAAAATCCGGCCATATTATCTGTAATGACCGTCGGTAAAATCTTGCGTTTTTGAAGTGCCTTAACCGCGTGCTTTGACGACTTAAGCGTTGGCCTGCCTTCACAGACAAATACTTGCTTCAACTTTTGTTTTTTAAGCCCATCAAAAAATTCATCTTTAAATTCGCCGTGGATCAGAGTGATTGATTTTTTTTTCATGAATAAAAACGCATATGTATTTGGTATATAGTAATTGGTAATTGGTTTCCAATTACTAATTACCAACTACTAAATACAATTATCAATTTTCTAAGTCGCTTTAATACTGATAGCCTCTTTCACATACCTAGAAGGCACAATATCAAACCCCGGATAAAACCCATCCACTTTCCCCTCATATGTCTTCTTACCTTCATATTGCAAAAGCTCTTTTGGATCACGCACTTCAATCGGCATATCATCACCCTTCTTTATCTTTTTCGAAGGCTGAAGCAGTACATAAAACGGAATCCCAAACTCCCGCGCGAGTACCGCTATTTGATATGTACCGATTTTATTCGCAAAGTCGCCATTGGCACACGACCTGTCGGATCCGGTAATCACTTTATTCACAAGCCCGTCGTCCATGACGGTCGCCACGGCATTATCGGCAATAAGCGTTACACGACCACCTAAACGCGCAATCTCCCACGCTGTAAGCTTGGCCCCTTGCATGTACGGACGCGTCTCCGTTGCAAAAAAGTGAATATCCTTGCCTTGTTCACGACAAAGAGCAGCCGCCATCGCAATCTCTCCGGAAACATTGCAGTGCGTTAAAATGCTGTCGCCGTCTTTAATAATCTTGGCGATTTGCTCAACACGGCCCAAGCGCTGCATGCGAATCCCATAAAGATATCCTTCGATATTTTTCGTCACATAACTTTTAAGATCGACCCCATCGGCTATCGCCTTTTGGGCCCAGCCGACGACAATCGATGTTACCTCGGCAAAGGGAAATGTCGGACGGCTTTTATTGAGCACATTCGCCGTCGACACAATTTTTTTAAGAAGCGCTTTATCTGTTAAAGAACGATTATTGACAATCTCAAGTAGAAACGTGTTAAGCACAACCAAAAACTGGCCGAAGGCGCGTGTTTTCATATTCTTGATGACACAGACCGCTTCTTTTGTATTTCTTACCTTCACATATTGCACACGTTTAGGGATAAGCGTTTCATCTAAAACATGAAGAATATTTTTCTTTAAACTTGCCGGCCAGAATAAGGGTGATTCTTTCATTTTATAGTTGCTTGTCGCTAGTTGCTCGTTGCTAGCGACCAGCAACAAGCAACCAGCAACTGTTGGTCTATTGATTTAATTCTTTTACTAAATTAAGTCCCACATTCACCACCGCTGATTCTGCCATATAGTAATCCGTATTCATAAAACCCATCTCACCGGTGATGACATTATCACTCACGGCAAGAACAACCGCCGCCGGGATATTGTATTGCTGGGCAATGGTTAAAAAAGCCGCCGAAACCATATCCACGGCAATCGCACCGCCGTCAACAGCTTTCCCGACATGCTCGCGTGTTTCACGTAAAATACAATCGGTCGTCCAGCACGGACCGACATGCACCTTTTTACCTTGCAGCATCGGACCGGCTACTTCTTGCTCGGCTAAAGCTTTCAATTTATCTGTCAGCGCCTGATCTGCCGTCGGAACAAAATCGTCATCCACATAGTACTGTGTTACCCCTTCGCCTTTAAGCGCAGTTGTCACCACAATCAGATCACCGACATTGATATCTTCCCTCAGTGCCCCGCAACTTCCCAAGCGCACCATGGTTTTTACTTCCGCATTACACAAAATCTCGGTCGTGATCGCCGTATCCGCGGCAAAGCGCCCGCCGTTAATCGTTGTCACCTTTGTTCCTTCATAGTCCCCCGTGTACATCGAGTATTCCATGAAGGTAAAATTTTTAACCGCATCGGTCAGCTTCGCTTTAATGGCCTCGGATCTTTCCGCCGGCCCGGGCACCAGCGCAATCTCGCCGACCGCATCGGGCGTTAACTGAACCATGCCCATCAAATCTTTTCCTGTCATGTGTGCTTCTTTAGCCATTTGGGTTGTCATCGTAGTTATCCTTTCAGAAGTGATAGAGTGATAGTAGTGATAAAGCGATATCCATTCGCCGCCGGTATCACTTCTATCACTGTATCACTGTATCACTATGTTTGTTTTTCAATATGCTTTTATCTATTTTCCCCGTCCGATTCTTCGGCAATTCTTGCCTAATTTCGACATGCTGCGGCACTTTAAAATTCGCCAATCTATCTTTGCAGAAAAATCGTATCTCATCTTCGCCCAAATCAACCCCTTCTTGCAACACAACAAAGGCCTTAACCACCTCACCACGCATCTCATCCGAAACACCGATGACCGCTGCTTCCGCAATCTGTTCATTTTGCTGAAGCACATTCTCAATCTCCGGGGCATAAACAATCTGCCCGCCGACTTTGATCATCTCTTTTTTACGCCCCACAATATACAAAAAGCCTTCTTCATCAAACCGGCCGATATCGCCTGTATAAAGGCCATCTTCCCGTTTCGCCAGCGCCGTTGCCTCAGGGTCTTTATAGTAACAATCCATGACAATCCAACCACTTATGACAATTTCCCCGGATTCGCCAATAGGGAGTGAATTTCCCTCATCATCCACTATTTTAATAGTGCAATGGGGAACAACCTTGCCAACACTGGCAATATTATCGCTATCAAGTGGAGTAACTGTGTTAGGCGGGCACGTTTCGGTCATCCCCCAACCATTGAGAAGACGCGCATTCGGGCAATATTTGTGGAACCGCGCCATAATCTCAGGCGAACTCGGCGCCCCAAACACCACCACCCAGCGCAGGGAACTGAGATCATATTTATCAATTGATTTAAGCGTCAAAAGCGCATTATACATAGGCGGGACAATATGAAAACATGTGACCTTATGCTCTTGCACCAGAGATAAAAATTTAACCGGGTTGAACCGGTCCATAAGGATGAGCGTGATGCCGAAAAGTAAACAATTTTGAATATAAATAAAGCCGCCGATGTGACTCAGCGGAATAGCGCAAATCTTAACATCTTGATCGGTCAAATCGACAAAGTGATGCATGGCCTGTGGAGAGCCGGTCAAATGTTTATAATTAAGCAGTATCCCCTTCGGCTTTCCCGTCGTGCCCGACGTGTACATAATAAGTGCGGGATCTTGATCCTCAACCTTAACCTCATCAATTGCCTCATCTTGACTCGCCACCAACTCGCCGTAAAACTGACCTTCACCCGGTTTAACAGAAATAATCGTCTCAACCGTACTCACCGCATCGGCCACATTCGATAAAGAAACCTCTCCATGCGACAAACCGATAATCACTTTGGCTTCAGAGTGACTAATACATGAAATCAGCTCATCACTTTTAAGCATAAAATCCAACGGAACGCCGACGGCGCCGAGCGTGAACACAGCCAAATAACTATAAACATACTCAGGACAATTAGGCAGATAAATCGCCACTTTCTCACCTTTGGCCACCCCACAGCTTCTTAAGGCATTGGCTAATCGGTGAACATTGGACTGAATTTGGGTAAAAGTGACCGCCTCGCCGTTGAATATCAAGGCAGATTTTTGGGCGTATTGAGTAGCCGTTTGATTAATTAGGTTATATGTATCCATAACGTAAATAATTGATTTTTATAATGTTTTTGTGCGAAATGAAGAAAAAAAGCCGGTCAACCCAGACAAACTAGTAAAATTTTACTAGTTAGATTTTAATAAATACCCAGGGCATGTCAAGTAATATTATAAGTAGTAATTTATATAATTATTAGGAAAGAAAAAAGGAGAGTTGAGGGATTATTGTTTCTGCCACACCACATTTGCGGAAGCCTGGCCGGAAAATTCATAATAATCCACCTCAATTAAATGAATACCTGGTGTTAACACGACTGAACCCTCATAAACAGTTGGCGACTGATTCCTCCACCCATCAATAACAACTTGTCCATCAACCATTACGCGCATACCATCATCTGTCGTCGATGTAAACTTATATGTTCCTCCTTCAAAATTAAAGTTGCCACGCCACTTGGCTGAAAATGTCTGTGAATGAATAGAAGAATGTGGCGACCCGCCCAACCAGTTAAAATTAATCCTAGGCTCTGTCCGTGTCACACTAAGATTCGTAAAATCCATATTATCATAGTAACAAGCATAGAACGCATTCGTACCGGTTTGTGTACAAGGTTCTGCTGAGGACTCGGTTAGACATTGCGCCGAGCACCCGTCACCATTATTTGTATTACCATCATCGCATTGTTCATTACCATTAACAATACCATCCCCACAATACGGAAGATTAATTAATGTACAGCTTGTTGAACATTCCTGATTAGCACCCACACCTGCCGCTCCATCACACTCTTCACTGCCGTTAATAACACCGTCGCCACAACTCCCACCGGAAACCACCTCCGTTGTACACGTTGCCGAA
>JANQMA010000046.1 GCA_028280285.1 Candidatus Omnitrophota bacterium | reverse complement strand
CGTTCAAACTCTTTACCGAATAAATGATGCAGGTCCGAGACCTCGTTTGGTGAAAATAATGTCCAGTCGGCATTTTCCTTAACACGTTTCATAAAAAGGTCCGGAATCCAGTTAGCCGTATGCATATCATGGGTGCGTCTTCTGTCATCACCGGTGTTTTTACGTAGTTCAAGGAATTCCTCGATATCCAGATGCCATGTTTCAAGATAGGCACACATCGCCCCTTTTCTTTTTCCGCCTTGATTGACCGCAAGGGCTGTGTCATTAGCGACTTTAAGGAAAGGAATGATGCCTTGGCTTTTACCGTTGGTGCCTTTAATGCGTGAGCCCATGGAACGGACATTGGTCCAGTCATTGCCGAGTCCACCGCTCCATTTTGACATCATAGCATCGTCTGTAATGCATTTAAAAATGTGATGCAAATCATCATCGATCGTCGTTAAAAAGCATGAAGATAATTGCGAGTGGCGTGTTCCCGAATTAAAAAGTGTCGGTGTTGATGACATAAAGCGGAAGGTTGAAAGCATATCATAAAATTTGATAGCCATCTCATTGCGCTTCTTTCCTTCTTCTTTGGCAAGCCCCATAGCGACACGCATCCAGAATATTTGCGGGAGCTCAAGGCGTCTTTCTTCCCAGTGAATAAAGTAACGGTCATAAAGTGTTTGCAGGCCTAGATACCGAAATAGAAAATCACGTTTAGGGCGAAGGGCCGCGCCTAAACGCTTTAAATCAAATTTAAGCAAGTCAGCGCTGAGCAGCTCAAGTTCAACGGCTTTGTGGATATAAGATGAAAAATAGGTAGGATAATCTGTTTTAATGCTTTCAAAACTGACCGGCTTTTCGATGGCTTCCTGGTATTCTTTAAGCAGAAGCAAACGCGCGGCGGCAAACGTGTAATTCGGTTCGCGTTCGACAAATGATTTAGCGACAAGGATATTGGCATCAGCCATCTGTTTTTCAGTGATGCCGTTATAATAGTTTTTAACAGCTTCTTTTAAAATAGTTTCGCTCTCGACATTTTTAAGCCCTTGGCAGCATGTATCGATTTGAAAACGGATATCACCGATATTGATTGATTTTTCATCACCGTCTTTTGTTTTATAGAAAATACCTTTAACCCAGTCATACGATGTGTCATCACCGGAAAGTTCTTTCAATTTTTTTTCACGGCGCATGCGTGCGTGTTGTTCTCTATAAATGATGTAACGGCGGGCAACTTCGTGAAAACCGGATTTCATTAATTCTTTTTCGACTAAATCTTGGATTTCTTCAATCGGAATACATTTGCCATCAGGCCACAGTCTTTTGATTTCTTCAACCAAAGTATCTGTGACAGCACGCGCTGCGTTCAATAATTCAATTGTCAAAATACCGTTATTGCTGGCACGAAAGGCCTTAGCAATGGCATAGGTAATCTTTTCCGGTTTAAACGAAACAATTTTACCGTCTCTTTTTTTCGTTGTATAAAGTTCAAAAAGAGCTCTTTTGGCCGCGTGATTTTTACGGTAGTTGGCGTAAGCTTCGGCTACTTCTTTGTGGCCGTTTTCATAAAGTTGGCGTATAACTTCATCTTGAATTTCTTCAACCGTGATAAATTCATGATTATCACTGCGTTCTTTGACAACGGAAACAACGCAGCCTGATACTTTTTCAACGTTTCGGGTGGCCTCGATATTTAATTCCACTTCGCGGGGTAGGCCAAGGTTTTCTTTAAAAGCATTGCCAATAGCCCGTTTGATACGAATTTCATTAAACGCGATAACCTGACCGTTACGTTTGTGTACCTTGATATCAACATCGACAGTTTTTTCGTATGGCATTGGACTTTCCCCTCCCCTGGGATTACAAGTTAGTGTAAATATTGAGGTTACAATTAGTTTGTATGAAAATAAAAGAAAAACGCTTGATTTGGCTCCGATGGGCTGGATTTTTAAGTGTTTTTCTCATATAAGATCCGAGTCTGTGTGTGTTTATGGATGATTTTTAAAAGCACTACATATTGATACTTTTTTCTCTTACTACACTATATATGGTATTTTTTAAAAATATCAGAGTCAAGTATTTTTTAAAAAATTTTTAAGCAATTTTAGCGACAAGTCGGCCCTTTGGCTCCTCGAGAAGATGTTCTCAAGGAGCCATGGGCTGACCTTTTTAGGCCTTAGCAGCCTTATATTTTTCGGAAACAGCCGCCCAGTTAACAACATTGAAGAATGCTGCAATATAGTCGGGACGACGATTTTGATAATTTAGGTAATACGCGTGTTCCCACACATCAAGCCCAAGAATAGGTGTTCCTTTTGTATCGACGATATCCATAAGCGGATTGTCTTGATTGGGGGTGGATGTAACGGCTAATTTGCCATTCGCATCGACAATTAACCAGGCCCAGCCGGAGCCGAATCGTGTGGCTGCAGCATTGGAAAAAGCTTCTTTAAAGGCAGCAAAACCGCCAAGATCAGCGGTGATAGCTTCAGCCAATTCTCCGGAAGGTTCCCCTCCTGCGTTTGGGCCGATCACTTCCCAAAAAAGTGTGTGATTGGCGTGCCCGCCGCCATTATTGCGAACGGCGCCACGGATATCTTCTGGGACAGACCCCAGACCGGCAATAAGGTCCTCGATCGATTTTGATGCGAGATCATCCTTGCCTTCGACGGCCGTATTCACTTTCGTCACATAAGCGGCATGATGTTTATCATGATGAATTTCCATTGTCTTTGCGTCGATATGTGGTTCGAGCGCGTCAAATCCATAGGCTAAATCTGGTACTGAGTATGCCATGAGTAATCTCCTTATATCTTAAAGTGCTTTAACAGCGTCAAGCGCTGCTTGATAGTTTGGTTCGTTTGTTATTTCTGAAACGATTTCTTTGTATTTGACAACGCCTTCACCGTCAACAACGAAAATCGCACGGGCAAGGATTAAAGGCCCGTCGACAAGAAGACCAAAGGCCTTGCCAAAAGCATTTTCTTTATAATCGGATACTGTTTGGATGTTTTCCGCACCCGCCGCCCCGCACCATCTTTTCTGGGCAAAGGGCAAGTCAACGCTAATCGTAATAACAGCAACATCGTTACCAAGATTAGCAGCTTCTTCATTAAAACGTTTTGTTTGGATATCACAAACCGGTGTATCTAATGAAGGCACAACCGAAATGATTGTTTTCTTTCCTTTAATAGAGGAAAGAGAAAAGTCAGACAAATCGTTGGCCGTTAGTGTTACTTCAGGGATAGTATTGCCTACTTCAATACTTGTTCCAACTAAAGTGACTGCATTTCCTTTAAGTGTGACAGGCATATTAACTCCTTATTCTGCTAACAATGTTTTATCATAAATAACAGCTGCCAAAACAGCCCCAACAATTGGGCCAACCCAGTAAAGCCATAAATTGTCTAGTCCGCCGCCAAGTAAAGCTGGTCCTAAATGACGGGCAGGGTTCATCGCGGCCCCGGTGAGTGGTCCGCCGATAAAAATATCAAGAGTAACAGTAAGACCGATAAAAAGCCCGCCTAGTTTAGGTGCGCGGCCATCAACGGCAGTACCGAATATAACAAACATAAGGAAAAATGTGAGAATGATTTCAATGAAAAGCCCGGCCGAAGGACTGATCCCCTCCGCTAAAGCCGGTGTGCCCATATTCACTGTTTCGAGAGCGAGTGCCGGGATGCATTGTTTAATGGCGATCGCTGCCACGATGGCGCCTGCGCATTGTGCGATGATGTAGCCAATGGCATTAGTTAGATCGATTTTTTTTGTTGCTAAAAGGCCAATGGTCACCGCAGGATTAATGTGTCCACCACTAATTGCCATGGTAGCCGTGGCCATAACGGCGATAGTAAGTCCGTGGGCCAATGCGATTCCCACTAAACCGCTTGCGCCTCCTGTGATATGGTCAGACGCAATGGCGCCGACACCAACAAAAATAAGAGCAAAAGTCGCAATAAATTCAGCAATTAAGGCTTTAACATTCATGAAAGGGTTCCCTTCGGGTTAAGTTAACATTAAAAATTCAGGAACAACTAAAGGATAAGGGTGAACTTTCTATCCGTTTAGGAAGTGTTAAATATAATATATGAATTTTAATATTTGTCAACAGCGATTTACCGACGAGAAAAAAAATAAATTTTGTAATTATCAAATATTGTCCGTTTGGGTAATTATGCTATAATGGGAAAATACAAATTAAGGAAAAATCCATGTTTACTTATCAAACCAAAATCCATTTGCATGACACCGATGCGGCCGGCCGCCTATTTTTTGCCAATCAACTCAAAATAGTGCACGATGCGTATGAGACTTTGCTGGAAACAATTAGTTTCGGTTTTGCCGACATTATCAGAGAACATAATTTCTTTCTGCCGATCGTTCAGTGTGAGGCTGAATACAAAAAACCATTGTTTGTTGGCGATGTGATTGAAATTCAAATCACAGTGGCCAAGATCGGACAGACGTCTTTTGTGTTCGCGTATAAACTTTTTAATGCGGCAGGCGAATTGGTGGGAACCGCCAAAACAGTGCATGTGACTGTTTCTGATGAAACGGGTGAGAAAGTACCTCTTCCCGATGCCTTACGGGACAAGGTGCGCGCATTATATAACCAAGATAATTAATCGAGTGATTTAAGCGCGATGTCGGTATTTTTGAGGAGCTCTTTGAGGGTTTGACGGCTAGGTTTTATTTCTTTTGCCTCGGGCATATAATAATACGCATCAGGGTTTTTGAACTTTTCACACTTGCCGGACAACAGTTTTTCCAACTCATCTTTTCTTACATTGCCTTTAATAAAGGCAATAGGCCGCTTACCGAATTCTGCATGATCGACAGGCACGACAATAGCTTCTTCTACTTTTTCGTGCGTGCTGAGTAGTTTTTCTATTTCCTCCGGGTAAATGTTTTCTCCTCCGGAGATAAACATATTATCTTTACGTCCCTTGACCATTAAACAACTGCTGCCATATAAGGCACCGATATCGCCCGTATTAAACCACCCGTCTTCAAGCGGTAAATCGATTATGCTATTGTTTAGGTATCCCTTACATAGGGTTTTGCCTCGCACATAAATTTGATTATCTTTAATTTTAATTTCTGTATCACCCAAAGGAGATATTTTTAAACTATCTTCCATGGACCTGATAAGCGGTGATGTGGCAATTTGTGAGCTCATCTCGGTTGAGCCATAGGTTAAATAGATTGGCCAGTTACGCTCAATCGCATTTTTGATTAAATGTTGATTAATCGGAGCACCACCAACCAAAATAGCTTTCAGTCCTGATAGATCGACATTATTTTTGAGCATACGGTAGAGTTGTGTGGGTACAACCGATAGATGCGTTATATCAAGTGTGGCGATTTCTTCGGGAAAGTCCTTCTCTTCTTTACTAATCACAACAGTGGCCCCATTTAAAAAACAACGCCAAAGAATACTTAAGCCGCCGACATGATAAATAGGGAGTGTCAAAAGCCAACGGTCATTTTCATCAAGGGCTAGATGGTTATTGGAGTGTCTCGCGCTGTAATAGTGATTGGCAATAGTGTGGACAACGGCCTTTGGGCTGCCGGTTGTGCCCGATGTCAACATAATGGTTGCTTCGCTGTTTAAATCGTATTCAATAAACTCAGGTTCTTTGGATGTGAATTTAATGTTACGCAGAGCGATAGATTCTGCCTTAAGATTTTGGGCGATCTCTTCTCTTTTTTCTTGAGGTAAACGTGTGCTAAGCAGACAGGCAGTTTTCTCAATACGCAGACAGGCAAATAACAGCGCGATGCCCTCAATGCTGTTTGGCCGGTCAATGACAATACGGTCTGCTTTGCTGTGTAATATTTTGGCAAAGCTGTGTATCAGCGCATTAAGTTCGGGATAAGTTATTGTTCGATCTTTGGTAATGATAGCTGGCAGTCTGGAGTTTTGGGTGTATTTATATATCGGGCAAGTAATAGTTTTTAACATAGTTCTTCACAAAGGGAAAAATCAATATTGTGTTCGGTTATAATTCTGTTAGCTAAACGGATTTTTCCTCGTGTTACTTCGATGGGGTTTTTAAAAATATCTTTTTTAAAGTACTTTAGTGTATCAAGTCCAACGAAGCTTTCATGGGCCAGATTGCTTGATAAGCTTGCCATCATGTGTAGGGCCAGGCCTGTTTCATAACAGGAACTGAGCACCGGGCGAATCGCAACGCTTTGGGCATATTGCATTAATTGCCAGGTTTTTTCAATGCCGCCGATTAAGCTCGGCTTTAAAACAAAAATATCAACCCCTTCGATATGATTGAGTTCTTCCAGTGTATTTTTCTCAACCGATTCATCTAAGGCAACAGGAATAGTTGTCTGATGGTTAAACTCAGGAATCAGTTTTAGGTCTGTAAAAGGCTCTTCGATATACTCAACCGACCAGAATCCGCACTGTTCAGAAAATTGTTTAGCTTGCTCCAGTTGCCACTTTTGGTTAACATCAATATGCAACATGGCTTTGCCATCAAACAGTTTATTGAGCGCCGAAACTTTTTCAATGTCTTCATTCAAACTGTCACTGGCTTTTAATTTAAACGAGACAATACCGTTTTTCATCCCCTCTTTGGCCTGATTTAAAACAGCATCTTTATCACCTTGGAGCATGCCGTTCAGATGAACAAAATCATGATTCGGGTTTGGGAGTATTTGATAGAGAGGTTTTTGTTGAATGTTGGAAATAAGATTAAGAATGGCCATCTCCACGCCGAAGCGTACACAAGGAAGAAAATCATAATCTTTAAAATATTCGGTTAATGTGCCGTTAAGTGTATTGGCCGTATCCGGTATTTCATTACCGGGGAAGCCGTCGCAGAGGGCCCGGCACTGTTCGGCACATTGGTCATACGTTTCTTTATGAAGATTTTTAAGCGGGGCGATTTCGCCAAAGCCGCTTTTGCCATTTTCATCGATGATCTGGATAATTAGTCCACGCCGCTCGTTGATTAATTGACCGCGCACATATAAATCTTGAGTCAAGTCTAAATTATATTCGAACGCTTTAAAATCCTTGATGATCACAGAACCCATCCGATCGAAAAAATAATACTGTAAATTAAAAGTAGTTTGCCTGTTTGTGCAAGGGCCAGGTTAAGGGACGGGCCATCAGTTCTACTGAAGACGGTTTGTATAACGGGGCTGGCCAACAGAAGAATAAGTGATGAGGCAACAATAGGCAGATGATCATCGATCATGGCAAAAATAAGAATCGGCAGTAACGCGGCAAAAACTAAACACAGATAGTATTCTCTCTGGGCGAAACCACGTCCAAACCGTACAGCAAGTGTTCTCTTGCCTGTTTTACTATCACTATCAATATCACGCATATTGTTGACCGCAAGAATCGCGCAGGAAATGAACCCCGGACCAAACCCTGCCGAGATAACAGCCGCATTTAATTCTAAACTTTGTACATAATATGTCCCGGCCACAGCAACAGGCCCGAAAAAGATAAGAACGAAAAGGTCCCCCAGTCCGATATACCCTAGCGGTTTTGGCCCACCGGTATACAGAATACCTGAGATAATTGAAATGATACCGATAACGGCCAACGGCCAGCCGGCACGCATAACAAGAAAGACACAGCAAATGGCGGTAATACTAAAGGCAATGATAAAACCATTGCGTACTGTTTCCGGTTTGATCAGTCCAGCCTGTGTGACACGTGTCGGGCCGATACGGTCTTTGGTGTCGGCGCCTTTTTTAAAATCATAATAATCGTTAGCTATATTTGTTCCGATTTGAACGGATAAGGCAGTTATAAGACAGACAATCGCTGAGGAAAAATGTCCAAGGCCATCGCCAAAGGCCATTGCTGTTCCTATAAGTACGGGTGCAATACCGGCGGCAAGTGTTTTGGGCCTGAAGGCCATGAACCATGTAGTAATGGGTACTTTGGTCATGATTGTTTGTGGTCTGTTGTCTGTGGTCTGTGATCTAATTAGAACACTGACCACGGACCACAGATCACTATCTTATGGTCTACGTGGAAACTTTCTAAAGTTCGGTTTACGTTTATCGACAAAGGCGTTACGTCCCTCTTGGCCTTCTTCGCTCATATAAAATAACATAGTCGCATTGCCGGCGAGCTCCTGAATACCGGCTTGGCCGTCTTCATCGGCATTTAACGCGGCCTTTAAACAACGGATGGCAATCGGTGAATTGGCCAAAATTTCACGGCACCATTGCACTGTTTCTTCCTCGAGTTTTGTGTATGGAACAACCGTATTGACTAGTCCCATATCTAAAGCTTCTTTTGCACTATATTGACGACATAAAAACCAAATCTCCCGCGCCTTTTTCTGGCCGACAAT
>JANQMA010000040.1 GCA_028280285.1 Candidatus Omnitrophota bacterium | reverse complement strand
AGTGAAATTACGGGTTAATGTATTGCTCATTGGTAACCATCCTTTACTTATTCACTATTGTAAACGGTTACCCGAATTGTGACAATATACACCCTACAGGATAAGACATTGACATGGAAAATATTTGATGATAATATTGGGCTCTTTAATCACGGAGAGGTGACTGAGTGGTTGAAAGTACCGGTCTTGAAAACCGGCGTGCCGAAAGGTACCCAGGGTTCGAATCCCTGCCTCTCCGCCACTTTTTTAGCCTGTCAGCGTAACCCAACAAACTCCCCCACAGTCGACATAAAGATATTCTTACCCGTCATCAGCGTATTTTGCAGATAAAAATTGATCGTCACCTTGCCGACAATCAAATCAATCAAAAGGATGGTCACAATAAACGACACAATGACCATAATGCTCATGGTAAAAAGATAGGTCGGATTGATCTTAAACTTCTGCCCTTCATTGATCGACTGGGCCGTCAGCAAAATATGCATCGCCATAAAAAAGCCCGAGAAAAACATACAGTAATGATCATACTGCTGCGTGCCGACCACACGTTCGACCACCCAATAAATGAGCATCAAGACCAGCACATAAAAGGGAAAAATATTGGCAAAAAATGACGTAAAAGGCGAGGCAAAGGAAAACACCTTTTCCATAATGCTCTGCCCGTAGCTGTAGACTTCCTGGAACTGATAAATAAAAAGAAAGGCCCCGAGAAAGGATACCCCGCCCCAGGTAAAGATATGCTCATAAGACATCGGATAATGCGCCAGATGTCGGTGAAAAGAAGCGATGCTGGCAATAGTGAAAGGCAAAAGAGCAATAAAGATCAGTACGCGAAGAATCGTTATAACAATATTATTCATAGCTGATCCTCCTGGCTTAACTATACTGTTTAGTTTATTTGGACAAACAGTTTAATGTTTAGTGTTGAATGTTTATCGGTATTTTAAACAATAAACTTTAAACATTACACAAGCTCAGCAGTTCATATGTTCTCAAGTTGATTTTATCTCAACCATGCCCCCCATATAGGGACGCAGTACTTCCGGAATCATCACCGAACCGTCTTCGGTCTGATAATTTTCTAAAATCGCCACCATACACCGCGCCAGCGCAACACCACTGCCATTAAGTGTATGGACATAGGTTGGTTTTTTGACCTCCCCGCCTTTAAAACGGATATTCGCCCGCCGGGCCTGAAAATCCTCAAAATTCGAACAGCTGGAGACCTCAAGCCAGGCATCCACCCCCGGCGCATAGGCCTCGATGTCATAACACTTCGCCGCCGCAAAACTCAGATCGGCACTTGCTAATAGCAAAACACGATACGGAAGATCAAGCAATTGAAAGACCTTTTCGGCATTTTTAAGGAGCGATTCTAATTCATCATATGAGTTTTCCGGCTTCACAAACTTAACCAACTCAACTTTATCAAACTGATGCACGCGCACGAGCCCTTTGGTGTCCTTCCCATAACTACCGGCCTCCCGACGAAAACACGGCGTGTAGGCCGTATAATAAATCGGAAGCTCTTCAGCTTTGAGCACCTCATCCCGGTGAATATTAGTCACCGGCACCTCAGCGGTTGGAATCAAATAGAGCGGATCGTTTTCCAATTTATACATATCCTCAGCCATCTTCGGCAACTGCCCGGTACCGGTCATTGACTCAGCATTGACCAACACAGGCGGCAGCACTTCCTTGTACCCATGCTCGGCTGTGTGCAAATCCAACATAAAATTATACAGCGCCCGCTCAAGACGCGCGCCAGCGCCTTTATAGAGAATAAACCCGGAGCCTGTTAACTTGGCCCCACGCTTAAAATCAATAATATCCAAGTCCTGCGCAATATCGATATGCGATTTTGGTTTAAAAGAAAATTCCTTAGGGGCACCCCACTCATTAACAATCTCATTCTTATCCTCACCACCAACAGGCACGGACGCATGTGCCAAGTTAGGAATACCTATCAACATGCCATGCAGCGCATCTTCAAGCTCCTTGACTTGTGGTTCAAGAGCGGAAATCTTCTGAGAGACCTCCTTCATCGCAGCGATTTTTTCTTTGGGGTCTTTTTTTTCTTTAAGCAAGGCCGAGATTTCATCGTTGGCCTTATTCTGTGCGGCGCGTAGTTCATCGGCCCGGGCAATCAATGCCCGGCGCTGTTCGTCTTTTTTAAGAATGTTCTCTAAATTAACGTCAACATTCTTGGCCTTGAGCCCAACCTCAACCGCTTGGGCATCATCACGGATTAATTTGATATCAAACATGATATATGGTAACTAGTTAACTGCGGTTCTATCAGCGAAGATTTTTTCTATTTCTTTGATCAATACTTTCGGCTTAAGCGGTTTGGCGAGAAAATTTTCCGCATCGGCCTCAAAACAATCAAGCACATTGCCCGGCGTATCCAGGCTTGTCAAAAAGACCACCGGTATGTCCCGCAATTGATCGATTTCTTTGAGCTTCTGACACATTTCAATGCCGCCCATTTCCGGCATTTCGCAATCAAGAATAATCAACTCAGGCGGCGTGGTCGTTGCCTTGCGATAGCCTTCCTGACCGTTTTTGGCCACATCAACCGCATATCCTGCTCTTTCAAGCGTCTTGACAACAACCTTACGGTCGATTTCATTATCCTCTACCACAAGAATCTTTTTGTCTGAATCCGGCTTGTTTTTCCCAAATAATGCATCAAAAAGGCTCAAAGGTGTGTCTCCTGTGTAGCATATAATATTGTGTATTAATTTCTATAAATCTGTTTAATGTTTATTGTGGGCTGTTTAATCATAGCCTTTAAACACTAAACTTTAAACATTAAACAACAGTGCTGGTTGCAAGTGTGCCCTATTTATATCACAGCGTATATTAAAAGAAAAGAAAATTATAGGTTTTCCTCGATTTCAGACCAGCTGACACCGCTGCGGATCATATCGAGCGTCTTGCGCAGTCTAAGAGTTCTCTCGGATGATGATGGGTGGGTCTTAAAGTACCCTTTGGTCATCGTATGCGGTATTTCAACGGCAAAGCGTTCGTGAAACTGGACGGTCACCTCTGGATCATACGGCCCGTGTTCCATGATTTTAAGGCTGAAATAGTCGGCTTCGCGCTCCAGATTGCGTGAAAATCCGCGCGTGAAAAGTCCGCCAATCTGATTGATACCTACCTGCACTGCCCCGCCAATTCCAGGCACCAGAACCCCGGCTGTAATCCCCAAACCAGCGGCAATGCCTTCTCTAAGGATACTGCTGCCGAACTTGCGTTTCACATGCCCGCGGGCGATATGGGCGATCTCATGGCTTACTACGGAGGCAATTTCATCATCATTTTTGACAAAATTAAGCAGTCCGTAAGTGAGGAACACTGTATCGACTGAGGCGGCTGCGTTAACCATGTTATCATCAATAACCAGAAAACGGACATTAATCGGAAGCTTCTCGGGCATAATCATCACGTCTTCTTTCGTGCCTCCCCGGAAAACAGTGACTTTGGCTTGTTCTCCAAAGGGAAGTTTATCAATAATATCATTCAGGTGATTAATGTGGCGTGTGGGCTTGTCGTTGACCGCCAGGATAATATTGCCGGGCACAATGCCGGCCGCACTCACAGGCGTATTCGGCAAAGTAAAAATAACAACGACTCCCTCTTGATTGGTCACTTTGTGATGACGGTTGATCACCGGATCAGGATTAAGACAAAACAGCCCCAAAAAAGGCCTGGGATTAACCTTCACATCTTCTTTAGGGATATGACGGGTGAGCGTATAGCCGATTTGGTTGACATGCGCAACTTGCTTGAGTTTGTGCTGATAGGATTTGACCTTCAGCTCTTCTTCGTAGACCTTAAGCTCATCGCTTGAAACATCGGCCCCTCTAACCGTTGCACAGCCACTAAGCAATAAGATAATCAATAAACAATTAAATAAATTCGACATTGGTAAAAATTTCGGTTGCTTTTTTGTATAAGAACTTATCAGATGTAACAAATAAATCTGTCTCCGCTAGTATGCCGGAGGCGAGCTGTATCGCATCCAAAGAGCGGACATTGTGCTCAGCAATACATCTAATAGCGTTCCATTCTAAGTTTTCATTATAATTAACCTTACCGAAATAAATATAATCTCTTTCAAACTCTTTCGCAATATATAGCGCATCTTTTCGCAAAATTTGCTTTTCATGCACTTTTCTAAATACGATAGAATGTAGCTCCACCGGCGTGACGGGAGACACATAGATTACATCAATTTCATCTAATAAAGAAAGAAATTTATCCCGGCCCGGCTCATCAGAATATTTTTTAAACAAAGCCGATGTATCAATAAAAGCATTCATCTGCTTTCCCTTCTTTCACGGGCTAGCGTCTCTGAAAAAGTTTCGCCTTTTATTTTTACAGGTTTAATTGTCCTTTTCCACCCCGGTTTTGTGACGTTCTTATTGATTGGCACAATACCGGCTACAGGTTTGTTACGCTCCAGAATCGTTATACTTTCACCCTGTTTTACCGTTTTAAGATAATGTGAAAAATTATGCATAAGCTCTCTAATACTGACTTCAGCCACACTTGCCTCCTTGTTAAGATAAGTATAGCATATTGTTAGACTTTTGTTAAACATAATATTTCCCCCTTAATAAGCGCCCTACCAAGCCAATACCAAGTAATGCAAAAGAGCTTGGCTCCGGGACGGCGTGGGCTTGGCTTGATGCAAGCGGATAACCTGGTGAAAACAGCGCTCCACCCTCCAATGTCGAGTGCTTCACAAATGCCGCATTCTTGGTGGCGCGCGCAAGCGACTGATCTTTGCCCCCTTCGGCACCATAAATAATCTCATCAATCAATTGACCGAAATCATTAAACAATTGAATTGTATCGCCCCCATTATTAAGCCCGAGTGAACCTGAAGAAGCCGTTTGAAACGGTGTTGCTATTGTTGGCGCACCGCCGCCAAAAACAGTCAAACGCACAAACGCATCGATAGCACTCCCATCAGTAAATTTATGCCGCAGTTTAAGACCGTCATGAATTTCCCATCCGCTTAAATCAACCGTAAGGCTCGTCGGATTATACAGTTCAATAAACTCATCCTGCGACGATGAGATCACCCCATCGCCATTGGCATCCCCCTGTGTGGTTGAAACATCCGCCATAAATTCGGAAATGAATATACTGGCGCTTGCCTGCGGCACACACACCATGCACCAAAAGATAATAAAAAATACTGTTTTAGACATAATTCCCCCTTGTTTGAAATGATTACTATTATTTGGGGGATAGAAGTGAAAATAAGTATTAATACTAGGTTTTAGGGGTTAGGTTTTGGGTTTTAGTAATTAACACCCAACACCTTAAACCTAACACCTATTATGCTTCTTTTTGCAAAAAGAATGCTCCAAGAAATTGAGCATGAGGATCCATATCAATCAAATCCTGATTACCCATAAGTGAGCAACCGGAAGGCTCAACAACATCTTTAAAAAACTTATCTTTATAAGCAAACCGCAAGCCGCGATCAAAAATAAGCACCTCACGTTTATGATCATAATCGGTGCTCATCGCCATAATCCCGCCGGGCTTAAGCACGCGCCCGAGCTCTTTCATAAGCGTGCGCCGGCCCTGGGACGTCAAATGCTCAATCACACAAATCGAAAAAACCCTGTCAAAATAATTATCGGGAAACGGCAGCGGTTTTTCGGCATCCAGATCAAGTGCCTTTAAATCCCAATTCATTTTCCGCGCTACATAATTGGCATTATAAATAATCCCGACATTATTCCAGTCATTGTCAATAATCGTAACCTTGCAGCCCAAAGACGCCAGATAAAAATTAAACGCGGTCGATGCCCCGCCGATATCAAGAATGTTTTGCCCTTCTCTTATATCGGCATGATGACAACACCAGGCATTCTCCCAGGCATTTTTCTTTTCCGTATAATCCGTATACATGCGCGGCACAAAGGACGCCGCCGTTGCGGTGTATTTAAGAGACTTTTCGGTCAACTGCCCTTTAATCTCTTCGATACCCTGCGTGATTGCCTTAATCTCCGGTTGAGCGAGATCCTCATCCATCCAAATCGCACTCTTATTAATATGCGCAGATGGGTTAGCAGGCTTAGCCCCTTTTTGCCATATCCCCTCCCCATCGTCGACAATCCCAACAGGACCGGTTTTACGCGCGCGGGCCTCAGCCCGACGAACATAGGTCTGACGATAGAACTTACGCAACCTCAAAAACACATGATAATAAAACGGAATATAGGGAGGATATTTTTCTGATGTCTTGTCTTTACTCAAATTTTTCCCTTAACATCATAATGAAGATTCATATCTTTAGTAATATCGATAAATTTCTTATCGTAAGTCCAAATTTTCACTCCCGATAGAAGCGCACTCGCCAATAAATATACATCAACCATCCCGATTCCGATACCATAGAGTTTAAAATTTTCAATGAACACCAAAACTTCATCGTCCTCTACCTTTTTCACAGTTGGCAATTGAGATAAAATATCAAAAATTTCCACTCTGTTGTGAAGATGACCGCAAGCGAGCTCATTGATGATAAAAGGGTGAATCGCGGCCTCATTATTTTCAATAAGAACTCCCAAATCCTTATTCCCATAACGAAAATGATTAACCCATACAGCTGTATCAACCAAAACCATTATTTATACCTGCGGCGTGGAATAGGCTTTAGATCCTTTTCCGTGCCGCCTAAAAGGATTAACCGCTTGCGCTGTTCCTGAGAAATTAAGGCTGCAAGCCCCATATGCACAAGTGCTGTTTTTTCCTTTACGCCTGTTAATTTCGCCGCTTTTTTTAACATTTCGTCTTCTATATTTAATGTTGTTTTCATAGTTCAAGTATGTACTATATATACATATTTGTCAATACTAATTATACATACTTAAAATACTGCCCTGTAAACACCTAGGAGAGACTCATGTGGGATTATCCATTGACCATCACATGCGCGTTATAGGCACTAATGACCTCTTGATTAATCACCTTGCGCACTTCAGGTGTTAGACAACGCACCGAGTCCCACCATTTATCGTCCTTGCCCTTTTCTTGCGGCATGGCGACAAAGACGCCGGCCTGCCCTTGCAGCACCTTAAGCCCTTTGATCAAAAGCGCGTCATTGATCACAATGTCACAAAATGCACGCAGCGGCCCATCGGTTTTGAAGGGATAGATTCGTTCGACCTTGATAGTAATAGTTGTAGACATAATAACCTCCTTGGTAATAATTAAAAAATTAGAAGTAAAAAATAACAAAATTGGAAACTGTATTTGGTATTTAGTAATTGGTAATTAGAAAATACGCGGTCTAATATTGATACCTAACATTTATCTTCTTAATTAAATTACTAATCATTTTCGAAATACAATTTATTTCCTCCTCCAATTCATTACCTTCTTGTTCATCAAAATAGCTTAATCGTTTAGATATAATTAATTGCGTTTCTAACTCTGCTGCTGACGCCTGAGATATTCTAAGAAATCTAATAAATTCTTTTGATCCAGGGCGTTTAAAACCTTCAGCTATGTTGCTCGGAATTGAAATTGCTGATCTTCTCATCTGGATAGCTAGCCCATACATTTCACTTTTAGGAAACGAATTGGTTAACGCATAAATCTTACAAACAACATCTATTCCCTGATTCCATATTTTAAGCTCTTTATGATTTTTTATTTTTTCCATATTCCACCAATTACCAATTACTAATTACCAACTACCTTTTTCATTTTTAAATTTTCTTTTTTACTTTTTATTTTTTCCATATTTTTCTCGATGTACCAAGTCCCATGTACTAAGTACAGCTTATTGTTTTTCACTATTTCTATTTATATATCTACTAAACTCTCCGCCCGTATACGCATCCAAATGCGCTGTTAATTCTTCAAATCGTAGTTGTTTATCAAACGCGTTATGTTGGACAAGCTCCACCGCAAGCCGCCGGCGTTCAAAGTAAAGCCGCGTGACTTGAGCGAGAATATCTTCCCTTAACTCAACCATAAGCTTTGAGCGGCCGTCGATCGTGGTCTGATCAGTGCTCCAAATAAAATCAGATAAGTCCCAGCTAAGCGACACATCCCAGCCAAAATCCTCGCCGCTGCCCTTATCATCCGGACCAATCAAAAGTGAACCGGATGAGCTGCCCCACAAACTGTTTGAACGGCTCCAGTCCCGTCCGCCGTCAACACCAAGTGAAAGATTCGGAAATAACGCCTTCTTTTTAGAAAGCCGACGCCATTCGCTTATTTTCTGAGGATGAACCTCGGCATAATCGATCGCCCAGCCGTGGACCATGGCAATCGTCGGTTCATTCTGTTTAAGTTTAGTTAAATCAACAGGCACTACGTTTGGAGCTGCGCCCTGCTCACCATCGACCGTAAAAATTCCTCTATCCGTTGCCACATACACCTCGCCATCCGCTTCCACCAAATCATGAATTACCTCTGACTCTAACCCCTTATATAAACGCCGCACATCCCCATCGCGATATTCGTAGAGTCCATGTAATGTGCCGATGAGAAGCCCGTCCAAAGACAAAGACTCCTCACCGGCCACTCCGTGGCTGCGCATCACTGTTGTCATTGCGAGAAGTGAGGTAATATCATCGAAATTAATATTGATGCCATTTAACAGCTGCCAGGTTTGGCCCACATCGTCACTGATATAAATACCGCGTGCTGTGGCCAGGACACAAAGATCATCTTGTATAATCAAATCTTTAATGAGCGATCCGCCTTCTTCCTTGTCAATCCCCACCTTAAAGACTTGTTTGAACTCACCGTTTGTGTTGAGTAAATAAAGCGCTTTCTTATCGGCTAAAAATAAATGTTGAGCGGAAGAAAATAATTGATAGGAAGGATTATTCGTGTCCGCATCTTTTATCTTCACAAAATACGCACCAAAAGATTCTTTTTTATGCACACCGATTTTGCTTCCAATATAAATACTGCCTTTATGCTCAGCGATCGCAAAGACGGTATTATTTGCGCTGACATTAAATATTTTCTCTAAGTGATCATCCTTTAAATCCAGAACATACACACCGTCATCGGCCGCAATGAACAACACTTCCTCATTGCTATATAAATCATGAATCCACCCTTTTTGCATAAGGACATCAAATGCCTCGCCTTTATTAAAGGAAACATACACCCGCTCGCCATCATGGGCGTAAAGGCGGTAAGGATAATTTGTAAGAAATAAAAGTTTGTGGATTTCAGAAGAAATGAGACCATTGGATTTTTTTGTAAAATGCGGATCAATGGTTTTAAACCCATAGCCGATGGTGGCGATTAAAAACAAAATCATTGTTGTGAGGATTACTCGTTTCATTGATGTTTCCTTAAGATGGCTAGAGCGCTAAGAGCACTTGCTCGATTTCCCCTTTTTTGGGTCTACCCCCCATGCTTGCGCTCTGACTAGCGCTCCAACCAAATTTAATTTGTCAAATCATCAAAAAATCGTTATTTCAAAGATAGCATCTATTTGATTTTTTGTCAAATATTATTTTGTCATTTCATCAAATTTTAAACTGTTGAACGCCAATAAGATAGAAATAGTAATATATTTATTGTTAATAGTATGTTTTTATTTTTAACAAATTTGTTTGTATTTTAATCAAAGTATGTTATCTTGAGATGCGTAAGGATAAAACTGGTCAGCATCAGGTAGCATTCTTCGCTCAGACAGTCCTCGCGTAATTTCAGAACTCTGAAATTTACGCTGCGGAACTCGCTCGGGAATACCACCTGATGCTGTCGAGATTCAAATCAGTTAAGGATCATTATGTATATCGGAAAAAAAGTTAAAGAACTTCGCAAACAACAAGGCATGAAGCTCATCGACTTGGCTGCCAAAAGCGGTATTCAAATCGCCACACTGTCACGGATCGAACACTTAAAGATGACCGGGACACTGGAAAGCCACATGAAGATTGCCCAGGCCCTTGGTGTGGATGTCACCCTCCTCTATTCTGAGATTGTACCTGAAACAGAAATTGTGCAGCAAGAGGTCCCCACGGATGTTTTCATCCATAGTGAAAAATCATCGTATGAAATCCTGACCACCAAACTGATGTCGCGTAAAATGATGCCGATCATGCTTAAGATCGAGCCTGATGGATCAACCACGGCGGAACAAGGCAGACCGGGAACGGAGAGATTTATTTATGTGCTGCAGGGAACGATTGAAATCACTTTGAACAATAAAGTCTATACACTTAAAAAAGGACATACACTGCAATTTGACGGCAGCTTACCGCACTATTTTATCAATAAAGGAACAACGACGGTAAAGGCATTGGTCGTCAGCACACCTATTTTACTTTAATCTTAAAGGAGTTATTATGAGCAAGAAAATTCTTATCATAGACGACGAGCAAGGCATTCGTGAATCGCTTAAGCTGATTTTAGGCGACGATTATGAATTGATATTGACCGATAATGGCGCGAGCGCGCTTGAGATTTTAGCGAATGATACAAGCATCGGGCTTGTGCTCTTGGATATCAAAATGCCGCAGATAAATGGCCTGGACCTGCTTCAAGCCATCAAAGACAAATACGCGGACCTTAATGTGATTATGGTCACCGGCTATAAATCGGTGGACACTGCCGCCGAGGCCACCTCCCGTGGAGCCGCCGGCTATATCGTCAAGCCGTTTGATAGCGCAGAAATCCTTGAGACGGCACAAAAATACATAACATGATATCCTATTACTCATTAAGTGCTCTTTCAAATGCCTTAACCAGTGCAGCAACCACATTATTAATTTTATTTTTCGGAAAAAAAACTAGATTAAATTATCTCTTTTGCCTTTTTACCTTTACAATTGCCGGCTGGTCTTTCACCTATTTTGTGTGGCAAATCTCGGATAATTACAGTAGCGCATTATTCTGGACACGCACATTAAATTTGCTCGCCATATATATCCCTACAACATTTTTTCACGTTACAATTTACCTTATTGGCCAAAATGAAAAATTCAAAACACATCTTTTTGTTGCTTATTTAATAAGCTTCGCATTCTCATTATGCGCTTACTCTCCATTATTTATTATAAACGTAGAACAAGCATTATTCTTTAAGTTTTGGCCCAAACCTGGCTTAATTTATCATTTTTATGTCGGATACTATATAATCATAATCCCAACCATTTTGCTTCTCTTAAGAAAACATTTTTCAAACCTACCAGAAAAACAATCAAAAAGTTTCAAATTATTTTATTATGGGACTGCTATTGGATTTTTGGGAGGAGCTACAAACTTCTTATTATTCTATGATATCCCAATACCACCTGTGTTTAATATTTTTGTAACATTCTATGTTTTACTTGCCACGTATGCTATTTTTCGCTATCAATTAATCAGCCTCAATATAATAATAGAAAAAGGACTCGTTTATTCTATTTTGATTACCCTAATTTCATTGTTTTATTTACTTCTAATTTTTACCGCAGAACGCCTGTTTCAAAATATATACGGCTATCGTTCTTTTTCATTGAGTATTTTCATCGCTGTTTTGTTAGGCCTCATTTTCGTTCCTTTACGCAACTATATTCAGCGGCTCATAGATCGCCTCCTCTATAAAGGATCGACCAGCGAAATTGCCCACAAAGTGGAACTTTTAGAGCGCGAGGTTGCGGAAAAGGAAAAGTTTAAGGCGGTCGCCACGCTTGCATCTGGCATGAGTCATGAGATCAAAAATCCTTTAACGGCCATTAAGACATTCAGTGAATATTTACCTAAAAAAATGGATGATAAAGAATTTCTCATGAAATTTTCCAAAATTGTCAGCCATGAGGTTAAACGTATTGACAGTATCGTCAATCAACTACTTGATTTCTCCAAACCAGCCCCTCTTCAGCGTAAAAAGACCGATATTCACCTGCTCATTGATGAGACGTTAGATTTTCTAAATAGTAAATTCATCACAAAACACATCGAAATCGTCCGCAATTACACAACCCCTAACACCCAAAACCCAACACCTAACACCTATATTAATATTGACCCCAACCAAATCCGCCAAGTCCTTCTCAATCTATTTTTAAATGCGATTGATGCGATGGACCCTAACGGTACACTCACCGTTACAACCAATGCAGATAAAGAAAAACAAACATATGAACTCCGCATAAATGATAGTGGCTGCGGTATCCCCAAAGAAAAACTTAGACAAATCTTTGATCCTTTTTACACCCAAAAAGATCATGGCACCGGTTTAGGGCTTGCGATTACCAAATCAATTATTGATGATCACCAAGGAACAATAAACGTTGAAAGCGAACCAACTTTAGGCACAACATTCATTATTAAATTTCAAATATGATTTTAAACCATTTATCCATATCATTATTGCTTGTGTCAGCAACAGCTTTTTTTAGCACTATATTTATTTTATTAAATCACCCACGTACTAAAGGAAAACTCCTTTGGGGTATTTTTAATTTGATTGTTACAGTTTGGGCAATCTTTTTATGTTATTCCTCCAATGATTTTCCCTACGAAAACGCATTATTCATAGGACGTGTTTCACAAAATTTGGCACTACTAATTCCTATTGTTTTTTTCCACTTTACATGCGTTTTGCTACAAATCGAAAAAAACAAATATCATTTGATTCGATTTTTTTACGGAATAGCTATTTTCCTAAATATCTTATTATTTTTGTATCCAGAATATTTTATCTCAGAAATAAGACCGATACTAGATATGCCATATTATCTAAAAGCCGGAAAACTTTATGCGCTTATCCCTGGTTTTTATTTTGTTACTATAGGCTATAGTTTAATTTTAATTCTTCAACAATATAAAATTTCAAATCAAACAAGACGCAATCAATTAAAGTATGTTTTTCTAGGATACATAGTTGGCTCTTCTGGTGGATTTACTGGGTTTCTTGCTCCATTTGATATAAAAATATATCCCTATGGGTTTTATTTTGTTACTCTAAACATACTTTTAGTCCTTTATGCCATCGGGAAACATCAGTTAATGGACATAAAAATCGCTCTTAATAAATCAATTGTGTATACTTTGTTGGTTTCAGGCCTTTCTCTCATTTATTTCTGTACAATATTCTTAGTAGAAAACATTTTCCAAAATACATTGGGTTATAAATCTTTACCTATTTCTCTGTTGCTTGTCTGTATAATTTCAATTTTCTTCATCCCTTTAAGAAATTTTATTCAACAAACCATTGATAGGCTTTTATATAAAGGAAACATTCATGAAATCACCGAAAAAGTAGAATTATTGGAGCGCGAAGTCGCGGAAAAGGAAAAGTTTAAGGCAGTGGCTACACTGGCCTCGGGCATGAGTCATGAGATTAAAAATCCGCTGACCGCCATCAAAACCTTTAGTGAGTATCTGCCCAAAAAACTCAAGGATGAAGCATTTTTACTGAAATTCTCAAAAATTGTCAGCCATGAGGTCAAACGTATTGACAGTATCGTCAATCAACTACTTGATTTCTCCAAACCGGCCCCTCTTCAGCGCAAAAAGACCGATATTCACCTGCTCATTGATGAAACCCTGGATTTCCTCAATAGTAAATTCATTGAAAAGCACATCGAAATTATCCGCAATTACAGCACGAGCGTCCCCGGCCCGCGGCTTCAGCCGCGAAGCGGCGGGGCGGGCGAGCATCAAGCATCGAGCATCAGTTACATAAACATCGACCCCAATCAAATCCGCCAAGTCCTTCTCAATCTATTTTTAAACGCTATTGATGCCATGACTCATAAGGACATGCTTACTGTTAGCACTAATACTATTGCCGACGGCACAATGTATGAAATCCGCATACAAGATACCGGCTGCGGCATTCCTAAAAACAAACTTAAAGAAATCTTCGATCCATTCTATACTCAGAAAGATCACGGTACCGGTTTAGGACTTGCGATTACGAAATCTATTATTGAAGATCATGGTGGGAGAATACGCGCTTTAAGCGAAGAAGGCGTGGGGACGGAATTTATCATCGAGCTGCCTATGCTGGATGCTTGATTCTAGATACTTGATGCTGGATACTTGCTACCGGATATTATATAAGATATACTTTGTGTCATGAAGAGTTATAAAGATTTAGATATTTATAAAAGGGCTTTTGATGTTTCTTTAAAAATTCATCAAATGAGCTTTCAGCTGCCAAAATTTGAACAGTATGAGGTCGGATCACAAATACGCCGTTCAAGTAAATCAATATCAAGCAATATTGTAGAAGGGTTCGGACGAAGAAATTATAAGCAAGAATTTATCAAATTTCTTATTTATGCTCTTTCCTCATGTGATGAAACCAGAAATCATATTGAAATCTTGCATCAAACAGGCTCTCTAAAAGATCAAAAGCTATATGAAGAAATAATGAATGAGTTGGAAATTTTAGGAAAAATGTTAACTAGGTTTATTCAATCCGTTAGAACAATGCACAAGCCATCCAGAATCTAACATTAAAATCTAGGATCAAGGATCTAGAATCCAGGATCTAAATCTTCCCTTCATCAAACAATTCTTTCAAAGCTTTGGCTACCACAGGATTAAACTGCGTGCCACTGTTTTTGACAATCTCCGCGACCGCTTCTGCAATGGGAAAACCTTTACGGTAAGGCCTGTCGGTGGTCATGGCATCAAAGGCGTCAGCCACCGCAATAATGGCCGCGGTCATGGGGATACGCTCATCTTTAAGCTGCTCAGGATAGCCTCCTCCATCATAGCGTTCATGATGATAAAGGATCCCATCGATAATATCCTGATCAAGATTTAAGGCCTCGACCATCTCAGCGCCTTTGACTGGGTGAGTTTTCATAACATCCATCTCTTCATCGGTCAGGCCGCCTTTTTTACATAAAATGCTTTCCGGCACTGCAATCTTGCCGATATCATGCAGAAGCCCTGAGACATAAAGATTGCTTAAAAATTTCTCTGAAAATTCGACAATGGCTTTTTCTTGCATATGCCGGGCAATCAGCACCGCATAATTCGTGACCCGTTCGGTATGACCATGGGTATAACTGTCTTTAGCTTCAATCGTTGCACTTAATACACGCACGGTTTGCAAGAACAGATTACGGTTGCGCTCGGCCTCTTCTTTAAGTGATTCAAAGAGCTGGGCATTGCGTATGGCCATGGCCGCGTCTGAGGCAAGCGCGGCAAAAAAATCAATCTCATCCTGGCCATAAGGTGTTTGATCCTGCTTCTCACCGAGCAAAAGAATCGCCAAAAGTTTATCACGGTAATACGCCGGCATGCAAACCGATGCGCTAAGAAGCTCCATTTGCTGCTCGACATTATGAAGAAGCTTTTTGACATACCCATTTCCGTTAGGGCCGTTTTCTTCAATGACGGTTTCACGCCAAACCATTTTGTTGATATCATTGGAAAGGATGGCACTTCTTTCTTGTATTAAAGGCCTGTAATCGGCATTGGAAAAGAGTTCAATCAGCGGATTATCATGATCAAAACGGGTATAACCTTGCGGAATCTTAATGCCTGACTCGCCACGCGAAATATTCAACACATAGGTGTTACGCCCCTCATCATACATAAGCATCGCGGCATGACGCACGCCGAATTTGCGCACAATCATACGGATGATCATTTTAATCAAAAGCTTATGATCATGGATCATAATCATGCCTTTGGAGGCGGCTTCGAGTTCTTTTTTAAAGTTAACCTTAATCATCCTATTCAAGCAAAGCGAGAGTTTGTTTAATGTTTACTGTTTAAAGTTTAATCAATTTTTTCAAACAATAAACGTTAAACATTAAACACTTCATTATTTTGCCCATCAATAGTAAAAGGGCGCAGGTTTTAAGTATACGTCGTCCCTTAAAATCCTTTCGCCCCCGTTATGTATCTGCATGCAGTTCTGTTAAAACAATCTTTTCCAGCTCTTCTAAGACAAGCGGTTTATGCACATAGCCTTTGATGCCCCAGGAATTGGCCTCATTGATGACCTCAGTATCCTCAACCCCGGTCACCATAATAACTTTAACATCATTTTTATCCGCACGCAATTGACGCAGCACTTCAACGCCCGTCATGTCTTCCATGGTAATATCAAGGAGGATTAAGTCCGGCTGCTCGCGCGCAACAATATCAAGCGCTTCCTGGCCCCCTGAGGCTGTGGCCACATCGATATCGCGCTTACGGAAAAAGCTCTTGGCAAATTCACGGATATCATCTTCATCATCAACTATAAGGAGTTTCTTTGACATTTTTCAACCTTTTGTAACTTATTTAATAGTTTATTTGATTTTTAAGCACATCACAACTTAAATAAGGATTATTTACACAACCGGCAAAACAATGCGTGTGGTCGCCCCTTCCTTGTACTTTCCGGAAAACTCCACCTGCCCATTATGATTGCGCTCAATGAGCTGCCTTATCACATAAAGCCCCAGGCCTGTTCCTTTTTTCATCTTGGAATGTTTGGTGGTAAAAAACGGTGTAAAAAGCTTAGTCTTATCTTTTTCTTTCACCCCAATGCCATTATCCTGCACAATGATCTCTATATTACGCCCCACAGGCTGAACAGATATGCTTAATTGACCCCGGTAGCCATCTTCTTTAAGCTCTACTTTACGCTGGCACATGGCATCATAGGCATTATCAATCAGATTAAAAAACACCTCCTGCAACTGTGTAAAATTGCCGTTAATCTTAGGTAATTTACCATTATAATTTTTAATAATATCAAATTCACTTAATTTTACTTTAAGGCCGACCATTTCGATGGATGCCGTTAGAAGCTTATCGAAAATAATCGCCTCATAGCCCTCTTTACCCTTACGTGTATATTTAAGTAGCCCCCCAACAATCTCACCCCCACGTTTAACATTATCTTCGATCTTTAACAATGCATTTTTCATCTCATCAGACAGCTCTTTGGCTTCTTTGCTTTTAAACTTGCCTTCTTTGATCTTAAGCGTATCGATCGCATCACCTGCAATAAATCCCATGGCATGCAGGCGGTTATTGATTTGATGAGACAGCCCGTCCGCCATGGTTCCGATAGTGGCCATTTTTTCAGCCTCAAAGAGCTGTTTGTGCGTCTTCTTCATATCTTCATAAAACTGCGCGTTTTCAATAGCCAAAGCCGACTGGTTGGCCAAAATGGAAAAAACCACCATGTCATCATGGGAATAGTGCTTACCCGACTTTCTTTTGCCTAATACGATCACCGCCAACAAGCGGTCTTCAATAAAACTGGGGATAATAAGCGCGCCACTCAGCCGACGCATAATGGCCTCTATACTGGAAAGTTTGGTGTCGCTAAATTCCTTGGCTTTTTGACGAATCTCCTCGTGGTCAATGACCTCATTATTGCTTTTCAGATAAGTCACCAATGGTGAATTGGATGCCAGGATGCTTTGCACATCATGACCTTTGGGCAATCCCTTCGAAGCCTTGAGAATATATTGATTAGATTCCTGATGATAGAGATAAATCGCACAATGCTCAATCTTAACCGTACGGGTCACCACATGCACAATCAAACTTAACAGGCGCTTTAAATCTTTGACCCGCCCCATGCCGAGCGATGCCTTACGCAAAGTGGCCTGATAAGACCGCTGTTCTTGCAAGAGCTTATCCTCTGCCTTTTTTTGAAAAAACATGTAAACATACGGGCCAGAAGTTGCCAATACAAGCATTAACCAAGTCGAATGTTGCCAATAGTTATATTTAAAACCAACATAAAACGGAATCCCTAAAACCAGCATATAAACTGTTAAAATCAATCCCGCCTTAGTTACAACTATTGTGATATCGACTAACCGATATTTTGCAATTGAATAACACGAAACCACTAAACAGGATAAAATCGCCAAAACACCCAGGGGATAAAATTCTATTCCATAATTAACCAAAAAATCCGCAGCCGCAAAATAATAAATAAAAAATCCGATTAACAAAAACTTTATTTGTTGCGATCTAATTCCTTCCCATTTTTGCTTAATTGCTTCGGCGGCCAACAAATATGCTCCATGGTTAGAGCTTATTAATAAAAAAATCAAATAAAACGGATGAGCAA
>JANQMA010000034.1 GCA_028280285.1 Candidatus Omnitrophota bacterium | reverse complement strand
TGAAAGTCTTTTATGCTTCTGAGAAATACCGGAAGTTGTCGACTGAAGGCACACCGGCAGAGATTACTAATGCAGGCGTACTTGGGGCCGGTGTTATGGGGGGCGGTATTGCCCAGTTACTCAGTTCGCGTGATATCTGGACGCGTGTTAAAGATATTAATTATGATGCGCTTGGACTGGGTTTGCGTTCGGCGAGTAAAGTTTATATGCAGGCGGTTAAACGGCGTCGCTATTCCAAGGCTGAAGCACAGGTTAAAATGGGTCATATTACAACGACGCTGGATTATAGTGGTTTCACAAAAGCCGGGATTGTGATCGAGGCTGTTTTGGAAAAGATGGCGGTTAAAAAACAGGTCTTTGAAGAGTTAGATGGCGAGGTGAGCAGTGATTGCATTCTTGCGTCCAATACATCGGCACTGTCTGTAACAGAAATGGCCACCGCCACCCAAAGACCGGATAAAGTGATTGGCTTTCACTTTTTTAATCCCGTGCATCGTATGCCGCTGGTTGAACTCATTACAACCGAATACACCTCGGATGATACGCTGGCGACATCACTGGCCCTTGTTAAACGCTTAGGCAAGACGCCGATTGTCGTGAAGGATTCACCGGGGTTTATCGTCAACCGGATATTGCTTGCCTATATGTCGGAGGCGGGGCGTATTTTTGAAGAATATGGGCAGATGGAAGTCATTGATCGTGCTATGACGGATTTTGGTATGCCGATGGGACCGTTCTTACTTTCTGATGAAGTTGGACTCGACGTGGGCCTTAAAGTGATGCAGATTTTAGAAGATGCTTTCGGTGAACGGTTTAAACCCGCCGGGTTTTTTAATGACTGTCTTGAAAAAAAGTTGTTAGGCAAAAAGGTGGGGAAAGGATTTTATATTCACAGTAAAAAACGCAAAGTTAATCCCGCCATTGATGGTCTCATTAGCCCTGGGAGTGGGGATGTAGACGTCGATGCGGCGGTTAAACGTATGGTGTGTATCATGATTAACGAAGCGGCAATGTGTTTAGATGAGGGAATCGTTGATGACCCTGCGGCCATTGACGTGGGTATGATTTTTGGAACCGGCTTTCCACCTTTTAGAGGGGGGCTATTAAGATATGCGGATCATCTCGGTATTGATAATATTATCACCACGCTGAATGGGTTTAATGATCAATTTCAAACCAAGCGCTTTTCACCAGCCCAATATTTAGAAGAGCTGAAAGCTTCCGGCAAAACTTTCTATGGATAGAGAACAAAAGAATATTATATTCATTGTTGTGGGGGTCGTAGGTTTAATTCTGATTATTATCGCCGGGTTTTATTTTTTTCAAGAAAACCGGTTCTATACGTTTAGTTCACCAAGTGGGTATTCCATCGACTATCCAGGGAAATGGAGTGTGCAAAAGGATCCAGAGCTCGTTAATGTTATTTTTGGAGCTCCTCCGTCGAGTGAATTGGATACATTTATGGAAAATGTCAATGTCAATGTCCAGGAGCTCGGGCCCCGGCCACTCGGTTTAAAAAAATATAGCGAAAAAGCGCTTGACCAGATGAAAGCGGTGTTTGGGCCCAACTTAGTTATTCTGGAAGAAAATTCAATATATGTGGCGGGTATGCCCGGCTTTAAACTTGTTTTTGTCGGCAAGGGACCTCAATATGAATTTCAGATAATGAGTGTGTGGACTCTTAAAGGCGATAAAGCGTATCAAATTACTTATACGGCAACGACGCTCACGTATGAAGATTATATGAAACAAGTCGAACAAATGATTGGTTCATTTCGGATTAATTAATGAGTAGTGAATCGATTAACATGCAACCGGCTTGCTCTGTGTTTGGTACCTGTGGGGGATGTGCGTATCAAGATATAGAGTATGAGCAAGAATTAAAACTTAAATCTGAGCAGTTACAGATGCTTTTAAGTCAATCAACGGATGTTACATCTTCTTTGAGTGAGGTTGTTCCTTCTCCCTGCATTTATCATTATCGCCACCGGCTTGATTTAAAACTTAAAAAAACAAAAGAAGGTAAGGTGTTCGTCGGGTTTACTCCCCGGGAAGGGCGGGGGGTTATTCCTGTGGATGAGTGTCCGATTGCAATGAAACCGGTCAGCGAATTTATCCCCCAACTTAAAATACAAGCCGAGGCTAAGTTGACTCCCAAATATCGTCAGGCCAATTTGGTTGTGCGTTGTGGTGATGACGCGCGTGTTTTTTGGGGAGGTATCGGTAAAAAATCTTTATGTTTAGATCC
This sequence comes from Candidatus Omnitrophota bacterium, assembly GCA_028280285.1. Classification (GTDB taxonomy): domain Bacteria; phylum Omnitrophota; class Gorgyraeia; order Zapsychrales; family Zapsychraceae; genus JANQNA01. The sequence continues at coordinate 13,006 of JANQMA010000034.1, read as the reverse complement.
CGACGATTATTTATGGACAGAGATAAATGAGCGTAAGATTTTTTATTCCCTTGATACTTTTTTTCAGGCTAATCTTTCTATTTTGCCCCGCTTATTTGAGGAGATTAAGGCATTGAATCTGTTTGACAAACAGACGACATTTTTTGATTTATACGGAGGGGTGGGTTTATTCGGTATAGGTTTGATTGATTTGGTTAAGGATGTTGTTTTGATTGAGAACTGTAAGCCTTCTGTTGCATTGGCCCATTATAACGTGTCTTATCATAAGTTAGATAACTTCGAAGTGGTAGAAGGGACTGTCGAGCAGTACTTGCCGAAATTTTTAGATAGATTGAATCAAAGTGAAACTGTGGCGATCATTGATCCCCCACGGGCAGGATTAAGTGAAGATTCTCTAAAATTTATTGTCCGGCAGAAAAAAATCGGACAATTATTATATCTTTCCTGTAATCCAGGAGCGCTTGTCAGAGACTTAAGAGGTTTTATTCAAGGAGGATGGGTTGTTGATAAGGTAATGCCATTTGATTTTTTTCCGAGGACAAAACATTTGGAGACGTTGGTTGTTATGAAGCCGTAGGGGCGACCGGCCCGGTCGCCCGTACTGGAAAATGGAGATGAAATATGGAACAAGATAATATTCCTACGATAAACAGATCTTCGTCTGCACCAATGATGCGAAAGGCGAGAAGCCGAGCTGTGGTGATCATTGCGGTGCGGAAATTTTTAAGCAACTGCGCGCCATCGCCAAAGAGCGTGGGCTTCATCCACGTATACGGGTCGCGCAGGCAAAATGTTTGGGTAAATGTGGTGTGGGGGGCAATGTTATGGTTTATCCTGATAATACATGGTATTCGACGGTAAGTTTAGACGATGTTGCATCACTAGCGGAAAAATATTTAACGGAGTAAATGTTATGCCTGAAAGATTTAAAGTTTTGGTGGCTGCGGCTGTTATATTTTTAATGGGGCAATTTCTCTATCTTAATACATTGCAGCATGGATTTGTTTGGGATGATCATCTGCTTATTAATGACAACCCTCAAATGCAGACGATACATAGCGTTAAAGATTTTTTCACCAAGGATATGTGGGAAAATTCGACGACGCCTTATAAAAGCGGGTTTTACCGGCCAATTACTTTGACTAGTTTTTTGTTTGACGCTCTGCAGTGGGGTGGAAATCCGTTTGGTTTTCACCTGGCCAATAGTTTGATTCATGCGTTTAACGGTGTGCTTTTATTTTTGATCCTTTATACACTTTTACAGAATAGGAAGACGAGTTTTATTGCTGGTATTATCTTTATCATTCATCCGATTCAGACGGAATCCGTTGCTTTTATATCAGACCGGGGAGATTTATTGTGTGTCTTTTTTATTTTGATCCATATTTTATTTTATATTGCCTACAGACAGACGGATAAGATTTATCATATGGTTTTATCGATGGTGGGCCTTGCGTTTGCCTTTTTATCCAAAGAAAATGCGATGATTGGATTTGTTTTGACTGCCGGTGTTGAATGGTTTTTCTTTGCCAAAATGCGTGTGAGGGAGTTTGTCCGAAAATCAGGCCTTATTATTGTTTTGATGGTTCTGACGGGCGCTTATGTTTATTGGCGTTCCATTCTGCTCGGTGGTGTTAATGCCGTAACCACTTTAGGGGAAGTGCGCTATGTCAGTATTTTGCCAGGATTTGATTCTTATACGCATTTGTTGTTAGTGGTCAAAATCATTGCGCATTATCTGATAGCGGTTATTTTGCCGTATAATCAATCCATATCTTATGTCATCTTGCCGGAAACATCTATTTGGGAACCGATGATGTTGATTAAAACGGTTTTTCTTTTAGTGCAGCTGTTTTTGTTTTTTGCCTTTGTTAAAGAAAAGAGGTATATGCTTTTATTCGGCATGATTTGGTTTTATGTCACCCTGCTGCCTTTAGTTAATTTAATTCCAATCAGCAATACGGTAGCCGACCGGTTTCTCTATTTGCCGATGGTCGGTGCCAGCCTTTTTATGGCCGAGAGCATTGTGCTTTTATACGGACATATGAAGTCACAGAAAACGCGTAATTTTTATGCAGCGCTGATGGTTGTATTGGCAATACTCTTGTCTTTAAAAACAGTCATGCGTAATCAGGATTGGCATAATGATTATACGCTTTTTACAAGTGCTTTAAATGAACAGCCTTGTGCGCCTATGGCTGAGCTTAATTTGAGCACCTACTACACTATTTATAATGACCCTGTCCGTAGTGCCCAGCATAGGCAGAATTATCAACGCTGTATACAGCAGACACAAAAAGATTACCGGGCTATGAAGGAAGCTTATCTCAGCCAGTAGTTGCTGGTTGTTCGTTGTTTGTTGTTAGTGGACCACATGACCAACAACCAACAACCAACAACAAGCACCCAACAACCGTCTTTTTTAAAAAAATCAAAGTTTTATTGCTTTGTGGCCCAGTCCATCTATACTGGAATAGTCTAAGATCTCTAAGTATATTATTTTCAGATATAAAGAGAGCACAAGGCATTCTGTGTGCCTTTACGGGGAGACAAGAGCTTATGAGTATGTTTGATAAAAATATCGGGCAGGAAAAAAAGGCTTCGCTTGAGTTTGCCGAAGATCAGAGAGAGGCGGAATGGAAACATCCGTCTTTTTCTTTAGGGTTGTACCACGGCAAGGTCGATTGGAAGTTAATACACCCTTATCCGCGTCAATCGGAAGAGGAGAAGAAAATTGGTGATGAATACATCAATAAATTTCGCACATATCTTAAAGAAAATTTAGATCCCGATGAGGTGGACCGTACAGGGATTATTCCTGACGAGGTGATGAAAGGCCTTGCCAAGTTCGGTGCTTTTGCGATGAAGGTTCCTAAAGAATACGGTGGTCTTGGTTTAAGCCAGGTTAATTATAACCGTATTATGCATATGATATCGAGCTATTGCGGTTCAACGGCGGTTCTTTTATCGGCCCATCAAAGTATCGGTGTGCCCCAGCCGCTTAAAGATTTTGGAACAGAAGAGCAGAAGAAAAAATATCTACCGCTCTTTGCCAAAGGTGTTGTCTCTGCGTTTGCTTTAACAGAGCCGACTGTGGGTTCAGACCCCAGACAGATGACAACAACAGCGACACCGACGGAAGATGGCGAGCATTTTCTCATTAACGGGGAGAAGCTATGGTGCACCAACGGGTTGATTGCCGGGGTGATGGTTGTCATGGCGGTGACTCCGCCGAAGATTGTTAAAGGAAAAGAACGCAAGCAAATAACGGCCTTTATTGTTGAGGCCGATACACCAGGGATTGAACTTGTTCATCGTTGTCAATTTTTAGGTCTGCATGGTATTCAAAACGGACTGATACGTTTTAAGGATGTTAAAGTGCCGCGCAAGAATATTATTTTGCAGGAGGGTGAGGGGTTAAGGCTGGCTTTGACGACGCTTAACACCGGCCGGTTGACTTTGCCGGCGGCCTCCGTTGGTATAGCCAAATGGTGTTTGCATGTTGTCCGTGAATGGTCGACTGAGCGTGAGCAATGGGGCGGGCCGATCGGCGAGCATGAAGCGGTCGGTCTTAAAATCGGCAATATCGCGGCGCACACATTTGCGATGGATGCGATGACATGGCTTGTCTCGGCCATGGCCGATGATAAACAAAAAGATATCAGACTTGAAGCGGCGATCTCTAAATATTTTTGTACGCATCATTCCTGGTGGATTGTCGATGAAACGCTGCAAATCAGAGGCGGGCAGGGGTATGAAAATGCTGAATCACTCAAGGCGCGTGGTCAACACCCGTGGCCTGTTGAGCGTGCTTTGCGCGATGTGCGCATCAATTTAATCATTGAAGGAACAAGCGAGATTATGCATCTTTTTATTGCGCGTGAAGCACTTGATCCACATTTAGGCCGGATGAAGCCGCTTTTAATGAAAGGGAGTATCGGGTTTAAGTTAATGGCGGCTTTAAAAATGGCTGCTTATTATGCGACATGGTATCCATCGCTTCTGCTTCCGCGCTATTCTGGTTTTAGCGGATTACATCCGTCTTTAAAAAAGCATATGCATTTTACACAAATGGCCTCCCGTCGCCTGGCAAGGCTTGTTTTTCATCAAATGATGATGCATCAGAAAAAACTGGAAGCCAAGCAGGCTGTACTCAACCGCATTGTCCAAATCGGGGTTGATTTGTTTTCCATTACAGCGACCTGTTCGTATGCCCAATCTCTTTTGGATAATGATCAAAAATCAAATGCCGTTCAGTTGGCGGATCTTTACTGTCAATACGCCAAAGAGCGTATCGATCAGAATTTCAGGGGCAGCGCGAAAAACTTCGATAAGCAAATATTAAGTCTTTCTAAAGATGTTTTGGCGAAAGAATATGAATGGATGGAGAACGAAATAGTTAAGTAAATTGAGAATTGAGAAATTAAAAGTAAAAATTGAAATGAAAAAATAAAAATTTGTCTTTGGTCGTTAGTAATTGGTAAGTAGTGGTGAATGATGTTGCAAGGTAAAAAGTATATTAAGCTTTTTTAATGTTTGCGAAACTAATTACCAACTACAAATTACCAAATACAATTATCATTTTTTCATTTTTAATTTTTTTTAATTTTTAATTTTCTTTTTTAATTTTTCTTTCTAATTTTTTAATTTCATGAGCGGCTCCTCATTTATCAATAAATTCAATATTGTCCGTCAGATTCCCTGTTTTGCTTCGCTTAACTGGTTTGATCTGCAAAAAATAGCCCGCAAATCTATTATTTCTGAATATAAAAAGGGAGAATGTGTCTCTCAAGAGGGTTCTGCCCCCGATTATTTTTACTGCCTTGTCACCGGGCGTTTGCAAAGGTTTACCCGTAACAGCGATGGATCCAAAAGCAATGTTGATTTTATTCACCGCGGCCAGCATTTCGGTATTATTTCCGTTTTAACGGGGGAAAATCATTCAATGAATTATGAAACATTGAATGATTCGGTGATTCTTAAAATTGATAAAGAAGATTTTAAAGGAATTCTTAAATCTATTCCTCATTTGGGTGTTGAGTTTTCTCATGCCCTGTCCAAGCGCATCCGTCGTAATGTCAGGGGGGAGCGCCCCATTTTTGAAAGCAAAATCATTTCGATTTATAGTCCCGTCGGGCAAACAGGGTGTTCGACTTACGCGATTAATCTTGCGCTAAGCATTCAAAAAGAAACAAAACAAAAGGTTATATTTGTCAATATTGCTCCGCGTATTAAAGAGCGGCTTGATCCGGATGATCCGAATAATGCTGCCTCCCCATGCTGGAAGGCGGATGCCGTTGATTTAAAAGATATAGTCGGCGACCATGAAAAAATTATTGAGAATGTTATTAAAGATGATTTAGATATTGATCTGATGAATATTATTTTTGATTCGGATGATTCGATGGCGAGTTTCAATATAAGCCCTTTTGTAACAACACTTGTCGGGGATTATCATTATGTTGTTGTGGGGCTGCCTAATCAGATGGACACAACAGTGCTTGAGACATTGACTCAGTCGGATTTGGTTCATCTGCATACGCTTGACCGTCCAAGCGATTTGGATTTAACACGTAGTGTGATTGATCAGTTGCAAGATAAGCAAAAAGAAAATTTTAACAGTGAAAAAGTTAAAGTGGTCCTGCGGCCTAATCATGACAAGATGTACTTGTCTTATGAAGATATTAACAAAATAATTGATTACGATGTATATAAAGCTATTCCTTATGTTCAGCGTTCAAATCTGATTCATGATATTAATTGTAAAAGTTTGACGTTACATCGATGTGATGAAAACAGCCTGTATGCCAAAACAATTAGAAATATTGCCCGTGAGATTGGTGGTGTTCTGGTCGGCATTGCGCTTGGAGGTGGGGCCGCTCTAGGTGTTGCGCATATCGGTGTTATCCGTGTGTTGGAGGAAAATAATATTCCTATCGACGTTGTCGTCGGTAGCAGTATGGGGGCGCTTATCGGGGCTATATGGTCGATAGGTAATAATGCCGATGAGCTTGAGGTGATTGCCCGTGAATTTGAGCGTAAAAGTAATATGTTAAAACTGTTTGATCCTGTTATTCCGATTTCCGGTTTGATCGGGGGGCGTTTGATTAAACGGTGGCTTCGCAAACACCTAGGCGATAAAACATTTTATGCCACCAAGATGCCGCTCAAAATTGTGTCCTATGATTTAACACGGCGTGAGGAGCTTGTCATTAATAGCGGCTCCTTAGTGGATGCCGTGCGGGAAAGTGTTGCTATTCCGGGTGTTTTGGAGCCTATCCGCAGCAAGGAACGGGTCATTATTGATGGCGGGGTGCTTAATCCATTGCCCACCAATGTTCTTTCCAGCCTCGGTATTAAGAAAATCATTGCCGTTAATGTTTTACAGTCTCCGGACCATGTGAGTGAGGGGTTTGATATTGACCAGTATAGGATGGCTGAAAAGGCCAAGGTTCCTTTCTATAAAAATCCTTTTCATTATGTCGGTTTTCGTTTGGGCCGGCTCATTTCAGGGATGTTTACGCCCAATATTTCCGATATCATTGTTAAGACACTGCAGGCCTCGGAATATGTAATTGCCGAGCAGAGCGGCAATCAGGCCGATGTCGTCATCCACCCGGATTTGGTCGGGATTAACTGGTACGAACTTGACCGTGTTGATGATCTGATCAAGGCCGGAGAAGAGGCCACCACCAATCTGTTAGACAAAATCAAAGAACTAGTTGATTAAAATCCTCCCATGGACAAGCCTGTGAGGCCATGTCGCAGGCTATTTTGGTTCCACCTCTAAGTGACTGATTTCGTGACTTTTAAAACGTCAAAATTTCTTAATTTTGCGGTTTTTTGCATTTTTATTGGAAATTTTGAGCGAGATTTCACTTTCACGACGAGAAAAACGCCTAAAATACTAAAAAAAAAGTAAAAATAATTAAGATTAATCTTTTAAGAAACCCTTGCTTTGCTATCATTATTATAACCATAGTAATTATAGCTATATAGAGCATAGTGTGTCACGCACGTGTCGTGCGGTGTCATTCTGCTATATTTTCTTTATAAATATTACTAGTAATATTTAGTTATTTAATGTTAATAAAGGACCTCAGAAAACTTACCTTTATCCTTCTTTCAGCCGTCTTGCTGTCTTTCCTATCTTTCTCACCTGTTTTTGCCGCAGATATTGAAGCCGTGCTTGATTCTAATGACGGATCGAGCTCATTTTCGGTTAAAGATTCCGATAGTGTTGAGGTCTTTGCTGTTAATTCCGATGGGGTGTTTACGCTGGCCACAACCAATAGTCCTGGATCGGGCTTAGATGTGCTCACTATGCGCGGGACCGTAACGGCGCTTAGTGCAGACACCTTCAGGGCTATTGTCATGCGTTACAATACCGTGACCGGAAATACGGGAGCCAGTTCGATTATCCCGATTGATATCTCATCGATGACAGACCGGGCCAATTTATCGATCACGGCGATTCGTATCGGTAGTTTAGGATCTTCGGTAGGTAGCAACGACTCGGCTATTTCGATAGGGACTGGATGGGACAGTATTCTCCGTGTCAATGGCGTAGATATTATTTCAGGCGGCGGGACAGTCATGTCTACCGGTGGTGGGGATTTTGGCAATATTCAAATAGCTGTGACAAGCGATCAAACGGTGGATACATCAAGTGGCAACTTAATCTTAGATGCTAACTCAGATATTATTGATGTTAATGCCACACTCGATATTACAGGTATTGGTATTGTCACAAGTTCAAGTACAACTATATCTAATGCAGAATTAGATCGATTGGACGGGATTGATGCGGCTTTAGCTGATCTTAATGATACACCGACCTGGGCGGGAACGCATACATTTCCGACTTTGGTGACGACAGGAAGCATAACAGACGGTTATATAACACGCGTTAATGTTACTCTGGCGGATGATGGTAATGCTGATACGGTAAGCGGAATTGATATCCGGGCTACATCCGCGGCAACGTCAGATGCGGATAATTTGTACGGTATTAATATTAGCGATATGTCCGCGGATGGAACAGTCACAGAGGCTGCGATTAATGTGGGCTCGGGCTGGGATGCGGTTTTAAGAGTAGGTGGGACTGATATTATTACCGGTGGTGGAACATTAATGTCGGGCGCCGGCGGGGGTGATTTCGGAAATGTGCAAGTGGCGGTAACGGATAATCAGACGGTTGATACTTCTGCGGGCAATTTGGTTTTGGATGCGGCAACAGATTTGGTTGATGTTAATGCATCGCTTGATATCGCCGGAGGTTCGATTGTAACCGGGACAGGCACGGTGCTTTCGCTTGATGAACTAAACCGCTTAGACGGGATTGATGCGGCCCTGGCCGATCTTAATGATGCCCCGACATGGACGGGCATACACACGTTTTCAGCGACACTTAATATTGATACAGGAATTATTGATATTTCAACGCAGGCGACAAGCATTGCGTTAATCAGTGCGGTCGATGCGTTGAGTATCGATAATTCAGTCATTAGTGTTGACTCAGCCAATGATCGTGTGGGTATTAATGTCGATGATCCAAGCACAGCGCTTGAAGTTGTTGGAACAATTACAGCAACAGCGTTTAGCGGATCTGGGGCCGGGTTAAGTGGTGTCGCGGCCTCAAGTATCGCCTATGATGACATCATCCTTCCTGATGCAGATTCAAGTATCGCCTTTACATCTTTTGCCAATTCATGGAACACGGATCGAACGACAACGGATTTTATGACCGTATCCGGTACGGAGACGACGACCGGAAATATTGTTACCATTCAGGTTGACTCTGGAAACATGACAACAGGATCCGCTTTGCAAGTGGTTGACGGATCAACCCAAGTTTTTGCGATTAATGATGGTGGAGGAATTGTCACAACAAGTACAACCATTGATACAACAGAGTTGGGACGATTGGATGGGATAGATGCGGCATTGGCTGATCTTAATGATACGCCGACCTGGACGGGCACGCATACCTATAGTTCAGTGGTTAATGCAAACGGAGGCATTACAACTTCATCTGGTAATTTGGCGTTGGATGCCACAGCCGGATCATTAATTACACTAGGCGCAACAATAGACATTAACACGTCGGCAATAGATATTCGGACACAAGCAACGACGGTTTCCTTGATTAGTGCGGTTGATGCGTTGAGTATTGATAACTCAACGATCAGCATTGATTCACAGAACAACCGTGTCGGTATTAATGTGGATGATCCAAGCACCGCATTAGAAGTTATAGGAACAGTGACGGCAACGGCTTTTAGCGGATCTGGGGCTGGGTTAAGTGGTGTAGCGGCCTCAAGTATAGCCTATGATGACATTATAGTGCCGGATGCCGATTCCAATATAGATTTTGCAACGTTTACGAATACCTGGGTCAGCGATGCGGTAACCAGTGACTTTTTCTTAGTGGATGGAACGCAAGCTACAACGGGTAATGTGTTAAGCGTGAAGGTGGATAGTGGTACGCTTACGACGGGATCCGCTTTACAAGTGTTGGATGATACAACACAAGTTTTTGCAGTGGATGCTGGGGGTGATTTAACGGCGACAACGGGTACATTTGGAAACATACGTGTTAGTGACACGGCTAACCAAATAGATACCACAACAGGTAATCTTGTGTTGGATGCGGCGGCGAGCAACAATATCACCATTGGTGCGACACTCAATATTGATGCCGGGATTATCGATATGTCAACGCAGGCGACAAGTATTGCATTAATAAGTGCGGTGGATGCATTAAGTATTGATAATTCAGTTATTAGTGTAGATTCCGCCAATGATCGTGTTGGTATTAATGTCGATGATCCAAGTACGGCCCTTGAGGTTGTGGGAACAGTGACGGCAACGGCTTTCGTCGGAGACGGTACAAGCTTAACAAATGTCATGGCTTCGGATGTAAGGTACGATGATATTACAGCCCCGGATGCGGACAGCAGCATCAATTTCCTAACATTCAGCAATACCTGGGGCAGTGACTTAACAACCACAGATTTCTTTACGATTGATGCCTCAAGTATCACAACAGCGAGTGCAGTAACTATCTCGGCTACGACAGCAACGACAGGGGGCGCATTACAGTTGGTAGTTGATGCGGATAACTTAACGAGTGGAACGGCACTCGAGGTATTAGGGACAACAGATGCGGCGACCCAGGTATTCGCTGTAGATGCGGATGGGGATGTAACGGCAACGACAGGTACGTTCGGAAATATCCGTGTTAGTGATACAGCGAATCAGATAGATACGACAACAGGTAATTTAGTATTAGATGCAGCGGCGGGATCAAGTGTAACGATCAATGCGACAGCCAATGCCAACGGAGGGGTGACAACATCAAGCGGTGATTTAGCTTTAGATGCGACGGCCGGATCAAGTATTACACTGGGGGCAACGGTTGATATCGATGCAGGCATTATTGACATGGCGACCCAGGCGACGAGTATTATTCTTATCTCCTCGACAAGCGCGTTAACGATTGATGGAACAACGGTCAATGTTGATTCACAGAATAACCGGGTGGGTATTAACACTGATACACCGAGTACCGCATTACAAGTTATAGGAACAGTAACAGCCACATCGTTTAGTGGATCTGGGGCTGGGTTAACGGGGGTCGCCGCCTCAAGTATTGCTTATGACAACATTATAGCACCAGATGCGGATTCAAGTATAGCGTTTGCAAGCTTTGCCAATTCATGGAATACAGATCGAACGACAACCAATTTCATGACCGTATCCGGTACCGAAACAACCACGGGTAACATCGTTACTATCCAGGTTGATTCAGGAAATATGACAACCGGTTCGGCACTGCAAGTGGTTGATGGATCGACCCAAGTCTTTGCGGTTAATGATGGTGGGGGGATTGTCACAACCGGCACGACGATTGATACAACAGAGTTGGGACGATTGGACGGTATTAATGCGGCGTTGGCTGATCTTAATGATGCCCCGACGTGGACGGGTGTGCATACGTATTCAGCAACGGTTAATGCTGATGGGGGCATCACAACGTCATCAGGAGCGCTTGCCCTGGATGCCACAGCCGGATCATCAATCACGTTAGGGGCAACGGTTAACATTGATGCCGGGATTATTGACATGGCGACCCAGGCGACGAGTATTGTTCTTATATCGTCAACAAGCGCGTTAACAATCGATGGAACAACAATCAATGTTGATTCACAGAATAATCGTGTAGGTATCAATACGGATACACCAAGTACCGCATTACAAGTTATAGGAACGGTCACAGCGACAGCGTTTAGCGGGAATGGAGCGGCGTTGACAAATGTTCCTGCAGCGAACATTCCTTATGATGATATCTTAAGTCCAGATGCGGACAGCAGCATTAACTTCCTCACATTTAGTAACACCTGGGGCAGTGATCTAACGACTACAGATTTCTTTACGATTGATGCGTCTCATATTACAACGGCGAGTGCTCTGACAGTATCAGCGACAACAGCCACGACAGGGGGTGCATTACAACTAGTGGTTGATTCTGATAACTTGACAAGTGGTTCAGCGCTCGAAGTATTAGGAACAAGTGACGCGGCAACACAAGTGTTCGCTGTAGATGCGGATGGGGACTTAACGGCAACGACAGGTACGTTCGGAAATATCCGTATCAGTGATACAGCGAATCAGATTGATACGACAACAGGTAACTTAGTATTAGATGCCGCGGCGGGTTCAAGTATTACAGTTAACGCGACATTAACAGCGCCGGAAGGAACTGTTGCTAATGTTCAAATAGGTGTGACAAATGATCAGACAATTAATACCTCAAGTGGTGATTTAGCTTTAGATGCGGCAGCCGGATCATCGATTACGCTCAATGCAACGGTTGATATCGATGCCGGGATCATTGACATGGCGACCCAGGCAACGAGCATCATTCTTATCTCGTCGACAAGTGCCTTAACAATCGATGGAACAACAATCAATGTTGATTCACAGAATAACCGGGTGGGTATCAATACGGATACACCGAGTACCGCATTGCAAGTTATAGGAACGGTCACAGCCACAGCATTTAGTGGATCTGGGGCCGGACTAAGCGGTGTCTTGGCGTCAAGTATTGCCTACGATGATATCGCAGCACCGGATGCCGACAGCAGTATAGATTTTGCCACATTTACTAATACCTGGGTGAGTGATGCCGTAACAAGTGACTTTTTCTTAGTAGATGGAACGCAAGCAACGACGGGTAATGTTGTAAGTATTAAAGTAGACAGTGGAACTTTAACGACGGGTTCTGCTTTACAAGTGTTGGATGACACAACGCAAGTTTTTGCAGTGGATGCGTCAGGAGACTTAACGGCGACAACGGGAACGTTCGGAAATATCCGTGTTAGTGACACAGCGAATCAGATTGATACGACAACAGGCAGCCTTGTGCTTGATGCCGCGGCAAGTAATAATATCACCATTGGTGCGACGCTTAATATCGATGCGGGTATTATCGATATGGCAACTCAGGCAACGAGTATTATTCTTATCTCTTCGACAAGTGCCTTAACAATCGATGGGACAACGGTCAATGTTGACTCACAGAATAACCGGGTGGGTATCAATACGGATACACCAAGTACCGCACTGCAAGTTATAGGAACGGTGACAGCAACAGCGTTTAGTGGAGATGGTACAGGTATAACGAATGTATCGGCCTCAAGTATTGCGTACGATGATATCTTAAGTCCGGATGCTAATTCTACTATCAACTTCCTTACATCTACTAATCTCTGGGGTAGTGATGCAACAACAGACTTCTTTACAATCAATGCCTCAAGTATCACAACGGGTAGTGCTCTGACAGTATCAGCGACAACAGCCACGACAGGGGGCGCGTTACAGTTGGTGGTTGATGCGGATAACTTAACGAGTGGAACGGCACTTGAGGTATTAGGGACAACAGATGCAGCAACCCAAGTATTCGCTGTAGATGCGGATGGGGATGTAACGGCAACGACAGGTA
>JANQMA010000031.1 GCA_028280285.1 Candidatus Omnitrophota bacterium | reverse complement strand
TCAAAGGCGGCATGGAAGCCTTGAATTTAAACCGCCATTACATAAATTACAAAAAATCGCTAACTTGTTACCTCAATTGTGAAAATATACAAGGGGCGGGATTTATCCCGCCCTAAATCATCGGCATTTTAGGGCGCCATAAATGGCGCCCCTACTGAATAAGATCACAATACCAAAACCCATTGTCAAAAACATCGTCGTGGCCTTGGTAGCCTTCCTCATCATTATCCTCTTTGGACTGACATGCAGGCTCATACTTTCTATATACTACCTCACCTTTCTCAAAAACAATAGGTTTTTTAAAGATCGGCCCGGCATAAACAAAAGAATGAAATTCGCCGTTTTCTCCACATGGATCAACATTGTCCGGCAAGTCTTTAAAAAACTGCGCATCCATTTCACGTCCGACAAATGACTTATCTAAATATTTATCATTAACACACACCGTCACTGCCTTAAAACCTAAATCAATAAACTCTTTGGCCAACCTGTCGGTTGGACACTTCCAAATAGGAAAAACCCCTTTCATATCGACACGCGCAAGCTGCCCTTCTCTGTACTCTCTTAAATCCTCAAGAAAAATATCGCCGAATATGGAAAGGTTAATGCCTTGCGCATTAAGAGGATTTAATGTTTCAAACATTAAACGGTTATAGTCGTCCATCGATGGCATCTCAGGCACTTGGAGCTTCAGAAGCGGCAGGCCGATACTTTCGGCCTGCGCTTCCAGCAAATCCACACGCACACCATGCATGGAAATACGTTGATACTTTTCATTAATACTGGTTAGAAGATAAGGAATGTCATACTCTTTATCTTTTAGCACATGATAAAGGGCAATCGAAGAATCCTTCCCCCCACTCCAGTTAAACACTGCTTTTGGCATAGTCAAAAATTAAAACTTCCACGTCACGCCCCACTCCAAATGTTTCTCCGGAGCTGGGAAGACATCACGCACTGTTTTGGCGACATTCGTCGCATGGTATGTTTCATACTTTTGATCAAACAAATTATTCACCTTAAGAAAGATCTCAAAATTGTTTCTCTCGTAAGCCAAATTAAGATCAGTTACAATATACGGCTTTGCTTTTGGTAACTCATTTCCCGTATCATTAATGGCGTAGCGTGATCCAACGTAACGGGTTTGCAAAGACATCTTGTAATATTTAAGAAAGTTCGCGACAAGCCCGGCGCTAACCTGATGATTCGGTACAAATGGAACGTCTTTACCATCATTGCTTCCGTCACGAAACTCGGGATTCTGATAAGTATAATTAGTAAAGTATTCCAATTTATCAAAAAAAGTAATACTATCTAAAAACTCTTTGATATCAAGACGTGTGCCAATCTCAACACCGACGCGTCTAATCTTATCATAATTGCTGTTCGATCCAAAAAACCCCTGACTTGGATCAAAGAAGATTTCGTTTTCGGTATCAATCAGATAAGGCGTGACAGAGACAATCGCCTTGTCCTTGAAATTATGTTTAACACCAAGTTCAAATTGATCACCGGTTTGCTGCTTTAAACCGGTGTTAAGTCCGCTAAACGAACTGTACCATTCATTGGTAGTGAGAAAACGAAAGGTCTGTTGATAATTAAAGTAAACGTTGCTGCCCTTGCCATACTCATACTTAAGCCCACCGGAGGTAACAAACTCATCCGGTTTTTGTCTGATAAAGTTTGGCGTGCCGGAGCGCTGATTAATAGTGTACTCGGCTTTGTAGTAACGGGCCCCGCCAATGAGAAATAAATCATCAATGGTCTCGAATTGAAGATTAGTGTACGCCCCAAGGTCTTCCCGGGAAATGGTGATATCGTCACTATTACTTCCGGTTCCGAGAATATCATTTTCATGATCGTAATAATCAAGCCCGACCACAAAATCAACCTTGCGGTTAAGGATTTCCTGATCAAAAATGTATTTTCCCGTCACACCTTTGGACTGCACATCACGGTGGGTAATAAAATTAAATGAATTAATAACATCAAATAATTTACGATCACGCCAGGAAGTATCAACGACGATATGTCCCAAGTACTCATCTTCCGGCAGAGGATCAATGTTCATGGTTAATTTCACATATTGATCTTCGGTTGTTGCGATATTGCCGCTGTCGGCCGATCCACGACGGCCAAGAGTAACAATCTCGGTTTGATTAAGCCCCCCGGGTAATTCATATTTGTCATCATGATAACCATACTGAAGACCAATCGACGTTTTATCTGTTACTTGATAATCAAAACGGGCGCTAACATCTTGATGCAACTCATCCGCATTTTTGCGGTACCCGCGCTTGTCCAGATAATTGCCGAATACATAATAGGAAAGACCTTGAGCCTCTCCATTAACCTCGACATGCTGGCCTGTCGTTCCATAAGCATCATGAACAGTCCCGACTCTTCCATTTAGTTTTCCTTTACCCTTTTTGGTAATAATATTGATGACACCTCCAACAGCATTATCGCCATAAAGGACAGATGACGCGCCGCGGATAATCTCCACACGTTCAACCGCGCCGATAGGAACTTGGACCAAATCCGCTGCTCCGGAGTCAACCAGATTTAACCGGCGCCCGTCAATAAGCACAAGCACATTACGATTGGCGGTATCGCCAAATCCGCGGATATCCACGGTAGAGGTTTTGACTGTCGAAAAATCATAACCAAAAACCCCTTCTACCTGCCCTAAAAGCTCAGGCACTGACTGCACATTAGCATCTTGGATTTGCTCATTAGTAATAACGGTCACATTCCCTGCCACGCGGTGGCCTTCTTGCTCAATGCGTGAAGCGGTTACAACCACAGTATCCAATACGGAACTGAGCGCCGCATACGCATCTTGTGCGCTTGTTGCGATAACAAACACACAACTTAAAATTAAACTTAATTTTTTCAACTTTTTTTCTCCTTTACTGCCCGCTTCGTCAAATACTTCGTGTTTGACTTCGCCGGGTTCATTCCGCCAAAGGCGGAATGAAAAAAATCCTTACCGATCAAAAATCGATAAGGATTATATATAGAGTTAATCTGTATATACCCCAATCGTCTCGCGCGATTATCAGGTGATAAACTATAGGTAAGCATTCGGACTTTTTCAGTGGTCTGTGGTCCGTGATCAGTGGTCTGTGGAAACTTTTCCAACAGAACACAGATCACAGAACACAGATCACTAAAATTACCGTAGCGGGACTGCTCTCGATTTACACGAGATTTCCTTAACCTATAGAGGATTTTAATTATAGAATCGAAGCAAAACGCGTATTTTTCAAACGCGCCGTCAACAACTCGTAACCTCCAAAAAGAACAAATGAGTACAAAAATGTACTCACCAAAGAATTTCTAAAATATGGAAGCGCCATAATATAACACTCCATCAAACCTGTCAATGATTTTGGATAGGTGTTATAAAACAACCAAACGCCAAAATTTGTAATTACGTAAAATACCACCGCCGATAAAAATGCTCCAACAGCTGTATTTTTCCATGATTTTTTGTTTTTCAAAGACATACCGATTACAGCAACAAGGACCATACTACCCCACGTAAAAGCAATAAGCGCGTGAAAACCGATCATGGCATCCGCAATAATAAAAAGGGCAAGCGGCACAGCCACAGCCTGTCTTTTTGGCAAATACGCCCCGGCAAAAAGTGCAATCGCCAGTACAGGTGTAAAATTTTCAAAGTGAAAAATAAAACGTGAGAAAACACCAATCACAACAAGACCAATAGCTAACATTATTTATCCCCTTCTTCTTTTTCAATATCGCGTATTTTATCCCGGATAACGGCCGCCTTTTCAAAGTCTTCAGACTTAACCGCCTCCACTAGTTGTTTTTTAAGGACCTGTATTGTATCAACTTTTTCACGTGATGCAACGGAAATGTGCTGAGGCGCCTTTCCGAAGTGCTGATTATTGCCATGGATCTTTTTCAGCAAAGTTGTAAGCTGTACCCGGAACGCATTATAGCATTCACCACAGCCCAAGCGGCCAAACTTGCGAAAATCTTCATACGTCAAACCGCAGTTTTCACACTTAACACCAACCGTTTTTTCAGGCTTGACTGTTTTGCCGAAATCGGCGAGCCCTGCTAAGAGGTCGGCCAGGCCAAATTGTTTCTCTGACTGAATGGCCTGCAATTTGGGACATTCATCACACAGATGCATTTCCGACATCTTGCCATCAACAATTTCTGTCAGATGAATCGTTGGTTTTTTTGTGCATCCGTCACAATATGGTTTGATTTTTTTAGGCATATTTAATCTAATCCTAAATTGGTTGCAATCTCTTTGCCCCGACGATGAATCGCCCCTTGAATACGCTCGGTGGAAAAACCAATCTCTTCCAGGCCGCGTTCAACCAAATCCAGGGCCTCACAAATATCAATCACATCCGGATCTTCGACCGTCGTTTTTAAATCTTCATGGTGGATTATTATTTTCATGATTTAATTACCATTGTATTCTAATTTTCTATCGTTGCAATAACTTTGCCGCCTCTTTTGCAAAATAAGTTAGGATAATATCTGCGCCGGCTCGCTTGATACTTAACAGCATCTCCATCATAGCCGTCTCTTTTTCAACCCATCCACGCTCAGCTGCCGCACAGATCATCGCGTATTCTCCGCTGACATTATAAGCCGCCACCGGCACATCAACACTGCTGCGAACAGCCGCAATCACATCTAAATAACTCAGCGCCGGTTTGACCATCACAATATCGGCCCCTTCATCAATATCCAACTCAACCTCACGAACCGCCTCATCCACATTCGCCGGATCCATTTGATATGTCTTTTTATCGCCCGCTTTTGGTGCTGAATCAAGCGCATCACGGAAAGGCCCATAAAAGGCTGAGCAATATTTAGCCGAATACGCAAGAATTCCCACATTTTCAAATCCTGCCTCATCCAACTCTTCTCTAATATAACCGATACGCCCGTCCATCATATCCGATGGGGCGACAATATCCGCCCCGGCTCTGGCCTGGGCCACCGCCATATCCGCCAAAATCGGTAGCGTTGCATCATTTAAAATTTCACCACCTTCCACCAAACCGTCATGCCCATCACTTGAATAAGGATCCATGGCCACATCAGTGATCACGCACATCTGCGGAACAGCTTCTTTAATGGCTTTAATCGTTATTTGCAAAAGACCTTTAGAGTTCTTACTTTCTGTTGCTTCTCTGTCCTTAATCGATTCAGGCAAACTTGGAAAAAGCGCAACAGCTTTTATTCCTAAACTATCTAGCGCGCAAACCTCCTCAACAATCAAATCACAACTTAAACGATCAATCTCCGGCATTGACTCAACAGCCACACGTTGATTGTCACCCTCGATTAAAAATAATGGCATAATCAAATCATCCACAGACAGCTTTGTCTCAGCCACAAGCGCACGGATAGCTTGCGATTTACGATTGCGTCTTGGCCTAATTGGCAAACTAATTCTTTCCATGTACTTTAAAAAACTCCGGATTAAGATCTAAACATTCTTGCTCTAAAACTCCTGTTATAACTTCAACGCCCGCCTCTCTTAAAATCAAAACACCATTTTCTTTATTCTCCTCTGTAGGATCCATTGAGCCGATCACAACTTTCTTGATCCCTGAAAGTAAAATATACTTTGTACAGGCATCTGTCTTACCGACTGTACTACACGGCTCAAGTGTCACATACATAACGGCACCAGGTTTCGGTTCACGTCCCAAATTATTAAATGCATTACGTTCTGCATGAAGATCCCCGTATTTGGCATGATACCCGCGTGCAACGATTGCGCCGTCTTCGACAATCAGGGCTCCAACCATAGGGTTTGGATCGACTTGGCCCTTACCCTTAAGCGCCTCGGCAATGGCTTCTCTCATATAATCTTCATCATTCATATTAACCTCGCTTAAGTCGTATTTGCCAAAGTGCACCACCCACAACAACCATGGCAACACATAAAATTTGTCCCATACTTAAACTTAAAAACAAAAGACCGATATGTTCATCGGGCTGTCTAAAATATTCAATAAAGAAACGAACAACACCATAACCGATCAAATACCACGAGGCCACAACACCGGCCGGGCTCTCTTTTTTACTTAACCATGACAGCAACCAAAACAAAACCAAACCTTCAAAAAAGGCTTCATACAGCTGTGACGGATGCCTTAATGCATAGGTCGGTGCCGTCGGAAAATACATACCCCAGGGAGCATCTGTTACACGCCCGTAAAGTTCATGATTAAGAAAGTTACCGATACGGCCGAACATATAACCCAAAGGGATTAACGGAACTAAAAAATCATTAAAACCAAAGAACGATACATGTTTTTTCCTGCAATAAATAGCCGTTGTAATAATAAACCCAATCACCCCGCCATGAAAGGACAAGCCGCTTATTCCCGTAAACCGAATGCCGTTTGAAAAATCAAAAGGGATAAAAACGGCAAGCGGATTTGTTATAAGATGCGCAAAATCGTAAAACAAAATATATCCAATACGTGCGCCGATGACAATACCCAAAATAATCCAGAAAAAATAATCTTCAACAAGAGTAGCGGTAAATGCCTTAGTGGCCTTCGCTTTTTTAATCGCTAAAAAATAAACGACCAAAAACGAGATCACATACATAAGTCCGTAATAACGAATTTGCACAGGGCCTAAACTCAAAAGAACAGGATCGATATTTCCCGGCAAATGCTGCCAGACTTGCGCTAATTGTTCAAACATATCCACCTTAAGAACATAAAATTTTGTTTAATGTTTAGAGTTTATTGTTTGTTAACGTTCTTAAACTTTAAACACTAAACATTAAACAGACCCATCTATTCTTTTTATTTATGCTTATGTTTCTCTACAAATGGCCCTTCATCTTGAACAAAATAACTCGCATTAAATGCCTCAAGCAGCTGTTCAAGCCTGTCAACATTCGCAACATCCGTTGTCTGTTTGGTTTTCATGGCCGCGCGCAACATCTGATGAAGCAAGGTAAGTTCCGTCGTATATTTTTTATAGGCCGGCATGTTTTCGATGTCTGCCGGTTTAATGCGCTGGGTCATAAAATACTGATACACAATGTGCTGAATCTCCTCGGCATGCTGCTCTTTATTATTGACCCAACGGATTAATTGGTTAGAATTTTTCTCAGGCTTTTTCGAAAGCTCATTGATTTGCGTCATGGATTTACGAATCGTTGTCGCATGCTCCGCAATCAAATTAGAGCGCAACCGATCGGTATAAATCCCACAGGGGATTTCACAATGAGCCAAAACTTCACTTAAAAAGACTAAACTCATTAAAAGGGTTAGAAAAACAACTTTTTTCACAGCCTCCTCCTTATCGTTAAATATCTTTAATTTCAATTAGCTCTTCGACCAAAAGAACCGGAATATTGTTGCGGACAGGATAAACAGAGGTTGCATCTCCTTCACGCATCAGACCACCTTCAATCGGTTCGGTAACTTTACCTTTCATTCTGGTAAGCACTTGCCCGCTTGCTATTTTGTCATTGATACGCCGAACCAAATCTTCGTCAATTAAGACAAGATTTTTCTTTGTTTCCGGACAGGCAAGCAAACTCAGAAGTTCATCATCGATCATTTCTTACTCTCCATTGCAAGGGCTTGTAAGCGCTCTACCATAGAGAAAAACCCATTACGCCGATTAGGCGACAGATGGCTATCAAGGCCTAGTTTAGAAAACACTTCTTTGATATCGATAGATCTAATTTCTTCAGGTGTTTTATTGTCATAGACAACATGCAACAGCGCAATCAGCCCGTTAACAATGGAAGCATCGCTCTCGGCGACAAAATTGATTTTAGGCGGCGCATCATCTGTCGCACTGATAAGCATATGGACGGTGCTCATGCATCCGTGCACCCGGTTTGGTTCTGTCTTATCCGCCTCATCGAGCTTTGGAATCTTTTGTCCGAGTTCAATGATATAACCGTAACGTTCCTGCCAATCTTCAAGGATATCGAACGTCTTATATAATCTGTCGAGTGTTAATTCTTTTGGCATATATCAAAACGTAATCGTATTTGGTATTTAGTAATTGGTAATTGATTTTCAAATCTAATTACTAACTACCAATTACCAACTACCAATATTTAATTTTTCATATTTCTTATTATTTATCTTGCTCATCTCGCAAGCTCCCAGACAAGATGGGCCATTTCCGGAACAATTAATTTTTCCCAAGCGAGTTTGACGGCATTGGTCGAGCCCGGCAGACTAAAGACAATCGTATCATTATAAACGCCTGCGGTTGCGCGGGACAACATGGAGGCCGAACCGATCTCGTTATAACTTAAATGCCTGAATATTTCACCAAATCCGGGAAGGGTTTTGGTTAATTTACGATCAACCACATCAAATGTGCGATCACGTTTGGCAATACCGGTGCCGCCGTTGATCACAATAACTTGCGCTTCGCGTGCGGCCGCATTGAGCGCCGATTCAACCTCTTCAACTTCATCTTTGATGACTGTATAGCTGCTTAAGCTGCACTTGTGTTTTATAATTTCTTCTTTAAGATACAAACCGTTTTCATCCGTCGATGCATCGCGTGTATCGCTGACAGTAATAACGGCGACTTGAATTGGCGCTAATTGCTTAGCGTTCTCCTTATGCTGAGCGGATGAGGAGCTGAGCGACACTACCGCAAACCTCCGGGAATACCTTTACGGATAACAGCCACGGCATTGTGCGAATGAAGCGATTCCCAATGTTCGACCGAAACCACCCAGTCCAAAAATTTTGGCTCGTCATTAAGCGCCTTGCTTAACCGGCGCGTGGCATGCTCGACAAACATTGGATTTTGTGCGTTTAACACCGCAAAGGCCTGCTCATCAACGCGCTTCACAAAACTTTGCGTCTCTGTTGGGATTGCTTTGCGTAAGACTTCAACAAGATCTTCAATGTAGTAGTCTTCTTCTGCACTTAATTCAACGGTGCACTTCGCCTCTGAACGCTGTGAATGGGCCACCGCCATACCATTGCCTTCTTCGGTTATGCTTTCACGGTATTGCTCTTCATACTGTTTGGACATAGACAAACTGCAAGGGCAAGTCGATGAATACTCATAATGAACAGTTAAATACAAACGCACATGACCTGTCTTATCTTCACGGCCTTCGATCGCGCATTGATAATACTGCCAGCCCGATTGCTCACTTTTAAGTGCTTTTTGCTTAATCGGATAATTAAACTTCAGCTTAATATAAGAATCGTTATACAGATTTTCATCTTCTGTATCACGCATATCACGGCGGTAGCGATGTAATATTCTTTTGAAAAAATTAACATCAATGATTTGCCCGTCTGCTTCTTCTTGCAAGAACGCATAAAGACGGCTCATATTAATACCTGCTTTTCCTTTTGGAAAAGAAATATACATGCTGACTTCAGAATCATGATTCATCACCGTTCCATCTTTATGTCTAAATAAAAGCGGAATACGAAAACGGTTAATACCGACTTTGTCGATATCAATCCCGAATAAATCCGGCAGACGATGAAAATCATTTAATCCTGATTCATCTTTTGGTGTACATTTTACTATTCTGTCTTCTGGTGTCATTGTACTCATATTACCTCGCATTATTGTGGTCTGTTGTCTGTGTTCTGTGATCAGACCACGGACCACAGAACACGGATCACTTAATAAAATACAACTGAATGTTTAATTAACTTCTTATCCTTATAACAAAATTGAGCTGAGAAAAATTTATCCTCTTTAAGCCAATCGAGAAAATATTTATCACCCTCCCAAAGCGGCAGATCATATACCGCGTCACCTTCGATCCATTCGAGTTTACCTTCGTCGCTTTCAATCATTTCGCCGCTGAACTGATCGGCTGTAAATAAAAAAACAAGCCAATCTTCATTGTCTTTAAACTCCGGAAAGGTCATAATACCGCGAAGCTTCGGCTCTTCGATATTAAGGCCCGATTCTTCCTTGACCTCGCGGACCACACATTGTTCCGGTGTCTCGCCCGGATGAAACTTGCCGCCAAGACCGTTCCATTTACCCTCATGCACATCTTTATCTTTCTTGATGCGGTGCAGCATAAGTGTCTTGCCGTCTTTTTTTATGTAACAGAGCGTGCTGGCTAACATGTCATCAAACTTCTTATATAATCTTCACTAAACTCTAAAGCTTTTCCTGCTTGCTTTGTATCCTGATTAATTTTATCCATGATCCGTCGCGTGCCCTCTTCATGTCCGCCGACACATTGATCTTGCAGTACGTCATCAGTCTTTTCTTGATCACACACAAGTATGGCGCGCTTAATACCTAGTGCCTCATAAGCCGGATAATCATTGCCGTGGATCTTACCATCATCACCTAAATAAGTGACATTAAGGCTGTCGATTTTGTTTTCTCCCTCAAGCGATTTGAGCGCATGCGCCCGGTAATCAGTTAAACAATCAAATTGTCCGTCGGGACCAACAACCGCCATATCGGCCGCGCCATTAGCCACCACAATCACATTACTGCGTAAATCCTGAGGAACAGAATCAACCACGCGTGAAAGTGTCCTGTCCATCGCATTACCCGATATAATCATATAAATGCCACCGAGTCTTAAAAATTCCATAATCGCCTCAAAGGCCGGGCTTTCTGCGAGCGTCGGTAAACCTTTTTCGCTTGGAAAACCATAGGTGGTCCCATCGGCATCGGCCGCGATAATCATCGGCGCATCATTGGCATTGATCACATTGCCGGGCTGATAGCCCATATGGGCTAAGACCAATTTAAGATTCTTACTCAGGTAATGAAAAGGCAATGCCTTATCCACGCCCTTCACATTGATCTCAAACGACATCTGGCCGGACATTTTAATCGATAATGCGCGCTTCGAAAGATCATCATTCGCTTTAAAACGATTAAGTGTTACTTGGCGAAAATCCTCATAAACACCACGCACGGCAATTTGGGACGCGCCAGGCACATCTTTGGTCTTTCTGACCTCTATACGCACAGGGTGAATGTGGGCGTCAATCCCTTCACCATTTTTAACCAGTTTATCAACGAGCAGCTGTGTTTTATCACCACAAAACTTCAGAACAATCTCTTTAAGCGCATCATGGCTGTCTATATTAAACCCATTGGCCCATTCGCCGTACGGGGATTTTGCGTTGTGATGGATAAAGTACGAATAAAATTCTTTGATTTCATGACCGCTGAAGGCCACACAGGCCTCAACGTCTTGTTCTGTTAAATAGGTTGTCTGTGACATCTATATATAATATCTACTAATACTAGTGGATGTAAATATTAGCAAGGCTCCGTGGGTGTGTCAAGCAAATTACAGGAGGGCAAAATACGTAAGCGTCCTAGTCAAAATAGGTTACGGATGAGCGGAAAAAATGTGTATATACAAGAGAAATTGGCCGGCTTGGTTCCAAGCCGGCC
>JANQMA010000011.1 GCA_028280285.1 Candidatus Omnitrophota bacterium | reverse complement strand
TGCAATCAAAGCTGCATGAGATTATGAATAACGCAAGTCCCGAAGTTACGGTCAGTACGTTAGTGCAATTAGAAGGCATAAATATGGGCGCATTTGACGATGCGACAATGACGGAAGATGGTGAATCTTTTAATTTTGTCGAAATTAAAGAGGCAATACAGAGTTTGGAAAAAGATGTAAAAGAAATGACGTTTGACGATCAACGGTCTGCAAAGGTTCAGGCTATGAAAGATCATATGGGGCAATTTGCAGCGCTGTTTAATATCGATATGCAAGAAGTGGAAGAGTCTCGTCTAAAGAGATTAGAATCTGACGGGGACTTTGAAGAAGGTTTTATTCTTGAAGGCATTATCAATAATGATACTGGCCAAAATGTTTTACCGGAACATAAGCAAAACAGAATGATCCGGGGAAAAAAATTAAGGCAGATACAAGAAAGTAAAGAAGTGACGCCTCAGTTTAAGCAAGTTACGGGAGCTGAAAAACAAGCAGCACTATTGGATAAGTTAGGCGAAGAGTTTGGTTATTTAAAAGACGTTATGAATGGTGAGCGGACAAGAGAGAAGATCATCCATGAGCTCGCCGCCGTCGCGCAGGTGTTGGTCGATATCGATGCGGCGAGTATAGAGAAGAAAACTTATTCTATTACAGGTGCAACAGGGGCTGTGGGAACGCAATTGGTGCGGCATCTTTTAAAGCAGTCTGATACGGAAGCCATTTATGTATTGGCGCGCAATCAATCAGACAAAACACTGTTAAAGCTGGCGGCATCTCATCCAAAGATTCGTATAGTCGAAGGGGATCTGTTAGATATTAATGCGCTTAGAGAACTTACCACAGCAAGTGATGTGATTTACCATCTCGGCGGATGGAGTGGTTTAAGCCAAATGACCCCCGCAGAGGCCGTTAAGGTTAATAGCTTATCGACCAATATTTTGAAGGAATTAGCTGCAGAAGACAATAAACGCATTGTATTTGCCTCAACGGTGCATTTATATCAACTGGGAGAACGAACCAGTGGGGAGCTAGGTGAAGAAGATTTGATTTTAGAAGAAGGTTTAAATGAACTGTTAAATGCACAGGCCGCGCGTGTTCAACAACAAGCGAAGAACTTTATTAGTGGGGAAGTTACAGAAGAACAAAGTGATTTGCAAGAGAGACTTCCAGAAAAATTACGCAAGGGAGCCGGGTTATATTCATTTACCAAGTTATTAGCGGAACAAAGTATTAATGATTATGAACAAGGTATTGTGTTACGTTTCGGCAATGTGTATGGGCCGGGAGATGAGACAGAACGGGCCGTTCCGAAGTTTATGCGCGAAATGCGCCTGGCAAAAGGAGGGGATGCCAAAACATATATTCCTGGGCGGCAAAACAGTTATATCTATGTTAACGATCTAGTAAAGGCTATCTATAATGCAGGGCAAGTATCTGTTGACCCTGAAAATAATGTTATCAATGTGGCGCATCCCGACCCTGTTTCACAAGAAGATTTATTTAGTGCTATGAAAGATGTGACCAATTCCAAGGCTGTGGTTGAGCCTATGACGGATGCCAAAATGAAAGAATTAGGTTTAGCCGTTCCGCCCAAGGTAAGTTTTAAAACGGAAAAAATGCAGGAGCTTCTTGGTGTTGCTGCTGATAATTTAACGTCTTTGCAGGATGGATTGGCACAAACGAAAGAATGGTTGATTGATTTGGACAATAATGAGAAGTGGGATTTTGCCGCGGCAACCAAAACGGCTTTTGACGAAATAACAGAGCCGTATCAGTTCTATACAAGAGAAATAGCTCAAAATGTGGAATTTATGGAATTTCGTAAAAAATTGTTTCGTTCTCCTTTGTCTCCTATAAAAAGAATAAGTGGGGGGGAGTGGAATGATTTAATAAATCATCTTTTTGGGCCAGCCATTCCAAACTTTAATTTTCGTACAGTTACTAGTGGAATACCTACACGCGACGCAGTTATTTACGCTAAAGCTAGAGAATTGATGAAACTTGCCATTTTATTTTATAAAAGTAATTTATGGAAACTGACTGATTCTGAAGCAAGCCAAGAAGTTTTGGTGGAGGACACTAAAATTTTAAAAAATGCCCGAACCCATTTAACTAGAAATGGTATTTTTGTTATGTCCCAGTTGGTTGGGAATGATAAAGATAGTTTACAGGATTTGGGTTTCAAACCTTCACAGATTGAAAGTATTGCCGGGGTCTATCTTGATGAGACAGGACGATTACTATTTGCTGTGCCTAGGAGTGGTTATTCAGAATCTGGATTTACAGCTTTGACCAGGTGGTCGTTAGCAGGACTTGAGTTAAAGGAAACTTATAAGTGGTCGTTATCAGGACCCACTATACGCATATTAAAAGGGCGTGATATAAAGACAATCAAAAAATTGATGGCCACATCCTTAAAAGATTTACGTAAACATGAGAAAAAGCCGGGTCAAAGAGGGATAGGGACTAAGGCTCTCAATGAAATTGTTGCTTTTTTAGCTAAGATAGAATTGAATATAAGCCAATATCAATCGGGTTTAATCGAGGATTTAGAGTTATCACCTGCTTTACAAATACTTTTGGAAAATAATGGTTTTTGGACTTTAGAGGATATTATGTCATTGACGGAGGCGGAAGTTCGAGAAATTCCCGGGGTCGGTGACGCAGAGTTTGCGCAGATCAAAACAGCTTTGAATGATCGCGGATTGGACTTTCGTGCCGATCCCGCGGCCGTGGCAAAACAAAACGTGCTAGACTATGGCGGGATTGATTTTAATGCCCGTAATTTGGATTTACAGCAAGAGGGTGAAGCGGTTGAGATTGATTTTGGCACGCTTTCCGATATCCCCGCTGATACTGTGACAGGTGTAACAACAGTCATTATCAGTATCACCCCGGTGGTTAACTTTCCTTTATTGTTGGGGCTTTCCAAGGAAGAAGAGACCGAGCAAATCTCGATGTTGAATTAAGTAAATACGGATTTTGTACTGAAAATATAAAGAGCGTATAGGGTATAGCGTTTAGCGAATAGGGAGTAGTCAGTTGTCCGTTGTTTTCTAAACGCTAGGCGCTACACGCTGTACGCTAATTAGCGCAGTGCTTGATGATATCTTCAGGGCTGTGGGCCAGGAAGTCCGGCTCAAGCGAGGCAAGTTTCTCAATGCTGTTGTATCCCCAGGCAACCGCCATCACACGAATGCCGATTTTTTTCGCGGCTTCAATGTCGCGTGTTTCATCTCCCACATAAATCACATTTTTCTTGTGAAACCGTTTACGGCGCATAATGCGGCGAAGCCCACGGTTTTTATTCCATAATTTGGGTGTGGTCAAGACAAAGTCAAAGACATCAAGGCCATTAGATTGCAAAATGGCTTCCACGTTGGCCTTTGAGTTGGATGTGAAGATACCAATTTCATGCCCTAGTTCTTTGAGCTGCAGGAGGGCATCTTTAATGCCATCAAATGTTTTGACATCATCTAATTGCTTATGGAGTTCTTTACGCGCTTGGGTCAGAATTTTAGGAATTTTAAGGATAGGCACCTTCAGGTGTTTAAATACCTGTTGGGAGGTCCAATCACGCATATTTTCGACCTCAGCAAGATCAACCTTCGCGTAGCCGAAACGATCGGCCAGCCCATTGCTGATTTCAATCAGATGATACATGGTATCGGCAATTGTCCCATCAAAATCAAAGATGAGGATATCTTTGTCGCTCAGTTTGGGCTTTTTGAATCGGTCGAGTAATTTGATCATGTTAAAAATATTTTAATTGTTGTTGGTTGTCGGTTGTTTGTTGTTGGATTTTGGCCCTAAACAACCATCAACTAACAACCAACAACGCATCCATTATAGGTATTTCCAGGGTCTATTGCAATGGAAAGGCCTGGAATTTTGAAATTGAGGGCCTAGGAGGGTGAATATCGTCTTTATACTAGAAATTTAGCAAAAATTGTGGCAATATACTGTGTATTTCCAAGCTGCCGTAATGCATGGACATATCTACACAACACTTCTCCAAGAAAAAATACATATGTGTGGAATTTTTGGTTTTTTAAAAAACAAAGAGGCAGAGCTTTCCAAAGATGAATTTAAGTCTATTTTAGATAGCCTGTTTACGCTTTCCGAATCAAGAGGCAAAGAAGCGGCCGGGCTTGCGGTGAGAAATAAGAACAGGATTCAGATTTATAAGCAGCCTTTGCCTGCCACCCAAATGATCCGCCAGGAAGGGTATAAAGGCCTTCTCAACCAATTCGACCTTAATGAGCATATCTTTGCAATGGGTCATTCCCGCCTGGTGACCAATGGCTCACAAGTCTCAGCGTCTAATAATCAACCGGTTATTAAAAACGGGATTGTAAGTATCCATAATGGGATTATTGTGAATTCCGCCAAGCTTTGGCAGAATATTTCTACTTCGACACAAGAGACAGAAATTGATACAGAAGCGCTGCTTGGGCTTATCGCGGATGCAATCAAAAATGACGTTCTACCGATAGATGCGGTCATTGATGCCTTTTCGCAAATTGAAGGCACTGTCTCTGTTGGCATTATGTTTGATCAATTGGACTGTTTGATTCTGGCAACCAATACAGGGTCGCTGTATTACTGTCATGATCAACAAAATTCTATTTTTGTTTTTGCCTCAGAGCGCCATATTCTTCGCCAAATGATTGCCAAAAATGAGTTAAAGGGGCGTTTTACCGATGAGGACATTATTCAAATGCTCCCTAATCAAGGATGTGTGTGCAACACACAAACATTCGCCATCAATACATTTTCTTTAGATAAAGAAAACAAACAAGACTTTGGGTTTAATAGGATTACCAAGGCCCTGGCCATTGAACACTGTGCGCCGGACTATGTGAACAGTGCCAGCTCACTTGCTGTGTCTTCTTTTAAGGGAGTGTCTAAAACAATCGAGGATCATTATCATGAATGTAAAAAAAGAATCGATGGGATTAGGCGGTGCACGCGTTGTATCTTGCCTGAAACAATGACCTATATCACCTTTGATAAGGATGGTGTGTGCAATTATTGTCATAATCACACTAAGTTTAATTATTCAGGCAAGCAAGCCTTACAAGAAGAGCTAGACCGTTATAAAAAGCCCGACCATAAACAAGATATTGTGATATCGCTCAGCGGCGGGCGGGATAGCTGTTATGCGTTGCACTTTTTTAAAAAAGAATGCGGAATGAATCCGATTGCCTATACCTATGATTGGGGAATGGTCACGGATCTTGCACGGCGTAACTGTGCGCGCATGTGCGGCAAACTTGGCATTGAACATATCATTGTCTCCGCCGATATTGTCCGCAAACGCAAAAATATTTCTAACAATGTTGCTGCTTGGCTGAAACGGCCTAATCTAGGAACTATTCCGCTTTTTATGGCGGGGGATAAACAGTATTTCTATTATGCCAATAAGATTAAAGAGCAGACGGATATTGATATTTTGGTAATGGCGGAAAACAAATATGAAAAAACGAATTTTAAGACGGGGTTTTGTCATATTAAAGAGAAAAAACAAAAGTTAAGTTACAATATCAGCTTCATGGACAAATTAAAGATGATGGGGTATTACGGCAAAGAATTTATTTTAAATCCAGCCTATATCAATAGCTCTTTGTGGGATTCTCTGAAAGGGTTTCAAGCTTACTACACCAATGAACTCCATGATTATATTAATATGTTTGACTATGTCCCTTGGGATGAAAAGCACGTCAATGATACATTAATCCATGACTATAATTGGGAGCTGGCCAATGATACAAAGTCGACCTGGCGGATTGGCGACGGGACAGCGGCTTTTTATAACTATATTTACTATGTGGTTGCAGGGTTTACTGAAAACGACACATTCCGCAGTAATCAAATCCGGGAAGGCGTGCTGTCGAGAGAAGAAGCGATGAAAATTGTTGAAGAGGAGAATTACCCGCGTTATGAAACCATCAATGAATATTGTCAGTTGATTGACATTCCTATGGAGTCTGCACTGAAAACCATTAATCAAATGAAGAAACTTTATTCCTAAATAAAGGATTGTATTGAAATATATTACATTAGTGATTTTTGTTTTTGCCCTTGTATTATTTAGGCCGTATGAACTTAATACGGGTGGTTTTTGGTATGCGGATGATGACTGGGATTATTTTGCGCACGCCTCATCCATCGCGTACGGGCAGTTTCCTTCTTATGAGAAAGAGTTTTTTTTAGGTGACGGGGTTAAACCCCTGGGCGGTATTGGCAGCGGTATTTTGGCGAGCCCGTTTGTATTTGTCTTTTCTTTGGTGGACCGGGTGCTCGGCGCTGATATTGTGCTTGAGAGAACGGAAGAAAACATTCCCGGCAGCTGGTCACAGTTTGGTTTTATTGTTGCCTCTTTGTTTTACTTATATTTGAGTTGTTGGCTGCTCTATAAAGCTGTTCGCTATTTTTGCGATGAGCCCGCTTCTGTCTGGGCAGTCATGCTTATGGCCTTATGTCAGGGATTGCCGCTGTATGTTTTTCGCCGGCCGATTTTTTCGCATGTGTTCGAATTTTTCCTGCAGTCGGTATTTGTTTATTTATTAGTTCTTTTTCAGCAAAGAGATATTATTTCTAAAAAAATGATTGTGCTCATCGCCACATCCGTTGCCATGACGATTTTAGTAAGGACTAACAATGTGTTTATGGCGCTATTCTGGCCGATGATATTATTTTTTAATGGCATCAAAGATGGAAAGAATATATCTATCTGGAAAAAAATTATTCTTGTTTATGTTTTGGCCGTGATTATGGTTTTTGGTTTGAAGATAGTGCCGGAGTTGCTCAATCCGAGTGGAGGCTATGGCGGTGATATTAAGGCAAGATTACTCACCTTTGAGCCAATAGCTTTTTATTTCAAACGGTTTGTTCATATCCTGTTTGGCATTAATTGGGGGCTACTCTATACAGCTCCATTTATTGTGGTTGCCGGACTAGCGCTTTTTATACAAAGGTATCCGCTTAAACATAAACTAATATGGGCTACTTTACCTATGCTCATTAACTTATACTGTGTGATTGCCTGGAGGACGCAGGGGGGCTGGTATGGGTATCGCTATTTGATTTTTGCGCTTATGCCATTGCTTGTGATTCCTTTGGCGCATTTTATTGATCAATGCAAAAAGCGTATGTCTGTTTGGCCTTGGATTCTTTCCACCGTCGCTGTTTTTCCGATTTTATCCATGGTGGCGTTTGAGGCAAGCGGTGGGGCGCTGCATTTATCTGTTGCCGATTCGGGATTTGGTCAATCGGGATGGGATAATCCCCATTATCAAGTGAAGGTTTGGGAGATTTTTTTATTTTACCCACTTGAGGCCTTACACATCGTGTTTGATGCGGGTGTTTTTTATATATTAAATATATTGGCCAAGTTGGTTCATGCTCAGCATCTGCTTTCGGCCGCGATGATTAAAAATTATTTGGTCTTTGATTGGGGTGTTTTGATTAAAACAATGATTGTTTATGCATTGCCTTTTGGATTATACGGGGCATATAGGAGGTTTAATTATAATGAGCACAGTGTTTGATTTTGATAATGCCAGTGCCGATGAATTGTGGGATTGGTATCAATTAGAGTATGAAAGCCAAAATCCTATTTCGAAGTATTTATATAATGGATTTTATCGGCAGCTAGGCAAAATCATAGATACGTTTGAGGCTAATGATAGCTTGCTTGAGGTGGGTTGCGGGCCGGGGGAGTCGACGCGAAGGATTCTTAAAATGTTAAAGGGGCAGCATCTCAAGGCCTCAGAGTTTGAAGAAAGGCTGGTTCAAAAAATTCATGCGATTGATTTTCCGGTGAAGGTTATTCAAGAATCGGTCTTGGCACTTAAACGTGAGGATAATGCCTTTGACGGGATATTTTTATTGGAGGTTTTGGAGCATATCGATGACTATCATTTAGCGCTTAAAGAATTATTCCGTGTTGCGCGGAAATATGTGGTTGTGTCTGTGCCGCATGAACCGATTTGGCGCATGTTAAATTGCCTGCGGGGTTCTTACCTTTCGGACTGGGGCAATACGCCCGGCCATGTGAATCATTGGTCTGTTAGCGCATTGAAAAAATTAGTTGGACAATACGGGGAGGTTGAGCAGGTATTAACGCCTTTGCCGTGGATTATTTTGCTGGCCCGCGTGAAATCCTAGGTAAGTATTTTGATCAATATAATCACCTCATTAAAACACAGTTTGCAGTCGAGTAAATTCACAACAGATTTAGCGTGGAACTTTGCTGCGTTTGCAATAATGGGAGTGAGCGGGATAATACTTAATTTCGAAATAGCGGTCTATTACGGGGCCGCCATTCTGGGTGTGTTTAATCAAGTTTTTGCCATTTATATTGTTTTGTCTCAAGTGTGTACGTTGGGTGTGCATTTTTCTGCGGGGAAATACATCGCGCAGCATCTGGAAGATAAACAAAAAACATTATCCATATTAATTTCCGCGGTAGTGATTGTTGCTCTTTTTGCTTTGTTTGTGTGTGGTGTTTTATATGCCTTGCGTGGCGTTTTAGCGCAGGTTTTTGATAGCGCAGCCGTTGGCCTTGGTATTGTCTGGATTATTCCGGGGCTGTGGTGTTTTGCTGTTAACAAAACATTGCTCGCCGGGCTCAACGGATTACGGCATATGCGAGCGTATGCCTGCCTGCAGAGTCTGCGTTATATTGGTGTTGTGTTGGCGCTCGTTGTTTTTTATTTCGGACGGCATAACGCGCATCATTTGCCTGTCATATTAAGTGCTTCTGAGATAGTGGTTTTTTTGGTTAATGTCATTTATTTTGTTCAGTATTATTGGCGTACACCTTGTGTGGCATTACATCAATGGTTTATGCGGCATTATGATTTTATCCGCAAAGGGTCTCTTTCAGGGCTGTTCTATGAGATAAATATCCGGGTTGATATTATTATGCTCGGTATTTTAACGGCTGATCATATTGTGGGCATTTATAGTCTGGCCGCCATAGCCATTGAGGGGGTCATTCAATTGATGGTGGTTGTCCGTGCCAATGTTAATCCGAAATTAACCGCTTTGTATCATGATAAGAAGATTGACGAAATGAAGCAAATTATCAAATCAGGTGTCTTTACATTTTATTTGAGTATGCTGGTATTGAGTGCTATTTTAATCGGAGGATTTTATCTGATCATTCAGTGGATTTTTCCTTACAGTGACTTTTTGCAGAGCTGGATGATTTTTGTCTGGTTAATCATTGGGCTGTGGTTCAGCGCGGGCTATTATCCGTTTAATATGATTTTGATTCAAACAGGATTTGTTGGGCACAACACTATATATATATTTTTGATCGTTATGTTAAATGTTGTGTTGAATTGGATATTGATTCCAAAGTTTTCGCTCTACGGGGCAGCTGTTGCCACAGGAGTGTCGTCTTTTATCGGTATTTTTATACTCAAAGGGCTAGTTAAGAAAAATTTAAACATTGCCATCTAAGAGGGTCTATGTATAAAGAGCATACAATTGGTGTTGTTATTCCGGCGTATAATGAGGCGAAGCAAATTGGGCGGGTTATTGAGACCATGCCTGATTTTGTCGATAAAATTATTATTGTCGATGATAAGAGTAAAGACGAAACCGTTTTTGTTGTAAAAGACTATCAAAAAGAAAATGCCGCGATTGTTTTGATTGAAAACGCAACTAACTCCGGTTGCGGGGGTTCTTTGGCGAACGGATATAATTGGGTGAAGGATAATCCGGTTGATATTGTTGTCCGGATGGATGGCGACGGGCAAATGAATCCGGATGATATTGTCAAATTACTCGATCCGATTGTTGATAATATGGCCGATTATACGAAAGGTAACCGCTTGTTTACCGGCGAGGCATTTTCTAAAATCCCTAAAATCAGATATTTTGGTAATTCTGTTCTTTCGCTTCTCACGAAAATAGCATCGGGGTATTGGGACATTGCCGATTCACAGTCCGGGTTTTGTGCGATCCACTACCGTGCATTAAAGATGATTGACTGGAATAAGATGTATAAACGCTATGGCAATCCCAATGATGTCTTGGTGCGGTTAAATGTCTTTGACTTTCGTGTTAAGGACGTCGCGGTTGCGCCCATTTATAATGTCGGCGAGAAATCGAACATGAAAATTTATGTGGTCATTTTTACCATTGGCTGGATGTTGTTTAAACTCTTTTTGTGGAGGCTTAAGGAGAAATATATTGTCCGCGATTTTCATCCATTGGTCTTTTTTTACATTATGGGTATGGGGCTTTTGGCCTTAAGCTTGTGGTTTTTTAGTTCCCTTATTGCCGGGCGGATAGAAAACGGATTTTTCCCGCCGATTACGACATTGTCGTGGCTGTTTAGTATTTCCATGGGGTTTCAATCGCTGTTTTTTGCGATGTGGTTTGATAAAGATTACCGGGGACCAAACCATTAATCAATGATGAAAAAATTCCTAGGCCGCAGTTTATTTTTCTTAGTTTTTGTAGGCATTGTGTACGGGATGGTCTTTACCGCATTTCATATCAATCACCGTATTGTTAAGAAACAAAACTTTTCACAAAAAGAAAGCCTTAGCCGTGCGCATATAAGAAGGCTCAATAGCCTGATGCCAAAGACCTATGATTTTCTCTTTCAGGATGAGGTCAGTAAGGCAAGGCTCAAAATGTATAAGGCCTATTATGAGGCTGTCTTAAATGTTTTTCCGA
Source organism: Candidatus Omnitrophota bacterium (assembly GCA_028280285.1). Taxonomy (GTDB): domain Bacteria; phylum Omnitrophota; class Gorgyraeia; order Zapsychrales; family Zapsychraceae; genus JANQNA01. The sequence continues at coordinate 120,286 of JANQMA010000011.1, read as the reverse complement.
ATAATGACCAGGCGTATGCTATGCTTGGTTTTTATTTTTATCAAATCGGTGATTTAACACAGGCCAGAATAAATTATGAAAAAGCCCATGCATTGGTCCCAAATTTTTTCTGGAATAGCTATAATCTCGTTTCTGTTTATTTAGATCTGAACGAATATACAAAAGCCGCCGCCATGCTTCAGTCCAGTCTTAAGATCGAGCCGGGCGAGTCAATCCAAAAAATAATGTCCTCACGCATCTATCAGCAAATTATTGTTGATCAAAAACTTTCCAGTCAGGATTTAACGCAACATCTGAAAATGGGTTATGCCGATTTAATCAAATCGGTCCAGTTGGCCCAAAAAGGGGTTTCTTTCCAGCAGATTAAGCAAAATGGTTTGGTTAAACTCACGCCACAAATACTCTAGGCCGCTCTAATATTAATAATTTACTAAATATGAAAATCGTGTATAATCTCACCCTGAATTGAGTCAATACGTAGATTTCAAGGAGTGAATATGATTGATGTCAGTGGGGTAGGGCTTCAGTTTGGCTCCCGCCATTTATTTAAAGATGTAAGTATAACGTTTACACCGGGTAACTGTTATGGGCTTATCGGAGCCAATGGTTCCGGCAAGTCGACCTTTCTTAAGATTTTATCCGGCGATATTGATTCGACCTCAGGGGCGGTCAACATAAAGCCTGGGGCGCGGATGTCAGTCCTCAAGCAGGATCAGTTTGCGTATGACGAATACAAGGTGCGCGACACGGTTGTGATGGGTCATCAGGATTTGTTTGCGGTGATGAAAGAGAAGGACGAGCTGTACGCCAAGGCGGATTTTTCGGATGCGGATGGTGTCAGGGCCTCTGAGCTGGAAGAGAAGTTTGCGGAAATGGACGGATGGAATGCCGAGGCCGATGCGGAGAAGCTGTTAAGCGATTTAGGCATTGGGGAAGATCTGCATGAGATGGAAATGAAGCAACTGGAGGCAAGCCAAAAGGTGCGCGTGCTTTTGGCCCAGGCACTTTTCGGTAATCCGGATATTTTACTCCTTGATGAGCCGACCAATCAGCTTGATATCGAGACCTGTATGTGGCTTGAGGATTTTTTGGCTGATTTTGAAAACCTTGCGATTGTTGTCTCACATGACAGACATTTCCTCGATCAAGTCTGCACGCACATTGCCGACATTGATTATGGTAAGGTTCAGCTTTATACCGGCAATTATACGTTTTGGAAAGAGGCGAGCGAGTTGGCGTTAAAGCAAAGAGCGGATCAAAATAAAAAGAATGAAGAGAAGAAAAAAGAGCTTGAGACCTTTGTGGCGCGCTTTAGCGCGAATGCGGCCAAATCTAAACAGGCAACCGCACGCAAGAAAATGATTGCTAACTTGGACATTGAAAAAATCAAGCCGTCATCGCGTAAATATCCTTTTGTCGGGTTTGATCAACTGCGCGAAGCCGGCAACGATCTTTTGGATGTGTCTGATCTTTCCAAAACCATTGACGGTGAGGTGATGTTTAAAAATTTAAACTTCAGTGTTAATAAAGGGGACAAGATCTGTTTTGTCGGGCGTAATGATTTGGCCAAAACCACTTTGTTTCAAATTCTAACGAAAGAGATGGGTACTGACGCCGGCGGTTTTAAGTGGGGGGCGTCAACGACACAAGCCTACTTTCCTAAAGACAATAATCAATATTTTCAGAGCAGTTTGAATTTGATCGATTGGTTGCGCCAATATTCGGATGATCAGGACGAAGGATTTGTGCGTGGATTTCTCGGCCGCATGCTCTTTTCCGGCGAAGAGACGAAAAAGCAGGCTAAGGTTTGCTCCGGGGGTGAAAAGGTGCGCTGCATGCTGGCACGCATGATGCTTCAGCAGGCGAACGTATTGATTTTGGATGAGCCGACCAATCACTTGGATTTGGAGTCAATTTCTGCTCTAAACGATGGGCTTAAACGTTTCAAAGGGACTATTCTGTTTTCTTCGCACGATCATCAATTTATTCAAACGATCGCCAACCGTATTATTGAAATCACACCGAACGGATTTATCGACCGGCCTCAAACAACGTTCGATGAGTATTTGGAGAATAAAGACGTTCAGGCGAAGAAGGAAATGTTGTATGTTTAAATAGTACTTGGGACTTAGTACTTAGGACCTAGGCTTCCCAAGTCCTAAGTCCAATGTCCTAAGTACCAAGTATTATTTCTTTCCGATTTTCTTATCTACGATAAACTTCACATACTCCCACACTACCTCAGCCCCTAATTTGCTTTCGCCGGAATGACGATTGCGGAATGTAAAAGGGATTTCTTTAAAATTCACTTCCCGGGGAGAAGAGACAATCAAATCCAAGAGGATTTTAAAGCCGCCGCCATGAAGATGCGGTTTAGCCTGTTCGAAAAAATCACGCCTCAGCATAAAAAATCCACTCATCGGATCTTTCAGATGATAGTCAGAGACAATCTTGGCCATCCACGTGGCAATCAAGCTTGTTGTTTTGCGTGACCACTTCCAATTGCCCACACTGCCGCCTGGCATGTAGCGGCTGCCGATGACCAGATCAAGATTTTCATTTTTAAGGGAGGCTAACATGTATTTGAGAAGCGACTCATCATGCTGAAGGTCGCCATCCATAACGGCCAGATACGTCGACTGAGAGGCAGACATCCCGTCAATGCAGGCCGAGGAAAGCCCGCGCCGGCCGATGCGGTGAAGCAGTTCTATACGGGAATCATTTTTGATAATTGCACGGACCGTATCGAGCGTTCCGTCGGTGGAATCATCATCGACGAACAGGACGGACCAGGACTCATTAACAAGGGTTTGATCGATTTTCTCAATCAGAGGACGGATATTGTCCCGCTCATTGTAGGTTGGAATGACTATAGTCAGTTCGGGTTTCAAATAAATAGGTCCTGTGAATAAATCGGTACGGCCGATTGTTGAAGTAGCAAGTGGTAGTAATATATCTATGATTGATTGGACAGTCAAGATCAGAAGGTGATATACTATAATTATGGGTATAATGAAAAAAACAGCTTATATTTTATTAAGCGCGACCGTACTGTTTTCCAGTTTAACGTGTTGTTGCCTGGCTGAGGCCGCGCAGATCCCGGATCAACAGGTAGAGCAGGCGTACCCGTCCTGTCACGGGGCTGATGCGCCAACAGCGACTTCTGATGCCGCCTCTGAGGCGGCAGACTGTGATTGCATGAGCCTGCAAGCAACGGTTGAGAAAAGCAATTCAATGACCTTTTATTTAGCTTACTCGGTCATCGAATTTCCGCAAAAGGCAACATTTAATAACTTACCTCAATTAAGGGTAGTGGCCACTGACAGTGCCCCGCCTGGCATAGTCCACGCCGTACCACTTTATATCAAGAATTCTGTCCTACGCATTTAATCTCTTGCTTCATAAGAACACTACATGCTGTTTCTAATGGATGTTTTTAGTAGGAGATTTATATGAATAAACGCATTAAAAATAAATTCAATTCAACATTCGTCACTTGCTTGACAGTGATGATTGCCGTGTGTTTTGCCACCTTAGGCGAGGCCCGTCCTGTATCTTATCCTGGTGGATGGACGGTGATGCAGAAAAACGATAAAGAAAAAAGTTCGCTTCATTGGCATTACTCGCCTACAGCCAAATATTCTGTAGGCTATAAAGGCGCCTATTGGTATGAGAAAAAGATTCAAACGCATTCTTTGCAGTTGAATAATTTGCTTAAACGATGGAATCAAATCGACTCTCAGGCCAATTTTTATCTTAAGTCCGGTGTCGGTATTGCGCATGATACAAGCAATGAGCTTGATCACACCGTGCAGCCGCATGTTTATACCGGGCTGGCGCTTGACTGGGAGGATAGGCGTTATTTTACAAAGTACGAAAATAGTTATCATTATTTCGGTGACTTTGATCGTGAGTTTGAGCAAAGCATTACTTTAGGCATTGCGCCTTATATAGGAGAGTATGGTGATTTGCATACTTGGCTTATGCTTAAATTAGATCATAAGCCTGATGACCCTGATCAGTTTAGAGTAACACCGTTTGTCCGTTTTATTAAAGGTGTATCTATGTTTGAAATGGGTATAAGTGATGAAGGAGATGTTTTAGGAAATGTAATCATTAGATTTTAAATAAGGAGTTAGTCATGAAAAAATTTATTATATTTTTCTTATCAATATTGATGTTTATGTCAATAAATGTGGTCTCTGTCTTGGCTGAGGAAAAGCAACAAGTTGAGTCTACTATCACACAGGGTGTATATGACCCTGATGGAAAGGTGATTATTGTTAAGGCTAAGGGTTTGGTATGTGCATTTTGCGCGACATCCTTGGAAAAAGTGTTTTTTAAAGAAGATTCTGTATCAGGGATGGGGATTGATTTAACGACGAAAGAAATATTAATTAATCTTAAAAAAGGGCATGAAATGTCTGATGCACTTATCACAGAGAAGATTGAATGGGGCGGGTATAATGTTGAATCAATTATACGCCAATAGTTAAGGGTTGAGAAATTTATTAAGACATTTGCGTATCGGCCTGATTCGCCCTAGAATGGTGGCATGAAGTGGCTTTCTAATGTCAAAAACATTGTCATTATTGTGGTTGTGTCAGTCGTGGGGATAAAGGGGTATTTGTTCATTGATACAAAGCTTAGTGAGAATAGAGTACTTAAGCAGGTGATCGAACGCCTTCAGGCTGATAGCCGTGTGGCTGAGGTGTTGGTCACTAATGTTCATTATAATGAAGAAAAGAAAAAGCCGTTTACGACGATTAAGTTTTTGGAATATGATGTTAAGGGTAATCCGCTTGCGCCGAAGTATTTCACTTTTTCCGGAAATATTATCCAATTTCAATCGCTTGTGATCCGTTTTGATGATGAGCATGTTAAACATGCCGACCGCTTGCGCGGAAAGAGTGCGTTTTTGTTTTGGAAGGTTTTTATGTTAGACGGGGAAAACACGCAGGAGTATGAGCTGACCCCGGTCAATGAAATACCAGCCGGCTATAAGCTAGAGCATTCCGAAACGGTGTATGAGAAGACAATGTGGGATCAGTTTTGGACGGTGGCACTTGATCCTGCCACACAAAAGGCGCGCGGAGTCAAGAATGCCCAGATTGAAGCACCGGGCACACTGTTTATTCCAGGGTATATCTATACAATTGTGATCGAACACGACGGGGGATTACGTATCGATGTAACACCACTGTCTCCCATTCTGCAAGGAGAGAAGGTATTAATTTGAAACGGATAATACTGTTATTGTTTGTAAGTGTGTTTTTATCCGCGCCGGCGTCTGCCAATGAAGGCATTTATGCCAGTGGGAATACACGGTATACGCAGCAAAAGGTTGACAGCCAAGCGCAGAAGCTTATTGAACAAATGGTGATTGCTACGATTATTGAAAAGACAGGGAAAATTGTCACCGATTTTATGAAGTCGCAAAACATTAATGTGTTTCCGCAGATTACCTATAATGCTGTTCAGATGATTGCCATGCAGGTATTTAAGCAAGAAGCGCTTAAGTCATTTCCTCAGGATGCGTATAAGGACGCCGTCGATAAGTTTCGTGAATTGCGTGATAAAGGGGCCTCGCCGCAACAGATGCAAAATCAAATCCGGAATGTGATTAACGGCATCCTTGATCCTTTGCGCGATGAGTATGTTTATCAAGAGGTGATCAAGCTCGGGGTTAAAGAGGCGATGGTTCAAAACCGCAAGATTATTGTCATGGCGGTCGCCCAGCAGCAGGCGCAGCTGGCTGCGATACAGGCACAGCATATATATATGCAGCAAATGATGCAGCGCTACTATCAGGAAGCCATTCAGCAGGCCATGGCTCAGCGCATGCAGGCTATACAGAGAGAAAGGATAGAGCAGGTTCAACAAGTCGAAAGGCAGTACCGGCAAATACAACAAGATTATTATAAGCAGCAGCAGATCTTAAAGAATCAATACGAACAGGAAATGCGCAGGCGTGCGCTTCATGAACAACAGCGACTGAGGAATTAAGGGGACACAATACTTAATTCGATCAGACTAATAATTAAGTATTGTGTCCCCTTAATTAAAACAATATGAAATATTTCATTTTTTTATTATTAATTTTTACCACTGGCTGCGCGAACAGGATCAGCTATCAAGATATTCATCAGGCGTATAAATATGTCGATTTAACCGACGGCATTGACCGTAATGAAGTGATTCTCATCGCGCACAAAGAAATTTTAAATAGAGGGTTAGGCGATCGCGTTTATAGTTTTAAACCGATCAAAGTTGAACATCAATATATCTGGGACACGGCCACAGGCCCGGTTTATCTGGAAGGTCCGCCGAGCGATAACTTCCAATTCGATGTGCAAGACAAATGGGTTGTGCTTTTTAAGGACCGGGAAAACACGTATTTTGCCGGGGTGTATCCTGTTATTCCGATAGCCATTGAAATTGATGGCAAGACGGGGGAAGTATTGCATATTGGTTTGCATACAGATGAAGAGTAATAGATGTCAGAATATGCAGTTGAAATAGAAAATTTAAAAAAAGTTTATGCCGATGGGACAGAAGCACTGAAAGGAATCAACTTAACCGTTGATGAAGGTGATTTTTTCGCGCTTCTCGGGGCCAACGGGGCCGGCAAAACAACGATCATCGGTATTATGACCGGACTGGTTAATAAAACCAGTGGGACAGTCCGTGTCTTTGGTCATGATATCGATACACATCTCTCTGCAGCTAAACAAACCATCGGTGTTGTTCCACAAGAGTTTAATTTCAATCAATTCGAGAAAGTCATTGATATTCTCACTACAGAGGCCGGCTATTTTGGTATACCGCGCGCTCAGGCTTTGGCTGACGCTGAAGGTATTTTAAAAAGCCTCGAGTTATGGGGCAAGCGTGATATTGCCTCGCGCGGCCTTTCGGGGGGGATGAAACGCCGGCTTATGATCGGGCGCGCTTTGATTACACGGCCTAAACTGCTTATCCTTGACGAGCCAACAGCAGGCGTTGATGTGGAGTTGCGTCATTCGATGTGGAAGTTTTTGACTAAGTTAAATGAGCAGGGGACAACGATTTTACTGACAACACATTATCTTGAAGAGGTTGAACGGTTATGTGAGCGGGCGGCCATCATTAAGACCGGTCAAATTATTAAAAATGACCGGGTGCGTAATCTGCTTGATTTAGTCGAGCAAGAGACATTGGTTGTGCACGTCGATCAGGTTAAGAACCTTAATAAGTTGAGCAAATACAATCCGCTTGAAATTGACGAGGAAACGTTTGAAATCGTTTCGGATAAAAAGGAACGTTTAAGTATTTTTGTTAATGAGCTTGTTAAGGCCGGCATGTGTTTGAAAGATATACGACCTAAGGACAACCGGCTTGAGAATTTGTTTTTAAGTATTCTAAGGAAATAGACAAACAGTTGCTAGTTGCTCGATGCTAGTCGCTCGGGGACTTGCTAGCAACTAGCAACCAGCAACTTTTATCATGCGAATCAGACAGAACTACATCGCTTTTATGACGATCTTGCGCAAGGAGATGACGCGCTTTCTGCGGATCTGGACGCAAACAATGCTTCCACCGGTTATTACACAGAGTTTATATTTTTTGGTTTTTGGTAAATTTCTTGGTCGACAGATTAACAATATCAATGGCGTCGATTATATGGCTTTTATTATTCCCGGTCTGATTATGATGGCGATTATCACCGGTTCTTATACAAATGTCGTTGGTTCATTTTTCAGTTCTAAATTCCAACGGAGTGTTGAAGAGCTTTTGGTATCCCCCGTTCCAAACGGAATTATTATTGCGGGGTATGTGGCCGGAGGCATGTTAAGAGGGATCATGGCAGGGAGCCTTGTATTTGCTGTATCGATATTTTTTGCTAAACCGGTGATAAGTGATTTAGGTATCATATTTGTGTTTATGGTTTTAACAGCGGCTATGTTTGCTCTGGCCGGATTTACCAATGCGATCTTTGCCAAGACCTTTGATGATGTTTCTATATTTCCGACATTTGTTTTAGCACCGCTCATTTATTTAGGCGGGGTTTTTTATTCTATTTCTAATTTACCGGCTATTTGGCAGAATCTTTCCAAATTCAATCCGATCCTTTATATGGTCAATGGTTTTCGCTTCGGATTTTACGGCTTTACCGATGTCAGCATCATGGGAAGCCTGTTTCTTCTGATATTTCTTATCATAGGCCTAACCTCAGTTAACCTATACCTGATGAAAAAGGGTGTGGGCTTGCGCACATAAATACAGAGTCCAGAATATCAGATTATCAGAAAGAGAACGCAGATTAAGGAATTCAGATAAAATCTGATCTCTGAAGGCAGAAATCTTTTTCTGATAATCTGACACTCTGAATTCTCTTTCTGATGTGCTGGTATTCTGAGGTCGCATTTACTTATCTGAATCCACCAATCTACAAAAAATGGTTTTTTAATTTGTCTAAGGCCTAAAGTCTGTATAGAATAAGTCCATGAGTGAAAGTAAATCGTTGCAAATATTAGTGATTGACGATGACCCTGTGATCAACAAAATGCTGGAAAAACGCCTTGGCGAACATGGGTATACTGTTGATGTGAGTAGTGAGGCCCCTGTTGGACTTCAGAAGGCCATGAATGACGGGCCTGATCTCATCATTCTGGATGTCATGATGCCGGTGATCAACGGTTATAATGTCTGTCGTCTGCTCAAAACAGAAGAGGCTACCGGCCATATTCCGATCATTCTTCTAACCTCCCGTGACGCGCAAGAGGATGTTGCTATAGGCCTCGATATGGGGGCAGATGCTTATCTGATAAAGCCGGTCGATATAGAAGAATTATTCCGGACAATAGACCTCGTCACCGCACAAAATAGCCAGTAGCTAATCAAAATATATGATCTTATTTTTCGAAAAGATTGGGCGAGCGATATACGGCTGGATTACAGTTTTCTTTGAATTTTGCCAGCTGATGTTTGCCACAATCTATTGGATTTGTATTGGTCCCTTTCGAAAGAAACCCATCAACCCCAAGGCCGTTGTTGATCAAATGGTCTACATGGGGATTCATTCGATCATTATCGTTTTTTTTGTGACGTTTTTCACCGGCGTTGTTCTGGCGATGCAGTCGGCCCCGCAGCTTGAGAAAATGGGCGGGGTCTTTTATGTCGCGGGGCTTGTGACTGTCTCGATTTGTCGTGAGTTGGGTCCTGTTTTAACGGCGCTTGTTATTGCCGGCAGGATTGGCGCGGCGATTACGGCCGAGATCGGTTCGATGAAAGTTAATGAGCAGCTCGAAGCACTTGATACCATGGCCATTGATCCGGTGCGGTTTTTGGTTGTCCCGAAACTTGTTTCACTTGTCATTATGCTGCCGTGTCTGACGGTTGTCGGGGATTTTTCCGGGATATTCGGCGGTTATGCGATCGGAGTGTTTAATCTAAATATTAACAGCGGACTTTATTGGCAGACGGCGATCAAATTTTTAGCCTTAGCCGATATTTATACTGGCTTAGTCAAATCGGTCGTGTTTGCCATTATTATTGTTCTCGTCGGTGCATATCAGGGGCTTAAGACGCGTGGCGGGGCTGTTGGGGTAGGGCAGGCGACAACAGTCAGTGTCGTCACCAGTTTTATATTAATTATTATTGCGGATGCCATATTAACCGGCATCTTTTTCTTTTCGGACTTTTAGTTATGAGCGAACATAAAGACATTGCAATATCCGTCAAAAACATTGTGAAAATATTTGATGATGAGCGTAAAGTTCTTGATGATGTTTCGCTTGATATTTATAAAGGAGAGACATTTGTCATTATGGGAGGCTCGGGAAGCGGGAAGAGCACATTGCTCAGGATTATGACCGGAGGTGTGAAAGCGACTTCAGGGCAGATATATTTTAATGATAATAATATTGGCGATTTGAATGAGGAGGAACGCGAAAAAGTCAAACGGCGTTTTGGGATGAGTTTTCAATCCTCAGCCCTGCTTGATTTTTTAACCGTTGAGGAAAATGTGAGTCTGCCTTTAAGGGAGCATACAAATTTGGATGAAAAGATTATCGGGATTATTGCCAAAATGAAGTTGAGTTTGGTTGGCTTGCAGGGATTTGAGCATCTTTATCCAAGTCAAATATCCGGGGGGATGAAAAAACGTGTGGGCCTGGCCCGCGCCATTGCCATGGATCCCGAGATTGTGTTTTATGACGAGCCTTCGGCCGGGCTTGATCCGGTTGTTTGTTCGCATGTGGATAAACTGATTTTAGATTTGACGAAAAAGTTAAATTTAACTTCTATTGTCGTGACGCACCACATGGAAAGCGCGTTTAAAATAGCGGATCGTATGGCGATGATTTATAAGGGGAAAATTTTACAGATCGCAACGCCCGAAGAAATTAAAAATTCGACTGATCCCATTGTGAAGCAGTTTATCAATGGAGAAATTGAGGGACCTATACAGATTAATTGAAAATAGGGTTAGAGGGATAAATCCCTATCTTTTAAAAAGGAGCAAGTTATGGCACTGAATAAAGAAACCAAAGTAGGAATTATGGTAGCGATTGTCTTAACGGCACTCGGCATACTGACATTCCAGACGGGAAAGTTTGCTTTTAAGAGCGATGGGTATATCATAAAAGTTCATTTTAAAAACATCGACGGTGTTAATATGAATTCTCCTGTTATGTATAATGGGTATGAGGTTGGAATCGTTCAGGATATTCAGATTATGGAAATCGCCGATGATGTGGCGATGGAGCTGACCTTATGGCTGCAATCGGATGCTGTTTTGCGTGAAGGCGCGACGGCCCATGTTAAGAATTTAGGGTTTATGGGGGAGAAATATATTGGCCTTGAGTCGGGCGATACCGGGGCCGCTGAGCTTGTTGAAGGAGCCGTTATTGCCGGAACCGAACCGCAAAGTATTGAAGAGCTTGTTAAAGAAGGCAAGATCATTGCCGGCGATATAAAAGGCATTATGCAAAACCTTAATGAGCGTCTAACCAAAAACAAAGATCATATTGATAATATTTTGGCGCAGATGGATACAACCATGACAAAAATGTCGTCGTTTTTTAATAATGCGGATGAGCGTCTTGAAGTGAATAAACAAAAGATTGATGATCTTGTGACCCATATGCACGGCTTAAGTGTTAATTTGGAGGAAATGAGCCAGGATTTGAAAAACAATCCGTGGAAGCTTCTACATAAACCTAAGGGACAATAAATTTTTCTTTACCTCAAGTCTTCTTTTTGTTATAAGTAAGCTCTTATGTCAGGTTTTAAATTTCTTACTCTTTGTGTGTGTGCCGCTTTCCTTCTATGGATTTTTCCGCTGGGTATTTACATTAAAGTTGCGCAAGAAGCTAATCTGTGTGGTGGCCGACGGGCGATTTGTCTATGTACGCAGGCGCTTATTAAAAAACATCAAGCCATTGATGGCATTGCGTTTGTTGCAACCGCACCTCAACATACACCTATGCAAACAGATAAGGCCGGTTCACCACAGTTTATTATGGCGCAGAAACAACAAAGTGCGCACCCACATCGGTTTTTATTATTTTCTTTGTTTCATGTTCTTGTTAAACAAGAAGGCAGTTATCCTTCCATCGAGCACGTTCCTATCACTTCATAATAAATACATAAACCGGTAACGTTTTTCGGTTACGGTTGCGAAGCCCGTTTCGTATGTTCGGTTAACGGTTGTCGTTATACAACACGCTTAACGCAACCGAAAACCGATACGGGCATCGATACCGAATACCGAAATACTTATGTAATTTCAATTTCCAATATATAGAAAGGTTGAACAATGATTTTACCCATTGTTCTATCAATATTATGAAAAAATTATTCTTAACATTTTTGTTTTTATTAACTTTGGCTTTTAATGCTAGTGCCGGTGCAGTTCATGCAGGACATGAAGGTCATGCTTCGCCTACCGGTCATGCGCCGATCGGTGTGATGGCCGATCATATGCATAAACAAGGGGAGTGGATGGTCTCTTACCGACATATGTATATGGATATGGACGAACTTTATGCCGGCTCAAAAAATATATCAAAGGAGTCAGTGCATAACGAATTTATGATTGCTCCAACGAAGATGAATATGCATATGCACATGGTTGGAATGATGTATGGTCTCACTGATGAGGTGACGTTAATGGCTATGCTTCCTTATCATTTTAAATCCATGTCGCATGTCCGCCGGACAGATGGCAAAACCTTCACTACAAGGACCGAAGGCATTGGGGACCTTAAATTAACTGGGATGTTTTCTTTGGAAAGATACTTAAATAAAAAGGTTCAGTTTAATTTCGGAGTAAGCATGCCGACTGGTTCGATTGGTGAACGTGATGCGACATTAATGGGGCCTGATCGAAAATTGCCATATCCGATGCAGCTTGGTTCAGGCACATTTGATCTGCTTCCGGGGCTTACCTATAGTGATACACACGACAAATGGAACTGGGGCACGCAAGTCAGCTCCGTTGTACGTAATGGGCGTAATGAACACAAGTATACGCTGGGTAATGAGTACCGGTTAACGACATGGATTGCCTATGAGTGGCTTGATTGGTTCAGCACGTCTTTCCGTGTTAACGCGACCAAGCGCGGACATATCCGTGGACGTGATCATCAATTAAATGCTAGTATGGTTCCAACCGCAGATCCTAATAATTATGCACATGAGCGTTTGGATCTTTTGTTTGGAACTAATATCGTGATTCCCTCAGGAATCTTTAAGGATCACCGTCTGGCTTTAGAAATCGGTTTTCCTGCGTATATTCACGCGGAGGGCCCGCAGTTGATGACGGACTTGACTACAACCATTGGTTGGCAGAAGGCGTTTTAATTTGACAAACTTCCAACAACCGCGTATGGTGAGCTATACATTAATCTACTATCCGTAAAGGGGATTGTTATGAAATCTATTCTTAAGGGTGTTGCAGTGAGTGCCGGTTTAATTTTTGCGTTAAGTTCGTCGGCGTTGGCAGCAAAGATTGAGGAAGGAAAAACAGTTAAGTTTGATTATGTCTTAACAGTCGAAGGCGAGGTGCTTGACACAACATCGGGTAAAACACCTTTGGAATATGTGCACGGATCAGGTCAAATCATCCCCGGGCTTGAAAATGCCTTGTTGGGTCTAGAACCAGGCGATTCAAAGAAGGTCACCCTTCAACCAGAAGACGCCTATGGTGCAGTTAATCCCGATGCCTTTACGGAACTTCCTATGGAGCAATTCCCTGAAGATTTTCAAGTGTCTGTTGGAATGATTTTGCAGTTTAATGATCCTGAAGGAAAGCCTGTTCCAGCTGTTGTGACGGAAGTGAAAGAAACAACAGTTGTTGTCAGTTTTAATCATCCACTGGCCGGTAAGGTGTTGAACTTTGATGTGACAGTTGTGTCGGTGGAGTGATCGTAGGGGCGGCCCTTGTGGCCGCCCTTTTTTAATAAGGAATCAAATTAAGCAGTGTTGTAATAAGAAGCATCCCGCACAAACCAATCATAACGCCCCAGGCAGTTAACTGGTGGCCACCCTCTTCAAACGCATCAGGAATTAACTCAGAAATAGTCAGATAAATCATGGCTCCGCCGGCAAAGCCTAAGCCGATCGGTAGAAGTGGCTCAAAAAACCAGGCGAGCACAGCCGCGGGCACAGCCATGACCGGTTGTGGAACACTTGTGAGAATGGAAATCCAGGCACATTTGGGTGTGCTGATCCCTTCGGCCTTAAGAGGTAGAGAAATGGCGATCCCTTCCGGGATATTGTGCACAGCAATCGCGATTGCCATGGTCAAACCAAAGGTGAGATTATCGGTGGCAAAGGCCACACCGATGGCAATCCCTTCGGGGATGGAATGAATAAACATCGCAATGAAAATCAGAAATCCTTTACGGCTAAACCCTTGTTTTGTATAAAACTTTGTAATATCAGGTTCATCCAAAAACCGTTCTGACCAATGAAAAAAAGCAGCCCCCAACAATAAACCGATAATGACAATATAAGGAGAAAAGGGGATTTTGGCTTCTAGGGCAATGCCTTCTTGGGCGAGCGAAAAGACGGACGCGGAAATCATCATCCCGGCGGCAATCGCCGAAGCCATGCCGCGGACCTTGTGTGAGTCTTCCTTCAAGAATTTAACAGGGATTGCTCCGAGGCCGGTTGCCAGCGCGCTTAAAACACCGGTCACAAGTGCCCAGTAAATGAGAGTCATTGTGCCCATAATGCAATCATCATAACATAAAATTGGTGACAGGCACTTATTTTCATCACCAATTTGTTTTTTGAAAATAAGTGCCTGTCACCAATTTATTAAATATCATTTGTCATAGGTCGAAAAGTGAGTATTATATAATTAAATTAATACAGTCGTACTTCGCACATCGTACTTAGTACATCGTAATCCACGAGGTACGAAGTTCTAAGTACGAAGTACGATTTTTAAATTATTTTGGAGCAAGATATGCATCCTCTCGAAAAACGGAATTTACTGCCGGAAGATTTAAAGCCACTTAAGAATATTAAAGAATACATAGCCCAGGGCGGTCTTGAAGCGCTTAAAAAAGCACGCGCCATGGATCCTAATGATGTGATTGCCGAGATTAAAGCGGCAAACCTACGTGGTCGCGGCGGAGCTGGTTTTCCGGCGGCGATCAAATGGGCCGGGGTCCGCGCTACTCCAGATGAAAAGAAATATCTTGTGTGTAATATGGCGGAGGGCGAGCCGGGCACCTATAAAGACCGTTATTTAATCGGTAAAAATCCTTATCTTGTTTTTGAAGGGATGTTGATCGGGGCTTATGCCATTGGCGCCAAGCAGGCGATTCTTGGAACAAAAGATAAATTTAAATCAACGGTAGCCCGTCTTGAGCAAGCGCTGCGTGAATTTGAGCAGCAGGGTGTTGTCGAAAAAGGTTTTCTTCAAATACATCTTGGTCCGGACGATTATTTATTAGGTGAAGAAAAGGGTTTATTAGAATCCATTGATGGTCGTCAGCCCATGCCACGTTTTTTCCCGCCGTTTATGGTCGGTGTTGGCGTGAATGCCACGGAAACTAATCCAACGGTTGTTAATAATTGTGAAACCTTAAGTCATGTTCCTAAAATTATTCAAAATGGTGCCGAATGGTTTACCTCAATGGGGACCGAAGACACCCCCGGCACTGTTATTTTTACTTTATCGGGTGATGTGAAAAACCCCGGGATGTATGAGGTGGAGACGGGGTTAACTGTAAGACAATTATTATACGATATCGGCGGCGGCCCGCGCGGCGATAAGGAATTTAAGGCCATTTTATCAGGTATGTCTAATCGTATGATGCTGCCTGAGCATTTTGATCTGAAAATTGATTTCGGGACATTGCGCAATGCAGGGATTGGTTTGGGTTCCGCCGGATTTATTGTCTATGACGCAGACCGTTCCATGTGCGAGATCGCATGGATGATGACCAAATTTTTAGCTGTCTCAAGCTGCGGGCAATGTATTCCTTGCAATTCGGGCACACGCAATATTATGGAGCATTTTGAGAATCTGAGAAACGGGAAGGGCTCGCAGAATGATATTGATATGATTCGTGATATCAGTGGGCGGTGTACCCAGCAAACACGTTGTTTTCTCCCCCAACAAGCCTCTATCGTGTCGCAAAGTATTCTGAACAGTTTTTCTGAAGAAATACAGTATTATGCCGAAAATAGCGACACCTGCATTAGTGACGACCTGGTCGTTCCCAAGATACAGGACTTTGATGAGGCCACCAGCCAATTTGTCTATGAAAAAGACCCCAAGGAATTCCGCCCGGAATTTGACGTTCTCTATTAATCCAACTCACTTTTTTCGAATAAATCCACTATTTCTGCTGTTATAGAGATGAAGCCGGTAGGATTTGATATGTTAAGTGCAGCCCAAAAAAATACGTCTACAAGAGACTTTGAAGAGAATTTGCTTAAGGCTATGGATTCCATGTATAACCTCGCCTATAGGTTGACGCTCAATCATGCCAATGCCTCTGACTTGGTTCAGGAGGCATCGCTCAGGGCCTTCCGCTTTTACCATAAATTTGAGGAAGGGACGAATTTTAAAGGCTGGATTTTGACGATTTTGCGTAATTTGTTCATCAATGATTACCGCAAAAAAGCCAAAGAGCCGGTCAAAATCGATTTTGATGAATATCAGGGGATGATCGGGACAACCGAGCTCAGTGGGGCCCAGGAGGAGATATTTGGTGAGTCGCTGCAAGTAGCGATTGATAAATTGCCCGAGGAATTACGGACGGTTTTGACGCTTTATTATGTCGAAGGTTTTGCCTATAAAGAGATTGCCAAGATTATGAAAACGCCGATCGGAACAGTTATGTCGAGGCTACACACAGCTAAAAATGCGCTTAAAAAAATGTTGGACCCAAAAGTGCAGGCAGAAATTTAAATTGAAGGTGTATTATGGACGAAAAACAGTTTAGAGAAAATTTACAGGCCTATATTCACAATGAATTAGACCAAACCCTTGCCATTCAGATGAAGGCCAAGATGACAGAGGATCCCCTGGCCCGTCTGGAATACGAAAAAGAAAAGCGGTTTGACGGGCTGGTTGCCAAACATATGGTTCAAGAAGAAGCACCGTATGAATTGCGCGAGCAGGTTGTCGCGAGTCTCGCAAAAAAAAGCTGGCTGTCCTGGATACCGCGGTTTGACTTTGATTTCCCTTTGCTTGGCCGGTTTGCCACAGTTGGTTTGATTGCGGTGTTTGCTGTTGTTGTTTTAACAAGCAGCACCAATGCCTTTCCTATATTTAAGGCCTCTATCGAACGTCATATTGATTGCTTGGGTGGCCGGTATTCTTCCGAAGTACAGACTGATAATTTAGAGGAAGTGACCAAATGGTTTGAAGGCCGCCTATCTTTTCCAGTGCGTCCGCCGGACCTTTCTGTTAAAGGAGCCAAACTGATCGGGGCGAGGCTTTGCCATTTAAAAGAAAAGCCGGTTGCGCTTTTATTTTACGAAAAAGACGGACACCGCATGTCACTTTATATGATTGACTCGACGGATATGAAATTTACTAAAGGTAAAGATGTAAGTAAAGGTGATAAAGAGATGTATGTTCGCAATGAGCAAGGCTATTCCAGTCTTTTGTGCCTTGATAAGAGGCATTCCGGTGTCGGGTGTGTGATTGTGACCGATATGCCGGAAAGCGAGCTTATCGAATTAATGAGTTGATTGTAAAGATAAGATACCCGTGGCAATTGTAAACGTTAGGTGATAGCATGTTGTCTTGGATTAATTTTAAGAATTTCATAAAGGATAGGATACATGAGAAAATTTCTAGTTATTTGTATGGCATTAGTTTTTATGCCCCCCATGCTAGCTGCGTCGGCCTCGGCGCAGCTTTTTTATATGGAAAACAGCAATATCGGAAAGCCTGCCCCCGACTTTACACTCCCGGCGACCAATGGCAAAGAAATCAATTTAACCGAATACAGAGGTGATGATAAAGCGATTATATTTTTCTGGGCCACATGGTGCCCGCATTGTCGCACACAACTTAAAGAGTTAAGTGCGAAAAGTGAAAATATATTACAACAAGGGATTAAGTTGGTCATTGTTGATTATGGGGAAGATATTGCAACGGTCGCTAAGTATGCCAAACGTAATAAGATTGAGTTGGATATGATTGTTGATCAGGGAGCAACGCTCGAAGAACCATATGAGCTCATCGGCGTGCCGACATTTTTCTTTGTCGATAGTCAAGGGATCGTCAAAGCTGTTGAACATGAGCTTCCTGGGAATCTCGAAGAGGTATTTTAAATCGTTTAACCAAAAGTAAAGTGAGGAGATTATGAAAAAAACATTGTTAGGATTTTTAGTATTAGCATTTGTTGTTGCTTTTACGCACAGTGCTGCCGCATCCGGTTATGAGAAAAAGGGAAGTGGTTACATGAAGGGAGACAGCGATAAAGGCAGCATGGCTAAGGAAATGGCTGAAGGAGCGGAAATGGGTGGTCTGTGCCCTGTGTGTGTTTTTAAGGGTAAGTTTATGAAAGGGACAGATGCTTTTAAGGCTGAGTATGAAGGCAAAACCTACTATTTTGTTGGTCAAGAGCAGTTGGACACGTTCTTGGAAGACCCAGCTAAATATTTAGAAGATTTTGAAGCCAAGGCTATAGAACTAAAAAAAGAATATAAGAAAAAGATGAAGGAAGGTAAAGGTAGTATGAAAGGCTCAGATCATGATCACCACGGATCTGACCATGAGCATAAAGGAAGTTATTAAGTAGGGCGGCCGGGGCTTTTTCATTGACAAGCATCAAATATGTGTATATACTCCTATCCACTGGGATAAGTTATGTGTACACTTGATGCAAACAAAAAAGACGAAGTTCAAAAATTTGCCAAAGAAAGTCCATGTATTTGTTTTAATGTGCGCCGGGCTTCTAAGGTAATTACAGCCATATATGAACGTATGTTTAAGCCGGTTGGGATCACTGCCCCCCAAGGGACTCTGCTGGCATCGATTAGAGAGTTGGGCCCGCTGACAGTGAATGAACTGGCCGAGGCTATTGCCACCGATAGAACCACCTTAACACGCAATTTAAAAATTCTGGAGAGAGATGGGCTGATTGATCTTAAACCCGGAGAAGATAAGCGTGTTAAAAAGGTTGTTATTACCGAGCAGGGACTTAAAAAATCAAATCAGGCGTCTGCGCTATTTAAAGCATTTCAACAACAACTTAATCAATCTGTTGGCCAGGAGCGTATTGACGCGCTTTGCCAGGAATTATCCGAAGTGATGGATACAATTCAAAAAACAGAAGGGGTCTAATAATGAAGAAGATTTTGATTATAGGTGTAACATTAACATTGATCTCAGGGGTCGCTCTTTCTGCTCATGCAGTCGACTACAATATTGATAATTCGCATACGACACTTGGGTTTGAGGTTAAGCATTTAGGCATCTCAACGGTCAGGGGTCAATTTGATGACTACAAAGGATCGTTTACCTTGGATAAAGATAATCTTTCCGGTTTTAGTGCGGCGGTTACTATTCAAGCCAAATCTATTGATACCAATCACGAAGGGCGTGACAATCATCTGGTCGGCGCTGATTTTTTTGATGTTGAAAAGTATCCGATCATTACGTTTAAAGGCGAAGCGCTTGTCAAAAACGATGATGGTTATCAAATTGCTGGGATTCTCAACATGAAAGGCGTTGAGAAGAGGATTTATATTCCCGTTGAGATTGCCGGGCCGGTCAATAATCCATTCGGAGGGACGGCTATCGGGCTTAAAGGACGGGTCACGATCAACCGTCAGGATTTCGGTATTTCCTGGAATAAGACCCTTGATGGGGGCGGGCTAGTTGTCGACGATGAAGTCACGCTCGTGATTGAAATCGAAGGCCACGCGTCGTAAGCAAGACTTGAAATAGGACACAAGTCACATGACACAAGACACAAGTTTTACCCTGTGTCATGTGTCCGGTGTCTTGGGTCTTTTTTTTCACAAACAATTCACCCAATTGTCATTTCCTCCTCATAAAATTTTCATAGCATAATAATGTTAACTGATATATATTATATTACTTCTGATTGAAGGGGCGCTCCGCCAGAGCACCTTCGCCTCTTTCTATAAACTTCCTTTTCCTCCTTTTCAATTTTAACGAATTGTTTTATCTTTCATCTACTACAAAAAGGAGGGTGTTATGAAAAAACGAATTATTTTCTGTTTGATGTTTTTTGGTGTAATGTTTTGTGCCTTGCAGGCGCAAGCAACGGAAATGTCTATTAATGAGTTTCTTAACGGGTACCGTATACTTGAGAATAGTAATAGATCAGTAAGTAAAATGCAAGATGGGTTTATAGATGCGTTTGTTGATAAATGTGGAATTAATTACAGCAATACTAGTTATGTAGATTTTATATCAGATGATAACGACGATATTATAGCACTTGTTCATTTTGATGAATCAAAGTCTTTGCCTGGATATACAAGTGATTTAACATCTGATGTTTCTCAAAATTGTCAGATTATTGAGCTTAAATATGATGCAACAATTGATACATCGGAAGGTTATTTTGGGGGTGCGTCTTTATATGTTGATGGATCCGGTGATCATGCAGCTATTTTGAATGATGAAAAAGATTTTTTATCATTTAGCAGTACAACATCCTCATTATCGATTGATTTTTGGGTTAAGTTAGATGGTCAGTATGATAATCAGTACTTTTTTTCTGGTTGGGCCCCATCTAATAATCTGATTAGATATTACATGGCGAGTTATGATCCTGTGCAGGGATCAATGTTACAATTTTTTCTAAAGGATGGTTCAAATATTATCAATCTTAACACTGGTTATGCCAATGGTAATAGTATTGAAGATGATGACTGGTATCATGTGGCATTTATTAAAGAAGGTACCGAGTTTGGTATTTATCTTGATGGGAGTCAGAAGGCTCATGTATCAAGCACCGTAACCACAACACTTGTTGAGGATTCACCGATTTTTATTGGTCAAATTGTTGATACTGTTTATATGAAAGGCAATATTGATGAATTTCGTGTAAGTAGTCCGAATGTATTCGGGATTATACCGGATACAACGACACCACCATCATTCACAGTGCCAACAGCACCAGCACAAGCTCCTGAGAAAACATCATCCTATTTAGCTTCGCAGTCAGGGCAAACATTTACATTAGTATCTGAGACGTTTGAGGCTGAGTCAACCCCGACAAGTGCGAAAGTTATGCTGTTAGCTGTCGGTGATGATTTAACAAACGATCTTACCGTTTCGGTGGCACGTAATGGTAGTACAGGCACATTTGATGCAGCCAGCACAATAACAGATGTTGGTGAGTATCAGGGGAACATCCGTATTATTGAGGCAGATGTTTCTTTAACCTCTACAAGTACTAATGATCTGGTTTATAAAGTTACGGCACCAGGTACAGCAGACATTGAAATTCATGGTATCGGATTTTCTTGGGAATAAAACCTCTCCGCGCACCGGGTGCGCCCGCACCCGGTGCAGGTAGCGGTTAAAATTAAGGGGACACAATACTTAATTATTGAATTAAGTATTGTGTCCCCTTAATTTAACAAATCGCTGATAATATTTCATCGACCGGATGGATTTTGTTAAGCGCGTAGAAGTGGATGCCCGGGGCGCCTGCGGCAAGCAGCCGCTCGCATTGCTCGATACAGAATGCGATGCCGGCTTTAAGTGTTGCTTCTTTATCGTCTTGAATAGGCTCAAAGATTTTATGCACTTTATCTGGTACACTTGCGCCACACAGTTTTGTGAACCGGAGCAAGGCCTGATAATCCGTTATCGGCAAAATGCCCGGAATAATGCGTACAGTCACATCAATATTTTTAAGCCTTCCCATATACTCAAAGTAATCACGGTTATCAAAAAAGAGCTGAGTGATTACAAAATCAGCGCCGCTTTGGACTTTTCCTTTTAAATATTGAGCATCCTGATTAAGGTCCGGGCAAAGAATATGGCCTTCCGGAAAGCCTGCCACACCGATCGTAAAATCATCACCGAATTTTTCCCGGATAAATGCGATTAATTCGGAGCTATACTTAAAGTTATTTTCTCCCGGCATCCAATCAGGATTATCCTGCGGAGGATCTCCGCGCAGGGCCAATATATTGTCAACACCACGGGATTTAATATCAGAAAGTATAGATTCCATTTCATCTTTGCTGTGCATAACGCACGTCAAATGATGCATGGCGGCTATATTGTGCTCTTTTTCAATATGTTCAACAATATCAAGTGTTTTGCCGCGGCTGCTGCCACCGGCGCCATAGGTGCATGAAATAAAGTCCGGCTTAAGGGCAGCCATTTTGGCGATGGTTCCCATCAAATTGCTGTAGCCTTTTTCCGTCTTGGGCGGAAACAGTTCGATAGAAAAGGTTTTGTCCTTAGTTTTGAATATATCGCGTATGTTGCCCATGATTTTTCCCAACTTTCATAGTCTATTATAGGAATATTTGGCGATTTGCCCACAATTAAATCAAAGAATTCATATTTCAATCTGTGAGGATTGATGTATAATCTTGGTGGCTTAATAATTATTCAAACAGTTGCTAGTCGCTTGTTGCTAGCAACGAGCAACCAGCAACTAATTTTATGAATAACATTGCTCTCATTACAGGTTCGGCGGGCTTGATTGGTTCAGAATCCGTCCGTTTTTTTGCCGATAAAGGCTTTAACATTGTCGGGATTGACAATGACATGCGCCAATATTTTTTCGGAGAAGAGGGGTCAACGGCCTGGAACCTCAAAATTCTGCAGGAAGAAATTCCCGCCTACACACATAAACCGGTTGATATCCGTAATCATGCTGATTTAGAAAATATTTTTAAGGAGTATGGAGCCGATATTTCGGTTATTATCCATACCGCAGCGCAGCCATCGCATGACTGGGCGGCGCGGGAGCCATTTGTTGATTTTGAAATTAATGCCAACGGCACGCTTAATCTGTTGGAATTAACGCGTTTGCATTGCCCCAAAGCGGCCTTTATATTTACCAGCACTAATAAAGTCTACGGAGATTTGCCGAACAGTTTGCCTTTGATTGAAACAGATACGCGTTGGGAAATTGAACAAGACCATGCCTTTTGGGACGGGATTGATGAGACGATGAGTATTGACCAGAGTAAGCATTCTCTGTTTGGGGCTTCTAAAGTGGCGGCTGATGTGCTTGTGCAGGAGTACGGACGGTATTTTGATATGAATACCGTGTGTTTCCGTGGAGGATGTTTGACCGGGCCTAATCATAGCGGTGCGCAGTTGCACGGGTTTCTTTCCTATTTAATGAAATGCTGCATCACGGGGAAAGAGTACACCATTTTCGGCTATAAGGGTAAGCAGGTGCGCGATAATATTCATAGTTATGATATGGTCAATGCCTTTTATCACTATGTGCAAAGTCCTAAATCGTCAGCTGTTTATAATATGGGCGGCGGCCGGGACAATAGTTGTTCGGTCCTCGAGGCGATCAGTCTGTGTGAAGAAATATCCGGAAAGAAAATGAATTATAGTGTTTCTGATCAAAACCGCAGCGGCGATCATATCTGGTATATCAGCAGTCTTAAAGCTTTTGAGCGAGACTATTCTGCCTGGCAGCAAAAATATAGCTTAAAAGACACTTGTCAGCAAATATATGAAAGCTGCAGATAGAAAATAATATGGGACATAAAGTTTTAGATCAATTATGCGCACTGGGGATTACTAAGCAGGAAGATGTGGTTGAGATATTCCCTCAAGTACGTGACCGGGATGATATTTCAGTTTTATGTGATAAAAAGTCGGGCGTGATTTTTCTTTCACAATCTGATCATATTGATTTGCAGTATTATGAGGCAAAGGAGGGGTGCGAGTATTGGTCTTCGAGTGACAGAGAGCAGGCAAAACAGCTTGTCAAAGATGATGATGAAAGAAGGTGTGCACAGTTTAAAGAACTTATCCGTGGAAAGAAATGGATGGATTGCGGTACAGGTGTTGGAGGAGTGCTTGATTTATTAGGAAAATATGCGTCTGACGTTTATGCGGTTGAACCGCAAGATCATATTCGTAATGAATTGGCCAAAGAAGGGTATAAGGTCTATACGAGTATTGATGACTGCCCAGTAGAAAATATTGATATCATCACATTATTTCATGTTGTTGAGCACTTAATTGATGCCTCCGCAGCTTTCGAAAGAATTTATAATATGCTTGCGCCCGGCGGAAAAATCGTTGTTGAAGTACCACACGCGAAGGACGCGCTGATCACTTTATTTCATTTAAAAAGTTTTAAAAAATTCACATTTTGGAGTGAGCATATGCTGTTACACACCAAAACCAGTTTGAAGGTGTTTTTAGAAGAGGCGGGATTTAAAAATGTCAGAGTAGAAGGATATCAAAGATATCCTCTGGCCAATCATATTTACTGGATTTTTTGTGGTAAGCCGGGAGGGCATAAAAAATGGCCCTTTTTAAGAGCCGCGTGGCTTGAGCAAATGTATAACACCCTTTTACACAAAATAGACAAAACAGATACTATTATTGCTTACGGCGAAAAATAAAGTTTTACTATTTTGCAGCTAAATCATACACAACCCACTTTTTATCCTCAAAAACCGGTCTATAGCCGGACATCTGCTGATAAATTTGTTTATGATCGTCATATAAATAGTAGATGACATAACGCAAGTGCCCCTTAAAATCTTCCTTTGTGTTTTCCAAATCAAACGTTGAAATGTCATCAATATAAATGCAGCGCCCGTATTGTTTAAGGGCGTACATCGTCGCTGACATAACCAGAGGATGGTCATTGGAAACACGTTCAGAAAGTTGTGCTGCCGATGGTTTTTTGAAAAATGATTTGATGTAACGTGAAGGCAGGTGGCGCAATCGTTCTTCGAGGGAAAAGTTGCCGTTAGGATTAATGATCACAGTAGAAAACTGCATAGGTTCAAGTAAATGTCCAACCTCGTTTGTCATTTCTGTGTAGCGCTGATTGGGCAGAATCATGGAAGTTGTTACGTAATTAAGGTACATGACCACCGACGATAAAGCGGAAAATCCGCACAAGATGGTGATAATAATAATCACAACCACCTTTTTATTGTCACACCTGAGTTTTTCTTCAATCCAAAAAAGGCCGAGCCCGGCGATCATGCAAAAATACGGTGACATGCTTAAGGAATAATAGGTATGTACTGTTGCGACATGGGCGAACAGTGGATAAAACAAAAACGGTATAATTAAAAGTGTGATTTGTTCTTTGCTGCGGTAATTTTTAATAAGATAAAATCCGCCTATAACAAAAAGAAGCGTATTAAACGGATTAAGAAGTTGTCTAAGTATTCTAATGACGATGACATAATAAAACTTAGGATGGAGCAAAGCTTTCCATGATAGATGTTTAAGAAGGCCGCTGCCTTCGTGGACAGTATGGCTATGATTAATCCACAGCAAGCATAGAACGCCTATAACAAAAGTTGCGATAATAAAAGGGATGTATTCCTTTATAAGGGGGCCTATCTTTGTTGATTTTTGTATGAATAATTTCTGGATAATAAAAAAGCCGATATAAATCAAAGCCGGCAATAAAAATATCGGTTTAATGAGTGATGCGATGCTGCCAAGCAGGCAATAGGGGATGATCAACCACCATTTGCGCAGGTGATGCCAATATATAAGGAATAATAAGGCGCCTAAGGCCATGGCTACCGCGGATATATCCGGCAGCGAAGACTGCATAAAAGCAATATTTAAAGGTACAAACGTGAATATGAGCGCCGTATAGACCCCGACACGGCGGTTAAACCAAAACGCGGCTATCAGATAGAGGAAAATAGTGGACAGGGCCCCAAAGAATATATTGAGCATACGGGCTGTTATGAGCGTTTTATCCGGTGAAGGGGCCAGCCATGTTGTAAGCATTTGATAAAGCGGCATTTCATAAATCAAATAGCCGGGCCAGCCTTCATAATTGACTCTTGGGTAGAGCGGGTCGATGCCGAAATGTGTGTAATAGTCAATAGTTGCAACGGTTTGCAGCTGCCTTGATATATGCTGACCGAAGTAAGGATCGTCTAAATGCGGGACCTTTAGAATGAAGCTGGCCGCAATAAAGGTCAAAACCAGGAAAAAAGGGATGATTTTGTTCATAACCTGTTAGTTTTATTGGTGTAAGGTCAAAGGCTAAGGATGAAAGCATTTAACCTTTTTGAGGGTATTATACAAAGCATGCTGAAAAAAGCAAATGAATCTACCTTTTAGTTGTCAAACCAATGACTAAATACTAACGACCAACGACTAAGAACCATATTTATCTTGACACTGTCGGTATTATTCTATATTATACAATCGTTCAATTATTGAACATATTAATTCCCCCACGTTTTAAGTTCAACGGAGATAACAGGATTTGGACGAAAGAGAATTTGAGCTTGTTAATATTATCGGCCCTGAGCTGAATGCCAACCAGCGGTATCTTTCCAAACAAACAGGTATGTCCCTCGGAATGGTTAATATGGTTCTGCGCCGTCTTATTTCTAAGGGGTATATCCGTATTGTCCAATTGGATAAGCGTAAGGTGCAGTACCTCCTGACACCAAAGGGTATTTCTGAGAAGCTGCGCAAGTCCGTTAAATATGCCTGGAAGACTATTCATTCGATTGGATCGATTAAAGACGCGATGTATAAATACCTTTCCGATTTATACGCCCAGGGTAATCGTAAGTTTTATATTTACGGTTCATCTGATTTTGGCAAATTGGTCGAGGTTGTGCTGCAAGAATTAGATTTGGATGATTTATCATATACATTGATTAATGAGATTCCTGATCAAACTATTGATGGTGTTTTATTGTTGTGTAAAGAGAATGTGGAAGTTAATGAAATTAACAAAGAGCGTAGTATCGACTTAGTCTCAGAACTTGTCCAAGACTCAAATCTGGTTATCGGCAGTAATCTTAAAAATGAGTAAATTAGATAACATTTTATTATATCCCAAAACTGTTTGGTATTTTTTTAAGCCGCATAAGATTAAATCCTGTCTGTTAATTATGCTGGCATTTCTTGCTGGCGGGCTGGAAACTATGAGTTTGGCGGCATTGTATCCGGTTATCAACTATGGATTAGATGTGCAGGCGCAGGGCACTATGGTCGGGTTTTTCGAAGGCCTGCTGGCATCGTTTTCAGTTGAGGGTTCGTTGCGTAGCGCGTGCATTCTTTTATTGGTAGTGGCGTTTTTTGCTGTAACGGCAAGATTTATGTATCACTATTTTGGATACTCCTTTATGATGCAGATTTCCCGTGAAGCGCAGAAAAAGGCTTTTCAGCAGTTTGTTCAAGCTGACATTGATTTCTACCATACTCATCAGCAAGGTAAGTTAATTTATAATGGAGCTACCGCCCCAAGGTATGCATCAGGGCTTGTTTTGGCGACTATCCGTTTGTTTTACGATGCTGTTAACGCCTTGTTTTTGTTGAGTC
The DNA here is from genome assembly GCA_028280285.1 of Candidatus Omnitrophota bacterium. Classification (GTDB taxonomy): domain Bacteria; phylum Omnitrophota; class Gorgyraeia; order Zapsychrales; family Zapsychraceae; genus JANQNA01. The sequence continues at coordinate 93,303 of JANQMA010000011.1, read as the reverse complement.
TTCTTTTGTTGTTAAGCCTTGAGGCCGCATTGGTTTTATTTGTTGTAGGGTTTTGTTATGCATTTTTTACTAAAAAGATTATTCAAAAGATCACCCTGCGTTGCTCCATTTTGTCTATGGAGGGGGAAAAGGAGAAAAATGTCGTCTTAAATGAGCTCATTACGGGCATCAAATCCATCAAGGTTTATCAATCAATTCAAACCTGGAGGGATAAATTTTATAAGGCGATGGACCAGCATTTGAATAATCAATTAAAAATGTTGATGGGGCGTGCACTACCCGAATCGTTTATTAAATTAGCCTTTTTTGGGCTCTTAGGCGGTGTTGGGATTTATCTTAGTTATCAGCCGGAAGTTATGATGAAAGAGCTTTTGCCTGTTTTTGGAACATTTGTTGTCGTCACCAACCGTCTGCTCCCATCAGTGCAGATTATAGGGACTTCTTTTTTGTCGATTTGTGAATGTCTGCCTCATGCGCAGGTGGTGCGTGAATTGTCTTTGCAGGAGGTTTCTACTTTAACCTACGGGGATATCGCGTTAGAAAATCCAAAAGATAAAATCACGTTTAAGGACGTCTGGTTCCGTTATACCGATGACACGAAAGATGTTGTGAAAGGTATTTCCTTTGATATTCATATGGGGGATTTTACGGCTCTTGTCGGTGTTTCAGGGGCGGGAAAAACAACGATTATTAATTTGTTGCTCAGATTATATAAACCCAATCGCGGAACGATATTCATAGATGGTGAGGATATTTTTTCTTTTACAAATAGATCTTACCTGGACCACATTGCTTATGTGAGCCAGACCTCTTTTATTTATAACAGTACGATTCGAGAAAACATATGTTTTGGCCGTGAGGATTACTCTGAGCAAGAGATTGTCGCGGCGGCTAAATTGGCCAATGCGCATGATTTTATTAACGAAACGCCAAATGGGTATGACACGCTAGTCGGCGATTCGGGTATAAAACTATCCGGAGGGCAAAAGCAGAGGATTGCCATCGCGCGGGCTATGTTAAGAAAGCCGACCATTCTTATTATGGATGAAGCAACAAGCTCTTTGGACAATATTTCCGAAAAAAAGATTCAAGATGCTATTGAGGATATTGCTAAATTTACAACAGTTATTGTTATTGCGCATCGTTTATCGACGATCAAAAGAGCGGATAAAATCGTTATTCTGGATGATGGCGTGGTTAAAGATCAGGGTACGCACGATGCTCTCATGAAAAACAGGGGATTATATACGTATCTTAATGAGGTGCAGGATGCCGGACAGCAAAAAAACAAAGACACTGTTAATTTATAATGCTGATCAAACGCATGAGCGGTTGTGCAGGCAATATGATGATGTTTTTTATTTCGAAGGCTCTTTGACAAACGGACACAAGCTTGCCGGTGATTTTATAAGCGGCTTTGATTTATTTTCCTCGGATATCGAGGCAGGAAAAAAGATAGAGGAGGTTTTTGATTTTTATTTTTCCGAAGATGAAATAAGCCTCTATAAGGATTTATTGGGGCATTCCAACTCTGCGTTATGCTTGAAAAAAGATTTAATTCTCCATCTTAAAGAAATCACGCTTATGATTATATTTGTTAAAAAATTCAGAGAAAAATACGGATGTGATCATGTTGAACTAGTGCCTGCGCAAAATTTTCCGTATAGATTATATACTCTGTTGGCCGGGAAGCAAAGCATGCCAAAATGGTTTCATATCGCGCCAAGCTGTGTTTCACGCTTGAAACGTGAAGCGCGAGGAAATCAATTGAAATATCTGGCTGCTGCTTTGGTTTATCCGCTATATGTTATTTTTAAAATGACTATGGCTAAAGCGTCGAGAAAACAGAACTTTTATTACGCCATTAATATATGGGGGACCTTTCCCAAATCGGTTTGCGAAAGATTCATTGATAAATTAAAGGTGGACGAAACTATCAAGGATGAGGAGAGTTTATTTGTTGTGAACACAAAAATAAACGAACCTCAGTTAAATGCGTTAAAAGTAAAGTATAAAAATTGCTATACCTTAGATGAGCTGCTTAATCAATGTAATGTGTTTCGTTATTTGGGCGGCTTGTTACATCGGTTATTTGCTTTGAATTTGAGGCTTTTATCTCTAAAAAATAAAAATATTATTTTTCTCCTGTCTTATATAAAAACATTGAGGCAAAAGATACTTTGGTTTTCTTTTTTTGAACAGTATTCTGTAAATCATTTTTTATACGTGCAGGAGCCGGGAAGCAGTAACAGTATTATGATACAGCAGTTGAACGGTTCTCATAATTCGTTCCTTTATTTATCAACGTCGTTTTTTCCTTTTAGTGATAAGGTGTTGGCGGACTTATACATAACTTATTATAGCTATTTACCGCATAATGTGCTGTTATCTAACCGTTTATCGCAAAGGCTTTTCGAAGCCAATCAAGATGCATTTGGGAAAAAGGTTGACGTGGGAACAGTAACATCTTCTTTTGTTAAAGAATTATCGTCTATTAAGGAAGCGCGTCATAAACTGCGGCAGCAGTTAAATATTCCGGAAAATAAAAAAATTATTTGTTTGTGTGATGCACCCATGGGGCGGTTTTCTTGGACAGATGAAGCACAATCGGCAAGGAGGTTGGAAGATATTGCTCAACTCATTGATGCTAATGATGATTATTTTTTGATTTATAAAATGAAGTCTTCTTTTGATAAGTATGCCGAGGGTAGCCCTATTAGTTTAGCTGTCAAAAAGTTAAAACACATGGAAAGGGTTATATGTATAGACAAGAAAACGTCTGCTTACACAACACAAGAAATTATGGCGGTATCCGACCTGGTCATCTCGTTTTTTACCTCATCAGCCGGGTTTGAGGCGATTTCGGGTGGCGTGAAGGCTATTTATTATGCTCCGGAAGAGTATTATCACTCTTTAGATATTTGGATTAAGGATATTCCGCATTTATCCGCGTTTAGTCGCGATGAGTTGTTTGATTGTGTTGCGTTCTGGTTAAGAGAAGAAGTAGACGAAGAGTTTGTTGCATTTAAAGAGAATTATATTAAAAGGATAGTCGACCCTTTTTGTGATGAGAAAAGTGGGCTTAACCGGGTTATTTCCTTTTTAAGTGATGAAAAGACAATCGATGCTTCACGTGACTCTGTGAGTGAAAAAGTATGTGTTTAGGATGCTGTCTATGGAAATAATGGCTATTATTCCAGCGCGCGGTGGATCAAAAGGGATTCCACGCAAAAATTTGATTCCTTTTAACGGTAAGCCGCTCATTGTGCATTCTATTGAGCAGGCGCTAACTACGGCCAGGATTAATCGCGTTGTCGTTTCAACGGATAATGAGGATATTAAAAATGTTTCTATTAAGGCGGGGGCAGAAGTGATTGATCGTCCGGCTGAATTGAGTGATGATTTTGCAACATCGGAATCTGCGCTTAAACACACACTTGAAGTTTACCGGGCTAAAGAAGATTACAGCCCCGATTGGGTCGTTTTCTTGCAGGCAACATCTCCGCTGAGAGAAGAAAATGATATAGCCAATGCGATTGACCATATTATAGAAGAGAATGCCGATTCACTGTTTTCGTCATGTCTGGTGCATGGATTTTTATGGAGGGAAAATAACGGAGGCATTGAGCCGCTCAATTATGATAAGAACGCGCGTATGCGCAGGCAAGATTGCCCTGAAGATTTTATAGAAAATGGTTCTATCTATATTTTCAGACCGGAAATTTTAATGGAGCAAAATAACCGCTTAGGTGGTAAGATTACACACTATCAAATGGGGGCACTAAACTCATTTCAAATTGATGAGCCCCAAGATGTTGAGCTGTTTCAAAAATTAACAGCATTAATGGAAAACAATGTTAGGTAAAGGAGTATAAATGTTTGTAAGCCCGGATAAATATTTTGTTAGAAGAGAAACAAGCAAAGAGTCTGTCTTTGAAGAAAATTATTGGAAAGTGACAATTGATCCTGACGGAATGGAGCGCAAACGTGCGGACGAGAGGGACAGGATTCTGGAAGATGTCAAAAATGATTTAGCCTACATTAATGCCTTACCCCCAGGGCGGATATTGGATGTGGGTTGTGGGATTGGCTTTTTTCTTTCCGGGATTAATGATGACTGGGAAAAACATGGGGTCGAAATTTCAAAATTTGCCGGCGAGCAAGCCAAGAAGTGGGCTGAGATATTTATAGGGCCATTACATGATGCCAAATATGAAAGTGATTCTTTTGATGTCGTTGTACTGATGCACGTTTTGGAACATTTAGAGGACCCTGTATCTATTATTAAGGAAATTAATCGTGTGATGAAGCCAGGTGGAAAAATTGTGTTGGGAACGCCGGATTTTGATTGCCATTTGGCCAGACACTTTGGTGAGCATTTCAGGATGCTGCACGATCAGACACATATCAGTCTGTTTTCTAATGAGTCTGTGTTCCGTTTGTTACGTGATCATGGGTTTGAAGTAGAGCATGTCGATTATCCTTTTTTTGAGACACGTCATTTTACAAAAGAAAATCTCATGCGATTGTTTGATAATACAGAAATGTCGCCGCCTTTTCCGGGGAATATCATGACATTTTATGCGCATAAACTATAGTTGTTATGAAAGAGTTAGATTTAGAAAAAATAGAGTTGATTGTTTACGATTTTGACGGTGTGTTAACGGATAACCGGGTTTTGGTTGACCAGAACGGCACCGAGGCGGTTTTTTGTCATCGTGGTGACGGACTGGCGATTTCACTGATTAAGAAGATGGACAAACCCCAAGTCATCATTTCGACAGAAACCAATGCGGTTGTAAAGGTCCGTGCCAATAAGCTGGCCATTGATGTGATTCACGGTGTTGAAGACAAATTAAGCGTTCTTACAAAATATTGCCAAGAACGCGGTGTTGATCTTAATGATGTTTTGTATGTCGGTAACGACATTAATGATCTTGAAGTGATGAAAGCTGTCGGTTATCCTGTTGCGCCGCAAGATGCTAGCCAAACAATTTTGGATATAGCGCAAGTGATTGTTCCCCAAAATGGCGGGGATGGGGTTATCCGTAAACTATATGACAATTTATTAATCAAAAAGAACTAGGAGATGTTATGTCCATTTATGTCATTGCAGAAATAGGGATTAATCATAATGGTGATATTGAAACCGCAAAGAAGCTGATCGATGTGGCCAAAGATGCCGGAGCTGATGCGGTTAAGTTTCAAAAAAGGACCATTGACCTTGTCTACACCAAAGAGATGCTTGATTCTCCCCGGGAAAGCCCTTGGGGGACAACGCAGCGCGAACAAAAAGAAGGGCTCGAGTTTGGCAAGGCCGAATATGATGAAGTCGACCGGTATTGTAAAGAAAAGGGAATTGATTGGTTCGCGTCCGCCTGGGATATAGAAAGCCAAAAGTTTTTGGCTCAATATAATTGCAAGTATAACAAGATTGCCTCGGCGATGATTGTCGATAAAAACTTCCTTAAAGAGGTGGCCTCCGAAGGAAGACATACCTTTATTTCCACAGGCATGACAGATGTGGCTATGATCGATGCGGCGGTGGAGATTTTCCAGGATGCCAAGTGTCCTTATGAACTTATGCACTGCATGTCGACCTATCCGATGGAAGATACGGACGCGAATTTAAATTGCATCAACACATTGCGTCAAAGATATGACTGCGCTGTTGGCTACAGCGGGCATGAAGTTGGACTGGCTGTATCTTATGCGGCGGCGGCTATGGGGATTACCTCGCTTGAACGGCACATTACGCTTTCACGGTCGATGTATGGCTCTGATCAGTCTGCTTCGGTTGAGCCGGAAGGATTTCGCCGGTTGGTTGGGGCTGTACGCAAAATTGAGCTCGCGATGGGAGACGGTGTTTTAGGGATACATGAAAAGGAAGTTCCTGTTGCCAATAAATTAAGGGCACATATTGCATCGTAAGCAAATTTTAGAAAGGATGTATTAATGAGTGATCAAGTAGAACTAATTGCGGGAGGATTAGCTGTTGATGACCGCGGTCAGATTCAATTTTGCAATGACTTTGATTTACGCACGATCCGCCGGTTTTATACGGTCAGCAATCATAGAGCGGAATTTATCCGTGCCTGGCATGGGCATAAAAATGAAATGAAATATGTATATGTTGTTTCAGGTGCAGCGATTGTGGCGGCAGTCAAAATTGATAATTGGGATAATCCGGGGAAAGATTTAGAGGTGGCACGTTTTGTTCTTACTGAAAAAAAACCCGGAGTTTTAAAAATACCGGCAGGGTATGCTAACGGGTTTAAGACATTACAATCTGATACAAAAATCATGTTTTTTTCAACTTCATCACTCGAGGAAAGTCTGGATGATGACTACCGTTTTGATGCCTATTACTGGGATCCATGGAGTGTTGAGGAAAGATAAGGGAGTTTTTTATGAAGAAAAACGGTCAATTAAACTTAATTCCTCCTATTGAGCTGCGTCAAACGGATACTATTTTTGATGCGCTCAAGAATATTGAGGGTAAACATTGGATGATTGTCACCGTTGTGGATGATCAAGGTTGTTTGGTGGGTGTGGCCTCTCCAGGGGATTTACGCAGAGCTATTTTGCAAGGCCATCCGGTAAGTACGACGCTTAAGCGTGTTATGAATGATGAACCGATTTTGATTGAAGAGGAGCAGTTGAAAAAAACAGAAGATGTCAATCAGGTCTTGGAGGACATGAAAGCGGCTTATGGAGATATTTATTTCCGTTATGCTATGGCTCCTGTTGTGAGAAAAGATAAGAAAGTTGTCGGGCTCATTAATCTCGATTCATTGACTGTTTATGTTTCTAAAGATCAAGAACCGATGGCAACTAATCATCGTACGGTCTTGATTGTCGGTGGAGGTGGTTACATTGGTTCAACGCTGGCGCGTGTCTTACTTAATGACGGTTGGTCGGTGCGTGTGCTGGATAAATTTATTTATTATGGTGACTCACTCAAAGGGATTGATAATAACCGGTTTGAGCTGATGGAAGGTGACGCGGCTAATATTGATGATATTGTCCGCGCGGTTGATGGGGTCGATGCTGTTGTTTATTTGGCCGAGCTCGTTGGGGATCCAGCCTGTGCGGAGGCCCCGCAGGCAGCGCTTAAGACCAACTATCTGGCCGTGACATCCATGGCGCATTTATGCTCACATTTAAATATTAACCGGTTTGTTTATATGTCGTCGTGCAGTGTTTATGGCGCGAGCGAAAATCCGGATGAATTTTTAACCGAAGAGTCTGCTTTAAATCCGGTTTCTCTTTATGCGCGTATTAAATCGCTTGTGGAAGAGTCAATCCTTTCGGTATGTAATCTGCCGAATCCGCTTTTTGCCCCGACGATTTTACGTTTGGCAACTGTGTTCGGGCCGTCTTATCGTCCACGGTTTGATTTAGTGGTTAATATTTTTGCGAAGAATGCTTATCAAAATAAAAAAATTGAGGTGCATGGCGGGGGCAATCAATGGCGACCCAATGTGCATGTGAAGGATGTTGCCGGGGCGATTAACGCGGTTTTAAACGCGCCGATCGATGATGTGCGCGCGCAAACTTTTAATGTCGGCGGCGACGCGCAGAATCACACAATTAATGATCTGGCCGAGCTAACTAAGCAAGTGTTTCCCGCAACGGAAATTATCAGAAACAGTGACCTGATCGATCCCCGCAATTACCGGGTGAGTTTCGAAAAGTTAGAAAGAGTAGTTGGGTTTAAGGCTAAACACAGTGTTGTGGAAGCGCTTCAGGAATTTAAAGAGTTATTTGAAAACAAAAGCACAGAGGACTTGGATTCACTTCATTTCAGTAATGTGCGCGCCCTGCAGGCGCTTAAATATTCATAGGAAAATTTTATGAGCACTGATTTTATTCCTTACGGCAAACAGACGATCGATGACGACGACATTAATGCTGTCATCGAAACACTTAAAAGTAACTGGTTAACGCAGGGTCCTAAAATTGCCGAGTTTGAAAAGGCAGTGGCCGAAAAGGTTGGAGCCAAATACGCTGTTGCCGTTGCTACCGGAACGGCGGCGCTTCATTGCGCGTGTTACGCCGCCGGTGTGAAAGCAGGCGATGAGATCATCACCGCTCCTATTACGTTTGCGGCGAGTGGTAATTGCGCGTTGTTTCTCGGGGCTGATGTTAAGTTCTGTGATATCCGTCCGGATACCTATTGTATGGATCCTCAAAAGTTAGAGGCGGTTATTACTGAAAAAACGAAAGCGATCATTCCAGTCGATTTCACCGGTCAGCCATGTGATATGGATGAGATCAATGCTATTGCCAAGAAGCATAATTTGATTGTGATTGAAGATGGCGCGCATGCCATCGGCGCTACTTATAAGGGAAAACCGGTAGGGTCTTTAGCTGATATGACCATTTTTTCGTTTCATCCGGTTAAGCATGTCGCGATGGGGGAAGGCGGTATGATTGTAACCAATGATGAAGCATTGTATGAAAAGCTAAAGCTGTTTCGCACGCATGGCATCACCAATGCCAATGATGCGATGACTTTAGAAGAGCAGGCCTTTGATAATGAGAACGCCTTTAATCGCGGTAAGCGGTTTGCTAATCGTGCGCCCTGGTATTATGAGATGCAAGAACTTGGCTATAATTATCGTATTACCGATATTCAGTGTTCGCTGGGATTAAGCCAGCTAAGAAAACTTGATAAGTTTAATGAATGCCGTCGTGAAATTATCGAACAATATAATGAAGCGTTTAGTCCGGTTGAAGCTTTAATCACGCCGTTTCAGGAGGCTGACCGTCAAAGCGCCTGGCATCTGTATATGTTGAGAATTGATCTTGATAAAGTACAAAAGACACGCCGGGAAATCTTTGAAGAGCTCAGGGCAATGCAAATAGGTGTCCATGTGCATTATATTCCATTGCATTTATTGCCATACTATCAAAACAAGTTCGGGTTTAAGCGCGGTGATTTCCCAGAAGCAGAAAAATATTATGATACGGCGCTCACCATTCCATTGTTTCCTTCTATGAAAGCAGAAGAAATTAAACGCGTTATCGATGCTGTTATTGCGGTGGTTGTTTAAAAAAGTAGGTGTATTTTTAAAATTAGACAGTAGATCGTGTTCATAAATTGAACAATAATCATGATCAATTTTTTAAAATGTTCAAATATTGAACGTCAATTTTTTTTAAAGAAAAAACTGGTATATTTGCCAATAAGTTGTAATAATATTGCCATATTAAAGACCCGCAAAAGGGGGACAAAATGACTACAAAAACCAAAGAAAATGACGCGTTCGTTAATATCAATGTGCCTAAGGCGCCGGAGCGCTTTTACCAGCGGTTTAATGCCTTAGGCGGGAATGAGTTCCCTGAAGCTCCGCGGATTACAACAGATGATTCTGAGGGTCTCTTTCCTCTACGGAATAAAGGACTTAAGGTCCTTATGATCAATGCGCCGATCCGTGAGTGGTCCTACCCCAATATATTTCCTTTAGGCCAGGCTTATGTCTGTTCCGTAGCGGCTATGGATGGTCACTATGTCGAAACACTGGATTTGAATGCTTTGCGTAAGGAGCCTATGGATAAAACCCCGGAGGAGATGTCAAAGTGGGTTGAGGCGAAAATTGATGAAAAATTTAATCATTATCATCCTGATGTGATCATGATTGGTGGGATTATACCGCAGTACGCCCGCATTAAACAGATTACTACCTACTGTAAGAAAGTATTTCCAGAAATACCCATTGTTCTTGGTGGGGGTATTTCTTCCTGTATGCCGGAATTTATGGTCAAAATGCTTCCCATTGATATCGCCGTTAATAAAGAAGGAGAGATGACAACATCAGAACTTTTGCATCGCTTAGAAGAAGGTGTTTCACTGGAAGGATGTGCCGGCGTTGTCTATAAACATGAAATAAAAAAAGGTGAGTGGGAAATTAGAAATAATGGCGAGCGTACCGGTTTTAAGACAAGATGGGATGGTCTTGATACACTGCCGTGGCCGCTTCGTTCACGTTTTGCTATTGATGAAATTTATAAACAGAATCCTCTTGGTCATTTAAACTGGGAAAATAAGTGGAGTGACGGAAAGAGTACGTGTGATACCTACTCGGTGGAGCTTTTGGCTTCACGTGGTTGTCCGTATGCGGCAAAGGCATGTGATTATTGCTATGCCTCTTACTTGGGTAAAACGTATCGTTTAAGATCTCCTCAGGAAATTGTTGATGAAATGCAATATCTGCATGACAGATACGATGCAGGGTATATGCATTTCTTAGATGATCTTCTTTTTACAGATTATCGTTGGGCTATGGAATTTTGTGAGGCCCTTAAGAATCAACGTAAAAAAACAGGGCTTGATGTGACTTGGGGAGGCGCGTGCAGGACCAATATTATTGCGGATGATGTCGTCCGTGCGAAAAAGCAGGGCCGGCCTAATATTCTGGAATTAGGGCGTGAGGTAGGAATGCGTCAGGCAGGTTATGGTGTTGAAACGGCAAGTCCAACCATTTTAAAAAGCATTGATAAATCCGGGCAAACACAGGAAAAAATCAAAATTGCTGTGCGGGAGACACAAAGGGTTCTCGGGTATGCGGACTGTTCCTTTATGATTGGTTCTCCAGGCGAAACACGCCAGACAGTTGCCGAAACGGTTGAGGTGTGTAAAGAAATCGGGCTTAAGCCTGAAGTGTTCTTTTTTGTAACAGCATACCCTGGCACAAGTTTCTGGGACTTGGCCATGGAAAAGGGACTTATTACCAAAGCGGTCACCGGCGTTGTGGCCCCGGCGGATGATGATATGGTTGAACAATATTTCCTACGTTTAGGCGAACAAGGCGACGCCGTTAGGACGAACTTTAGCGATCTGCCTGATGAAGAGATTGTTGAGCTTTCATGGTGGGCGATAAATGAGTTGGGCGCTCAAAACACAAAACGGCATCCGGGAAGAAAAGATAAAGAAACAGCTGTGCGGGGGGCATCTACAGCGAATTTATAGAGAGAGGAAAGCATGAATATTATTGGTGTTATACCTGCGCGTGGTGGGTCTAAGGGAGTTAAATCAAAAAACATCTTAGATTTAGGTGGCAAGCCTGTTATTGGACATACCATTGAAGCGGCACAAAAAGCAAAAACTTTAGACAAAGTTATTGTTTCAACCGACAGTGAAGAAATTGCGGATGTCGTGCGTCAACACTATGATGTTGAAATCATTATGCGCCCAAGTGAGTTGGCTTTAGATGATTCGCCTATTGAGGAGGCCTTGCTTCATGTTGTTGAGACTTTAAAGAAGGAAGAAAATTATGAAACGGACATTGTCGTTTTGATGCAGGCGAATGTTCCTTTTAGAGCAGACGGATTGATTGATGAAGTGGTGGAAAAGCTCGTCCACTCCGACGCGCACGCGTCTGTTACTTGCCATCCCGTTACACAAGCTCCTGAGTTAATGAAAGTGGTTGATGAACAAGGATTTTTACAACCTCTTGTCAAAGATGTTAAAGCTATTAGGCGACAAGAATTTCCCGACAGGTATATGTTGGATGGTTCGGTTGCAGCAGTGCTAGCCCAAAATCTCTATGATACAAGAGGGATTAGAAGAGCTCATGTCTTTTTAGGTGAGAAGGTCTTGCCCACCATACAAAAAGATGATTATTTTTCAATTGAAATTGATAATTGGGATGATTTCTTTTTGGCACAATATTATTTAGATAAACTACAACAGCAGACAATTGCGAACACGGCAGAAATAGCGGCCTAATTGTTAATTTTACACATTCAAAACTTTTTAAATCTATGCTGGTTGAAAGCAAAATAGATTCTATTTGTGGACGAAGTCTTTCATCAATGAAAAGGGAGTATTTGTCTACTCTCAAAGAATGGCGGAACGCGCAAATCGATGTTCTTCGTCAAAAACAACCACTGACCGATGAAGATCAGGACAGGTGGTTTAAAAAGATACAGGAAGATCAGAATCAGGTTATATTTTCTTTACTGGATCACAATGATGAATTTATCGGTTACTGTGGTTTAACCAATATAGATTATGACCATAAACGGGCAGAGTTGTCGTTTCTGGTTTCTCCCAAGAGGAGGCAGGACCGGCCTGTTTATCGAATAGATTTTCTCAGTGTTCTTTATATGATGTGCACGTATTTATTTGAAGAGCTTAAACTGCATAAGCTGCACAGTGAAACATATGCTATACGTCATTTTACTTTAAGTGTGATGGAAGAGTTTGGAATGAAGCAGGGAGGCGTTATGAAAGATCATGTGGTGATTAATGGCGCGTTTTGTGATTCATTTGTCCATGATTTCTTAGAAGAAGATTGGGTGCGCACGAAAAATAGAGTGAAAGAGATGTTGCAACAAGAGCAGGAACAATAATGGATGTCAATGTATTAATTACGAGTGTTTCGCGTAAGGTATGGCTGGTTAAGGCTTTTTTAGGAGCATTACAACAAGAAAAAAACACCGGGTCAGTAATCACGGTCGATATTGATCCATTGAGTGCCGGGTTTATTGCCGGTGACCGTTATTATCTCGTTCCGCGCTCATCCGATAAGGATTTTTTGCCGGTCATTTTGGATATATGCAAAAAAGAAAAGATCAGTCTTATTGTGCCGACGCGTGACGCTGAATTGATCATATTCTCTGAAAATAAATCCCTGTTTGAAAAAGAGAATATTCAGGTAATGGTTTCCCCGCCGGAGGCCGTTAATATTTGTAATGATAAGCATTTATTTTTTCATTTCTTAAAAGAAAATGGCTTTAATGCTCCGGTAACATATTTATCTAAAGACCTTCAGGGGGTGGATTTAAAATTTCCCTATATTGTTAAATCCAGATTTGGTAGCGGATCGGAAAATATTTTTAAGGTAAACAATGAAAAAGAACTCGATTTTTTTACAAGCTACATAGACGATGCCGTTATCCAGGAGTTTATCGAGGGGACGGAATATACCATCGATGTATTTGCGGATTTTGAAGGGCGTGTTGTTTCTGCTGTTCCAAGAGAGCGTATCGAAGTTGTCAGTGGGGAGTCTTATAAAGGGCGGACGGTTAAGGACGAAAAAATGGTCAGTGAGGTGACTGCCTTAGCCGGGCGGTTAGGTTTGATAGGGCATACGACATTTCAATGTATTAAAGTTGGTGAAGTAATCCAAATTTTAGAAATTAATCCGCGTTTTGGCGGTGGCGCGTCTTTAGGATTTGCCGCAGGAGTTAATACGCCCCGGTTTTTAATTAAGTTATTATCCGGTCAAAAACTTGATGGTCATCTATCACAATATAAAGAAGATGTTGTGATGCTGCGTTATACAGATGATTTTTTTATAGAAGGTGATTCCGTCGTAGAGGGTGCTGTTTTGTGAAGGCTGTTATATTTGATTTAGACGACACATTGTATCGCGAATACGATTATGTTTTAAGCGGTTTTCGGGCTGTTGCTAAATTTGTAACAAAAGAATGTGGATTGGATGACAAACGCATATTTGATCAATTGGTTTCTATTGTAGAGCAAAACGGCCGCGGCAAGGTATTTAATGTGTTATGCGCTCAACATGATTTGGATCAAGAGCGTTTTGTAAAAAAGATGGTAACTGCCTATAGAACACATTTGCCAAATATCAATTTATTTGATGGCGTCGAAGAAATTTTATCTGAATTGCATAACAAGAGTTGCATGATAGGGTTGATTACTGACGGAATGGCGAGCGTCCAGCGCAATAAAGTAAAGGTATTGGGTTTAGAAGATCACATGCAAAGTATTGTATATACCGATGAATTAGAAGGAGAGAATGCCAAGCCTTCGCAGGTGCCTTATGAGCAAATTTTAAATGAATTTGATATAGATGCTGAAGTGGCCGCATATGTCGGCGATAACCCTTATAAAGATTTTCATGCACCAAAAGTAATGGGAATGATGAGTATTCAATTAGAACAAAATGGACAGAGAATGTTTTATCCGGAAAGCCAGGCAAATCCTGTGCCGGCGGATTACGTTGTTAACGCTTTGGATAAAATTCTACCAATTATTTTAAAGGACAATTAAATGAGTTTTGACATAGAAGGTAGAAGTGTTGGAGCGGGGTATCCGGCTTTTATTATTGCTGAATTATCGGCTAATCATTTGCATGACAAAGAGTTGGCTAAGAAGACGATTAAGGCAATGGCGGATAGCGGTGCTGATGCGGTTAAATTGCAAACGTATACGCCTGATACCATCACAATAGACGCGGATACCGATTATTTTAAACTCAATCACGGTACGCTTTGGGATGGCCGCACATTATATGATTTATATAAGGAAGCCTATACTCCCTGGGAGTGGCAAAAAGAGTTAATTGAGTATGCGAAAGATTGCGGTGTGATCGGGTTTTCCTCGGTATTTGATAATTCTTCTGTTGATTTTTTGGAGTCAGCCGGAGTACCGGCATATAAAATTGCTTCATGTGAAATCAATGATATTCCGTTGATTGAGTATACGGCCTCAAAAGGTAAGCCTATCATAATGTCGTCTGGTGTGGCTACTTGGGAAGACTTGGAGGAGGCATTAGCGGCTTGTTACAAAGTAGGCAATAAGCAGGTTGCGGTTCTTAAGTGTACATCGACGTATCCGGCACCGTTGGAAGAGATGAATATTAATGCGATTAAAGCATTGCAATCAAGATTAGGCGTGGAGATTGGATTGTCCGATCATACACTCACTTCATCTGTGGCCGCCGGTGCTGTGGCTCTTGGAGCCTGTATTATTGAAAAGCATTTTATTTTGGATAGAAGCATGGGAGGGCCGGATTCTGCTTTTTCCATGCAGCCAGAGGAATTTAAAGAAATGGTTAAATTGGTGCGGGAGGTTGAAAAAAGCCTGGGAGAAGAAGAGTTTCGGTTAACCGAAGAGGGTGAAAAATCCAGGGTATTTTCCAGGTCTCTTTTTGCCGTCAAAGATATAGCGGAAGGCGAAGAGTTTAATGCTGAGAATGTGCGTTCTATTCGTCCCGGTCACGGATTACCGCCAAAATATTTAAAAGATATTTTAGGAAAAAAGGCAACGCAGTCTATTCAAAGAGGTTGTCCACTCACATGGAGTTTAATTGAAGAAAGTGCGCAAATCTTAAAGTAATTTAAAATGGGCTCAATCACTAAATCAAAATTTAAATTCGGAACAAAGGCTGAGACGCTTGAGCGGATCGCGCCATTACTTAAGACAGGACAGGTTGCGCCGCTATATTATTTTACTGTCGCCCAATGGCGTTCGCAATCAGAGGCGGTTTTAAATCAAATTCAGAAAGAATTTATTTCCTTTAAAGAGCTAATTGTACGCAGCAGTGCGCAATGTGAAGATACGCATGAGCAGTCTATGGCCGGGGCTTTTCATAGTTGTCTACATATTGATGTGCAAAGTAAAACAGACATTACAAAGGCCATTGATAAGGTTATTTCTTCCTATCAGGAACACGGGGATGACCAGGTTTTGGTGCAGCCGATGATTAGTGATGTTGCGGTCAGTGGTGTTGTTATGACGTATAACCTCGAGGACGGAGCGCCGTACTATGTGATCAATTATGACGATTTTTCAGGGAGAACGGATTCTGTCACGGGAGGAACGGGTGTTCATAAAACAGTTTTAATAAACCACCAATACCAGAAGGAGTATATCCAGTCTAAACGAATCAAAAGTGTTTTGGATTTGGTTGAAGAAGTTAAATTATTATCTGAGCAATCCGCCTTAGATATTGAGTTTGGACTCACACATAATGAAATACCGTATTTATTTCAAGTACGGCCGATTTGTTTGACTACTGCCTGGGAAAAGGGAATTAAAAAGCGGGTTTTGGAAAATTTACCAGATGTTACCAGGACAATTGAATCATATGTCCAAAGACGTGACAATATTTTTGGAGAAAAAAGTATTTTAACAACCATGTCTGACTGGAATCCGGCAGAGATGATAGGTGTCACCCCTAAACCGTTAGCCTTTTCGTTGTACCGTAAATTAATTACCCAGACAGTATGGCGGTTAGCCCGTCAGGAAATGAAGTATTCTACACTGCCCGATGTAGAGTTAATGACCGGAATAATGGGGCGGCCCTATATCGATGTGAGAAATAGTTTTAATTCATTATTGCCAGAGGGCCTTACTGGTGGCTTGGCGGAAAAAATGGTTAATGCGTGGTTAGACCGCTTACGCGAACATCCCGAGCTGCACGATAAAGTAGAGTTTGATGTTATGCAAACGTGTGTTGATTTTTCATTTGAAGAAACTTTTCATGAGCGATACGGTGATATTTTTACAAAACAGGAATATCAGGAATTTAAAACAGCATTATCCAAGTTAACCAAACAATGTTTGAATTTAGCGGAAACTTCTTCCTTGCGTATGGCGCTGACTTCTATTGACGATTTGGCCAAGCGTCAAAACAGACGTGATCAAAACAAAGAGGTGCAACGGGAAACATTGGGACATATTCAACATTTGATTGATGAATGCAAAGAGTTAGGTACGTTCCCATTTTCGATCATCGCAAGGCACGCTTTTATTGTCGAGTCACTTCTAAGATCAATGGTCAAAAGAGGGGCGATCACCGCTGAGCGCATGAAATTATTTAAACGTTCGATTGTAACGGTTGCTTCTGAAATGGCTATGGACATCGAAGCTGTTAGTAAAGAGATAAAATCACAGGAATCCTTTCTGAAGCGTTACGGACACTTGCGGCCCGGAACATATGATATTACATCGTTATGTTACTCTGACCGGGATCAATTATTTAATCATTCTAATGGTTTGCACGCGCATGTCATAACAGATGAGTTTTTGCTGACATCTCAAGAACGTGTATCTATAGAAAATTTACTCAAAGAATCTGATTTCGGTCATTTCTCAGTAGACGATTTATTGGAGTATATGCGTTTGTCTATTGTGGGGCGTGAATACGGGAAGTTTGTATTTACCAAAAATATTTCAGATATTCTTGAGTCTTTAGCTGTGTGGGGAGGCCAAATAGGATTGTCACGGGAAGATATTTCACATTTGACAATTGAATCGATATTAAATAGTCCTGTATCGATCAAACATGAGGATCAAAAATCTTATTTTAAAAAGGAAATAAAGCAGGCAAAGAGTAAATTTAAGTTATCCAAGGAAATTAAATTTTGTTATATTTTGCGCGATATAAAAGATATGTATGTTTTGCCTCTGCATCGCAGCGCGCCCAATTTTATCGGTACATTATCAATAGTCGCGCCGGTTATTTTTGTTGATTCAGCGACCAAAGCCAATGCGGATATGACGGGTAAAATTGTTTGTATCGAAAACGCGGATCCTGGATTTGATTGGATTTTTACAAAAGATATTGCGGGTGTAATAACCAAATATGGCGGGGCTAATTCCCATATGGCAATCCGTTGCGCGGAATTTGGATTATTGGCGGCTATTGGATGCGGAGAAGGCACCTTTGAGAGATTAGTTAAATCAGGAACCGTTGAACTTAATTGTGGGGCAAAGGCATTAAATCCGCTTTATGAATAAAGAATTACGTATAGGCGTTACGCTAAGAACATCTAACGCGGAGGGATATAACGAACCAAGAGATGCTTTAGCGCGGGATTGGTACGCGTGCCTTGATTTTTTATTAGAGGGGGAAAAGTGGGTTTTAATTCCTAATCTTGGAGAGCCGGTTCTTGATTATGTGAATGCACACGCGTTAAACGGGTTCATTTTAACCGGTGGAGATAGCGTGGGAGATTCTCCAGTACGTGACGCAACAGAGAAAACATTATTGAAGTTCGCCATTGAAAATAAGTTGCCTTTATATGGTATTTGCCGAGGTTTGCAGCTCTTACATGTTTATTTTGGCGGAAAGTTAAGCCAATGTGACGCGGATGTGCATGTCGCCAAAGAACACGAGGTTGATATAACGCCCGGTGCTTTTCAATCATGTTTTGAATCTGAAAGTATAAGGGTGAACTCCTACCATCATTTTGGTTTTAAAGCATCTGATGTCGATAAGCAGTTGGATGTTGTGGCACAAACTTCAGATGAAATTGTTGAGGCCATGGGTGTAAAGGGATTACCAATCTTTGCGACGATGTGGCATCCGGAACGCAATAACCCTTTTCAAACCTGTGATCAGCGGTTATTCCACAAAATTTTTAAAGAAAAGATGAGTTGCTCATGAAGGCCATTATTTTAGCGGCGGGACGGGGATCCCGGATGGGGGATGAAACAGCAGACAAGCCCAAGTGTTTAGCCAAGCTTGTTGATCGAAGTTTATTGTCTTGGCAAATAAGCGCGTTAAAGGATGCCGGGTTGGATGACGTGGTTGTCGTTGGCGGATACCGTAAAGATATGTTAGTTGACAGCGGTTGTGAGGTTTTGGTTAACGAAAGATGGGAACAGACTAATATGGTGCAATCTTTGTTTTGCGCCGGTTCTTATTTAATGAATGAAGACTGCATTGTTTCCTACGCGGATATAGTTTATCACCCTAAAATTATTGAAAGTATTAAACAGGCAAAGGGGGATATCGTTATTAGCTACGACCGCTTATGGGAAAAGTTGTGGCGTTTACGTTTTGAAGATCCTTTGTCTGATGCGGAAACGTTCAAGGTTGATGATGATGGACTGTTGACGGAAATTGGCCAGACTCCGCGTTCGGTTGACGATATTCAAGGCCAATACATGGGACTGCTAAAATTCACTCCCGCAGGTTGGGCGGGTGTTGATGCTATAACTCAAACAATGTCTTCAGAGGATTTAGATAAATTAGATATGACGGCATTATTAAATAAAGTTTTGATGGTTCAGGGAAGGATTGAGACGGTCGGTGTTGATGGCCGTTGGTGTGAAGCAGATAATGTCAATGATTTGCAGTTATATCAACAACAGTTGGTGGCTGTTGGTGATTCGCCCTGGATACATGATTGGAGATGGGAATAATCATGTATAAGACCATTTTTATCGGGGGTGTGCAAAGGAGCGGCGGATCTTTGTTAGCACGTTTATTTGATGGGCATCCACAAATAGCCAGTTATCCTGTGGAAGTAGGGTTTCCTTTTTCTGATAAATTTTATAAGCGTTTTGAAAATCATTTGGGAATACCCATGACGGTTCCTAAACGGGATGATTTTAATCAGGAATCGTTATTTTCATTATTAGGTATCCCTGAAGAAAAACCGGATGTCATTTTAAAATATGGTAAAGAACAGGGTGATAAAATCGGGGTAAGGCAAAATTATTTAGAGAAGCAATATTACGGTGCGGTTAAAACCGATTTTAGTTTTGATCAATTTAAAGATCTCGTTGTTGATTATGCCAAAGATGCCGGTTCTGTCGCCGGGTATTATGACGCGCGGCATAAGGCCTATTTTGAGGCATGGGATAATGGGGCCCACGGTAAAGAGGCCGGGTATGTGGTGATGCATGCCAGTGCGGGGCTTTATTTGACCAATATTGAAGATTTTTTTCAAGAATTTTCCGGTTCGGTTTTTATGCATTCGCTCAGAAATCCACTCGGCCTTATTGCTTCTGAAAAATCACGACTGGTTAAACGGTATTATGGATCACGGAGGTTTTCCTATCCGCCTTTTCCTAATAATTTTATCAAGAGTTTTAACAATTATGATTTAAAGGCGTTAATCCGCGCGTGGAAGGTGGCGGTTACCCGGTTAGTATTATTGCAGGAAAAATACGGGTGTGATCAAAGGTTTATTGTTTTGAGTTATGACTACCTGGTTAAAAATGTTGTTGAATCTATGCAGATGTTATCTAAATGCGTCGGTATTGATTATGATGACACTTTAATTAATCCGACAATAGGCGGCGTTGATTGGCATGGTAATTCCCATTCTGGTAAACAACAGGGCGTTAATAAAGGACTCCTTCAATCATATAATAAGTGGCTGCGGGATGATGAAATTGATTTGATTAAGAAAGAAACCAAAGCGCTGATTGAATTGATTGAATCTACAAAGGATGTTGTGCTGGATTTGACGCAATTAGATAAAAAATTTTTTTTTGATTATGATTATCAAAAAAAATATTTTGATGATGTTGAGAAAATAACACTCTATTTAACGCTTATGAATACAGGAACCCGTCGGGCGATGATTGCTCCTCCACGTTTTACAGCCATTGCAGCTTATGTTTATGCATTTTTTGTCCGCATTTTACATGTACCTAGATTATTAAAATTAAAAATTTTTCCGGGAAAGGGTAAACAAAATTATACTTAAGATGAAGGGGTTAGAATGGCAATTGATCGAGATGTTCAAATGGAAAATGTGAAAGGGTGGTGGAATACCGAAAATATTTTGGCGTGGGATAAGCATTATGATTCTTCCGATCAACATGTTGCTTATTATGTTAATTCACGCCAACAAAAAGTTATTAATCATGTACAAAAGTTTAACCTTCCTCAAGGTTCGCGTGTACTTGAACTCGGCTGTGGGGCAGGGCATACTGCTGCTAAATTATGTGAGCTGGGATATAAAGTCTCTGGACTTGATGTTAGTGAAAAGTTACTTGTGTGTGCAAAACAGCGTTGCAAAAATGTTGTTTCAGAAGATTTATTTGATTTCCGATGTGGAAACTTAGATGAAAGGTTGCCTTATGAAGATGAATCATTTGATGTGGTCATAGCGGTAGGTGTTTTACAGTATGTTTATGATATTAATTTTTGCCTGACAGAAGCTCGACGTGTTTTAAAAAAGGGAGGCCGTATTCTATTAGCCCAGCGTAATTGTAGCGGGATGGGGCTGGCATTTAATTCTTTTAGAGAGTTTATACGTTCGGGTGTTTATTTTATTTGTTATGAAGAAAACGAGCTATTTCCGGCGTTTAAATCAATTTTATGTGATTCTAGATTGGGCATTATATTCGGACGTTTTCGTAATACTTCTTTTTTTAACTTGCCGTTTATGACAAAAGGAATTACGAAAAAATCTTATACGCTTAAAAAGAGACTTTATTCTTATATGAGATTAAGGAAAGTTTTAAAAAATGCATTGTTTCAAATGGTGTCATGCGATGGTGCTTACTATTGTATTTCTGAAAAGGTAAATAATTTTACGTTGAACCGCAATGTTGACGGGTTTTTTAACAAAATTACTAAGGTATCCTTTCTCGGATTTTTGTGCTGTTTAGCAAAAACAGCTATTGTGTGTGCTCAGAAAAAAGATTAAACAATTATGTTAAAAGTTAAAGAGCGTTCTGGTTTTATTATTTTGTTAACAGGCGTATCAGGTTCTGGTAAGACCACATTAGGTTTAGCTTTAAAAAAGGAACTTCAGCAGTGCGACCGCCATCCTGTAGAATTAATTGATGGAGATACTGTAAGAGATTTTTATGAGCAGAAATTTGGATATGGTTTAGAAGAACGTTTCGCCGTAACAAAAAATATTGCATTTGCTGCAAGCTTGCTTGCAAAAAACGGAATAGATGTCATTGTGGCTAATATTGCCGGACAATATATTGTCAGAGATTTTTTAAGACGGAAATGGGAAAATTATATACAAATATTTTTAGATGCGGATATTGCTGATTGCATTAACAATGATCCTAAAAAAGTTTACGCTACAACTATGCCGAAAGATAACCCACAACTATTAGGTGTGGATTTGCCATATGAGAGGCCTAGAACTCCTGATGTTATAGTGCATCCTTATAAGGAGTCTGTTGAAGATAGTCTTCAAAAAATTAAAGCATTTTTATCTCAAAAAGGAGTATTACAGAAATAAAGAGGGCATGTGGAAGGAATATATGTGAATTCACAAAAATTATTTAAATCTATTGTCTCCGATAATTTAGTTTTTGTCACCGGCTTTACTAGATCAGGAAAAACACTTCTGTGCCCATTAATATGTAGTTTAGAGCGTGCAGAAAACATTGTGCACAGTGCAATTCTAGAGCAGGTGGCCATACTGAGTACGATCGGGTATATGGATCATGAGTCAGCGGCATATCTTGCTCGGTATCATGTTAATTTAGCGCTTTATGATAGTTTTTTAGGGCGCAATGTTAATTTTCGTCCCGGAGATTATACAGGAGCCTGGAGCTATAGAGATCCTCAGGAGTATGTCCGTCGATTATATACCAAAGAAGGGGTGGAGGTGTATGAACGGATTAAAAATGTTAATCCTATAAATGTTTATATGATTCATAATGGCGTATGGCAAAATCAAACGTATTTTAAAGCCTTTCCTAAAGTAAAAATGTTTAATATCATTCGCCACCCTGTTGACATTATATATTCTTGGCATACAAAAAACTATGGAGAGGATGTTTATGAAAGCCCTCGTATGGGGGCAACAACGATACAAACCGAATGGGGGGTAGTGCCCTATTATGCGCTTCCATGGGCTGAAAAGTTTATGAGTTTAGAACCGATGGATCGTATTATCTTTATGATTGATTATATCGATGATCAGCATAACAAAGCGTATGATGCGTTGGATAAAAGTCATAAAAACCAAATTACGACAATCATATTTGAACAATTAGCTGAAGATACAGAGAAGGTTTTGGGTCATTGCTCCGATGTGATTGGCACAAAATTTTCAAAAGATACTTTGAGTATTATGAAACGGGAAAAATGTCCGCGTGTCATCGATGAAGCGGACAGGAAGAAAAAATGGGATGTGATTAGCAGCTTAGCATCTGAGGAAGGTAAAAATATTGTGAAGCGGCTTGTGGATCAATACGAACAGAATGCTCAGGAGTGCTTTATTAGAGTATAAATATTAATTCAATAGATGCACATCATATAAGTTTCGGTAATGATTTATTATTTAATAGAAGATTTTTCAAAAGACATTGTTTTTCCGGAAGATAAGAGCTCTTTTAAGGTTGTCGCTCTAAATCAGCAGGTTTACTATTGTTTAGAGCAATGTGGAATTGATTTTGAGGCTTTAGAAGATTACTACTCTTCAGGAGAAATGCGTGGTGACACAAAGGCGTATTTATCTGAACAGTTAAAATGGTTAAGTGATTTCGATTATGTTGTGCAAGATATTTTTGATGAAGCCAAGCGTTTGGAAATGAACGTGGCCTCGCTGTATTTTCATCATCTTAAATATTTGGTTGATAATATTATTTTAACGACAAAAATTTTAAAAAAATTTTGTAATACGGCAAATCCCACACGTATTATTTTTTGTAGTCAAAAGTATGCAAATGATGAATTTGATTGTTTTTTAGCCTTTCGAGGAGCGGAGAGTACATATTCGAGAGTTTGTGGCGTCGTGGCCAAGCAGTTGGGTATTGAATTTGAAAGAGTCCAAGTCATAAATAAAATAGTAAATAACGCTCACGGCTACAGATCAAAATTTGTTTTATTTAAAGAGAGTATTAACAAAATTTTAAAACCTCTTCCGTTTAAATTTTCTTTTTCAGAGTTTTTCCAAAATTTTCAATTAAAAACCAATGCGGCTTCTAAACAAAATTCAGATTTTGATGGGCGTGTATTATTCTTAACCCAAAGTCCTTATATTTTGGATATGACGCGCAGCCTTCTTAAAAAAAATATTAGTGTGTATTGGTTGAGTAGACGAAAGATGATTAACGCGGAAACCGGTGATATTGTTGAAAATGTTGACGCTTTAAATGCCGGTCAAAAGCTCAATCTTCCTCAATGGGCCTCTGTTGAGCAAAAATTATCTGATGCGAAAATTTTGGATTGGATTGATGATCATGCAGGAGCGCAGGTTACACCTTTAATAATGTCGCGTTTAAAAAAGTGTTTATTATTTTATGTTCCAGAGATAATTAAGAGTTCCAAGGTTTTTGAGCAGATCCTCACTCAATTCAAAATAAATGCTGTTGCTGTACATGTTTTGTATACTCCTGAAGCGCTCGGGGCTTTGGATGCGGCGAGGAGGATAACAACATGTAAAAAGATAGGACTTTCCCATGGGTGTGATGTGTCTGATTCACCATCGAGGCTTATGTTTCTGGAGAAGATTTTTGATTATTATTATACGATGACCGATCAAGAGGCTGAACATGAAACAACTTTGGCCCGGCAATGGCCTGGCGTTTCGACCAAATTTTATTCATATTCTTACTTTCAACAATCTTATGGTGAAATTATAGAGAAGCGTAAACAAAAAACAGCTAATAAAAATAAAATGGTTTTATTTGTGCCTGTTATGGATGCTTTATGGCCAAGCCGTCCTGTAGAATTATGTCAATCTTTTCCTATGGAGTACATAAGTCTTCATAAAAAATTCATTCAGTATTTTCAAAACAATCCACAGTTTGATTTTGTTTGGAAGGGATTGATTAATCAGGGGCAAGGATTTGATTATATGGGGCAAGTTATCGAGGATTCTAAAGCAAAAAATATTCTGTATTCTGAAAAAAAATTAAAGGAATGGTTGGTAAAAGCCGATTATGTCATATGTGATATAGCAAGTACGGCTTACTTTGAATCTATTTTTTCCAAAATCCCGACATTGGGTCTATATCGCATCGGTGATCAAAGGGTGCGGCCAAATGCTTTAAAAACATTTGATAAAAATTTGCAAGGTTATACTAATGCGGATGAAGCGATTGAGATTATTGATAATTTTTTAAGAGCTCCGGCCGGTGATTATATTTTACCACCGGAAAGATATAGTTCTGGCGGTGCTGAGGAATATGAATCTTTTTTCAAGAATGCTGAGAAATATAATACAGTACATGTGAAATGCGAATAATCCATTTAACAAACAATGATTTTGATGGGGCCGGCCGTGCTGTTTTGACACTTCACCAGGCGCTTAATGCCTGCGGTTGCGATTCCCAAATGCTTGTTTATAGAAAAAAATCTAAAGTAGAGAAGGTGGTTGAGCTTGTTAAAGGCCATCCGGTTAAATCTGTTTTAAATGTCTTTAAATATCATTGGCATTATATCAACCTGGTGATCCACAGGTTGCGGCGCAAGTATTACACGCTTAAATGCGAGCCTAAAACTTTAATTAATTTTAATCTGCCGGCTGTGTCTTTTAACCGGTTGCGATCTTATCTAAAAGGCGCGGATATTATTTGTTTGCATTCGGTTCAGGATTTTCTTTCGGCAAGACTTATCCGGCGGATCTACGATGTTTTTAAAACACCAATGGTGTGGACAACGATGGATATTGAGCCACTCACGGGTGGTTGCCATTTTAATGCTGGCTGTGAAAAGTTTAAAGAAAAGTGTGAAGAGTGTCCACAGCTCGGAGTTCAATTAAGAAATGATGTGATTGCGAAGCATTGGGAGGAAAAACGGAGCATGTTTGCTGATATCCCGCTCACCTTTGTCGCGCCCACATCATGGTCGCATGAGCAGTGTCATAAAAGTTTATTATCGCGTAATCGTCGTATAGAGAAGATATTAATCGGTATTAATGATAAAGAATTTATGATGGGTGATAAAACGCAAGCGCGTGAAGATTTAGGGCTTCCGCTCAATAAAAAAATTATTTTATATGGATGTTTTAATCTAAACGATCCACGCAAAGGGGGCAAGCATCTTCTCGGTGCGCTTAAACTGCTTATGCAAAGACTTTCTGCAGAGGAGAAAGACAACTTTGCCTTGGTGACGTTTGGCAATGCCAATGGTTTCGCCGCTGATCAAATCGGTTGCCCGTGGATTAATTTAGGATTATTGGATGATAACCGTAAAATTGTCAAGGCCTATCAGGCGTGTGACATATTTGCCTGTCCTTCTATAGATGACTGTGGACCGATGGTGATCAATGAAGCGATTATGTGCGGCAGCCGTGTGATCGCGTTTAACAGAGGCGTAGCCCCGGATTTTATTACATCACCCCAAACAGGTTATCTTGTTGATTGTTATGATGAGGAAGATTTCAGCCGTGGCTTATACCAGACTTTGTTTGAATTTGAAGAAGATGTTGCCAAAACTGATATTAAAGCGGCACGGGAAAAAATACTGCCCGAAAAGTATGCGGAAAATTACAAAAATTTATTTAAGGAATTAATGGTGTGAGTGATAAACAGTCAAACATCGGATTGTTTCTTGCCGGGGAACGCGGGCTGGTCGTTTTAAAAGCACTGCTTGACGATGGTTGTGCTGTCACACATGCGTTTGTTCTTAAACAAGAGGCGCACGAATTGAATAATAAAACAGAAGATATTATAGCTTTGTGTGAACAAAACAATATTCTGTGCGAAACCTCGGACAGAATTAAACCCGAAGATTACAGTGACTATTTACAACGATGTGATGTTGATATTGTCTTTGTTGTCGGTTGGCGTTATCTGATTAATAACGATTGTTTTGCAATTCCGGCGCAGGGGATTTTTGTCTTGCACGATTCTTTACTGCCAAAAAACCGCGGATTTGCTCCAACGAATTGGGCGATTATTAATGAAGAAAAAACCTCCGGTGTGACATTGTTCTATATCAATGAAGCCGTTGACGCAGGAGATATCGTCGATCAGATGAGCATTGATATCGCCCCCGATGAAACCGCAACAACGTTGAATGAAAAAATTACACCTCTATATCCGAAAATTATTTTAAATAATTTAGAGGCCATTATTAATGGAACCAACAAGCGCATCAAACAAGATCATACTCAGGCAACTTATTTAAAACGCCGGCGGCCTGAAGATGGGCGGCTTAATTTTAATGAGCCGGCCAAAGCGAATTGGAATTTGATTAGAGCTTTGTCATTTCCTTATCCCGGGGCATTCTTTTTTTATAATGACGAGAAAATTATTATTTGGCAGGCGGAGATAGCCGGTTATACAAGTAATGAATCTCCGGGGATGATTATTGAATTAAATGATGATTATGGTGATGTCGCAACAAGTGATGGTGTCTTGCGCGTATTGCAGGTGGCTTATGCATACGCAAGCGATAAATTTCTTAAACTAAGTAGTATTGTTAATACAAACGCTGTTCTAACTTGATTGAAAAAAGGTAAAACAAATGAAAAAAACGATTTTATTAACGGGCGCGGCTGGTTTTATCGGCAGTAATTTATTGGATTATTTATTTACAAAATATAAGAAATACCATTTCATTGTTTTGGATTCGTTAACCTACGCGGGTAATGAAAAAAACATTTCCAAAGAAATCCGGGATTCAGGGCGTTTTGAGTTTTGGTACGGGGATGTCACCAATCCGTATATTGTCAATGAACTGATGGCCAAGGCAACGCATGTTGTGCATCTGGCCGCTGAAACACACGTGGCGCGTTCGATTTTTGATAATACCAAGTTTTTTGATACGGACGTGATCGGCACGCAAACAATGATGAATGCGCTGCTTAAATATGATCATATCGAACGCTTCATTCATATTTCAACATCTGAGGTATATGGAACGGCGGCAGGGGAGATTATCAGTGAGGAAGATATTTTAAATCCACTGTCCCCTTATGCCGGTGCTAAAGCCGGAGCCGATCGTTTGGTTTACTCTTATTGGTCTTGTCATGATCTGCCGGCGGTTATTTTGCGTCCGTTTAATAATTACGGAGCCCGCCAGCATTTAGAAAAAATGACACCGCGTTTTATTACAAGCGCACTCAAAGATGAAAAGTTGACTGTTCATGGCGATGGCGGAGCCAAGCGCGACTGGATTTATGTCGAAGATCATTGCCAGGCGATTGATGCGGCGCTCCATATCAAGGATTTTGATGCGATTAAAAATGAGATTATCAATATCGGGACCGGTGAAGCCGTCAGTGTATTGGATATGGCTAAGATTATTCTCAAACAGTTGGGCAAACCCGAGGATCTGATTGATTATATCGGCAATCGCCCGGGGCAGGTGGCCCTGCATAAGGCAACCACCCAAAAGGCGAAGGATTTGCTGGGCTGGGAAGCGAAAACCACTGTGGAAGAAGGACTTACGAAAACAATCCAATGGTACCAGGATAATCCGCAGTGGTGGGAGGCCCTGGAATGGATGAAACATGTGCCTATCCATACCACCAGTGGGAAGGTAGAAATGCATTAATAGGGCTCTAAGTAATTATTGCATAATAAGTTGAGTCTATAATAGCCTGTGCTATAATTACTAATCAGATCAAGATAGATATTCAGGTTTAATATTTCTAATTAATATTTATTATATTCGAGGAAAATTATGAAAAGATCAACTGAAACACGTGAAGCAGATATTGTTTTGATCCAAATGCCTTTTTGGGGCGTAGGGTGCCCGCCGTTAGGGCCGGCTTTGCTAAAAAGTTTTTTAGCGGAAAACGATATCAAGTGTAAGATCTTAGATATTAACGCGCACGCGTATAATTTGGGTGGCAAGAAATATAGATTTTATTGGGATATGGCGCAGGGGTACAACTATTGCATGGATCAGGAAGCAATGTATGAGTACTACAAAAATAACCGCGCGATTTTCCTTGAGTTTATGCAGCGCATTCGTGATTTAAACCCGTTGGTTGTGGCCTGTTCTTGCCAATGTTCTTCCCGTATTTTAGCAGAAATATTTTTAGAAGATTTACGTAATATCTTTCCTGGTTATATTCATATGCTGGGCGGGCCTGATGTTGCCAGTTTTATGAAAAATACTGACAGCTTACTTTCCCGTGATTATATTGACGCGGTCAGCCAGGATGAAGGAGAGAATGCGCTTCTCGGGTTTATGAAAATGGTCTTAAATGGTCAGGAAGGTCAAGCCGTTCCGGGGTTTGTTTATAAACATAACGGAAAGGTTATCCGGGGACCTCACGCGGAATTTATTAAGAAGCTAGACTCACTGCCTTTTCCTGATTTTGATGATTTTGAATTCAGTTATTATGATCAGCCTAATGCGCTGCCAACCTATACGACGCGCGGGTGTGTGAATAAATGCAACTACTGCAGCGCGATCGGTTTTATGAAAACATTCCGCGTGCGTTCAGCTGAGCGGTTGTTCGAAGAGGTGAAATATCAAAAGGCCAAATATCCGAACTTAAATTATTTACGCATGTGTGATAATATCTCGAACTCAAAAATCGGTGAGTTGGAGAAATTTTGCGATATGATGATTGAATCAGGCTTGAATAAAGAGATTGAATGGAATTTAGAAAATGCCGTTATCCGTAAAGAGATGCGCACACCGCTTTATAAAAAGCTTAAAAAAGCGGGCTGCACACTTCTTGGATATGGGATGGAAACGCCTTCGCTGCGTCTATTAGCCGAGGTTGGCAAGAACCTGTGTAAGGATGTGGACATCGGAGCTGTGTTGCGTGAAGGGAAAAAGGCCGGGCTTTATGTGAGCGTTAACATTATGTTTGGTCTTCCAACGGAGACGGAGGATGATTTTCAATATTTGATTAAATTTCTCGTTGAAAATAAAAAGTCGTTTAGCATGGTTAATCCTTCACTTAATTTTTGTGAGTATTATCCGGGATCGGCGGGACATGCTGATCCGGAAAAACATGGTATTGATTTAGCCAAGGGGCATTTGTTTTGGGAGAGTTTAGACGGGAATAGCACATATTTGAAACGTATGGAACGTTTCGAGGAGTTTTGTCAACTTGCCAAAAAGTTTAAATTAGATAATCTGTTTAACGTCGAGGAACTTCCTAACAAGCACAAACTGTTATTTGAATATTACTTTGTCAGCAAGGAATACGACAATGCTAAGATTGAGTATGGATTAATTAAACCGGAAGACCGGACAGAAGAGATAGAATTAAAGATGCACGCGATAGAGACCGGTGATTTTACACCGCTTGAACAGCAGTATGTTTTTCCGCCGCTCGTTGAGCTTTTACCGTATGGTGATAATTTTGAAGAGACGTTTATTTTAACGTCGATCAAAGACAATATTGAAAGTTTGGAGCAGCTGGAGGTCTTCCGTCAAACTGGATTGGCCGGCTGGAAATTGAAATTACGTAACATTTTCCATAGGATCATTGGATGGAAGCATATCAATAAGAAAATTAACGCGACCTTTCAATTTCAAAAACTCATTGACGCTAAACTACGCAGTAGCTATGGAAATAAAAGATTGAAAATGCGTACTGCGGCCAAGAAGAGTATCGAAGACAATATTCCTGTAAGAGAGGTTGTTTCAGAGACCGTTAGTCCTAACTAAACACATCTGAAGCGTTCTTCTTCTCCATGTATTTCATAATAAAGTGCACCATACACATTTCAGAAACACTTAATCGTGAAAATTGAATTTTATAGGCATAATTTATCTGATAAAGATAAGGATGAAGTACGTAAGGTCCTGGACGGACTTTTTTTAACGACGGGTGAGTGGACCAAGACCTTCGAAGATAAGTTAGCTGCCTATTTAAACGCCTCTTATGCGGTGGGGTTAAGTTCAGGGACCAATGCGTTGGAGTTATGTCTTCATTATTACGGCATAGGTCCGGGGGATGAAGTTATTACAACACCGATGTCGTTTATCGCCACGGCCAATGCGATTGAGGCTTGTGGAGCGAAACCTGTCTTTGTCGATGTTGAAGCATCTACCGGCAATATTGATGCTGAGTTGATTGCAGGTAAAATTTCGGAGCGGACTAAGGCGATTTTACCGGTCCATTTATACGGGCAGATGTGTGATATGAAACGCATCAATGCGATTGCCCAAAAACATAATGTAAAAGTTATTGAAGACAGCGCGCATTGTCTGGAAAGCGAGCGTGATGGTGTACCTATAGGAGCAGCGCCGAATATGGCCTGCTTTTCTTTTTATGCGACAAAAAGTATTACCTCAGGAGAGGGTGGGGCCATCACATGTCATGATAAAGAAGCTTACGCGTGGTTTATTAAGGCAAGGATGCATGGAATGAGCGCGGATGCGGCCGACCGGTATTCTAAATTATACAAGCATTACGATATGGAGTTTTTGGGATTTAAATGCAATATGAACAATATTGCCGCCGCTCTTTTAGTTCATCAGATGGATTCGATTGACACTTTTCTTGAAAAGCGCCGAATAATTACAGAAAAATACAACAAGGCCTTTAGTCAAATTAAAGATATTCGTTTACCTGCTGTTGTTGATGGATCAAAGTCTGCGTATCACCTGTATACTATTTGGGTCGATCCTAATAAACGGGATGAATATTTACATGCGCTTCAAGATGCTGAAATTGGTGTTGCTGTTAACTATCGTTCTATTCATTTAATGAGTTATTATCGAAACAAATATGAATATGTGCGTGGGGATTTTCCGAATTGTGAATTTATCGGTGATGCGACGATCACATTGCCGCTTTATCCGCAGCTTACAGATGCGGAAGTAGAGTACATCATTCAATCTGTTAAAGAAATTATTAAATAGGATACTATTATGAAAGTTGTCATATTGTGTGGCGGCCAAGGCACACGCCTTAGGGAAGAAACGGAAGTCAAGCCGAAACCAATGGTTGAGATCGGCGGGATGCCGATTTTATGGCACATCATGAAGACGTATGCGCATTATGGGTATACCGATTTTATTTTATGTTTAGGTTATAAGGGAGAGGTTGTCCGCCGGTTTTTTTATGAATATGAAATGATCACTAATGATTTTACCGTAGAGTTTGGAAAGAGTGAGATTGTTATTCATCCACGTCACATGGAATCTGACTGGAAGGTGACACTGGTTGATACCGGTGAAAACGCCATGACGGGTGCACGTGTTAAACGGATTGAAAAATATATTGATGGGGACGAATTCATGCTGACATATGGTGACGGTGTTATTGATTTAGATATTACTGAATTGGTTAAATATCACCGGTCGCATGATAAACTCGGAACGGTGACAGGCGTTGCGCCTGTTTCACAATACGGTGAATTAGCTATTGAAGGCGATAAGGTGGTCTCCTTCAGTGAAAAGCCGAGAAATCATACCAGTTCTATCTCCGGCGGGTACTTTGTTTTTAATAAAAAGATTTTTGATTACTTAACTGACGATGAAACATGTGTTTTGGAACGGGATCCTTTGCAGAATCTTGCTAAGGACCAGGAATTGAATGTTTATGTTCACAACGGATTTTGGCAGTGCATGGATACTTTCCGGGATTATAAATTTCTTCAAAATTTATATGAAACCAATAATGCGTCCTGGATAAAGTGGTAGTATCAAAAAACAATTAAAGATTTTAACCGGTTAGGAGTACCAATGAAGAAGTATGCTGTTTGTCCTGTTTGTCATAAAAAACCATCATTTTCATTTCCGTTTAATATAAAACCTTCAGGAAATGGAGTTATTGCAGATATTGAGATTGATGAAATATTGCTTAAAGTAACCAATCAAGCCCAACCAAAAGGTGAGATATCCTGCTGTTTACCCTGCCGTCTTTTTTATAATAGTAAATTTTTTGATGAAGAAGAGCTGCATCAAATTTATAGTCAATCCTATTTTCTTTTGGAGGAGCGTATTCGTCATTTGGACACATTCGTTTATGCCGATCAAAATTTTTTATCCATGTATTCAAAGCGCATCTATGACATGGTGAAACATACTGAAAAAAAATATAACTATAAGATAGAGACAATTTATGACATCGGAGGACGTGATGGATTTATGCTTAAAGATTTAGCAGAAGAAAGGTATCAATGCACTGTTTTAGACCCTATTCCACGGCAATCATGTAGTCCAAAAGTTTTAAAAAAAGATGTATGGGCGTCTGACGTTGCTTGCGCGGAAGGCGTCGATCTGGTTCTTTTTTGCGATGTTTTAGCGCATTGCGTTGATTTGAAAAAAGAAGTAAAGAATCTTCACAATGTTCTAAAAGAAGATGGCTTACTTTATGTGGAGGTGCCTTATGATATAGGGACAGTATTTTTTTGGCTATTCTTTTTGAAGTGGCGGGGGCGAAATCTTCCCATTGATGTTACGCATTTTACGTATTTTTCAAGACGGGCCATGATGCGGCTCCTGGAGGAAAACGGATTTGAATGTTTATCAACGTCGTATGAAAAATTACCGGGTAGTGTTAATGTAACGATTTTATCAATTCTTGCGCAAAAGAAACAATGCAATGATCCTCTGCGATACAAAAAACAATCAACGTTTTTTGACCTGGGACAATCAAATATAACAGTGAAATGGTGTAAAAATATTTTGCAATGGATCAAAAAAACTTTTTTGTTACGTAAGAGTTAAAATGAATAATTTACAGATATTCAATAATATATATAAAAATAAGCGTGTTTTAGTAACAGGCCACACCGGGTTTAAGGGTTCATGGCTCACCACGTGGTTACTCGAACTGGGCGCGGAAGTTTTGGGTTATTCTAAATATTTGCCGTCAGATCCTAATCATTTTGAAGTGTTGGACATCGAGTCAAAAATCACCCATGTTATGGGGGATGTGCGTGATAATTCATTTTTAGTAAAAACGGTAGATGATTTTAAACCGCACATTGTTTTTCATATGGCAGCCCAACCGATTGTGCGCGCGTCTTATGATGATCCCAAAGAAACATTTGATGTGAATTTAGGTGGCACGGTCAATGTTTTGGACTTACTGCGCACGCGCGACTATGTGCAGGCGGCAGTGATTGTCACCAGTGATAAGTGTTATGAGAATGTTGGTTTAGATGTCGGCTATAAAGAGTCAGATCAATTGGGCGGCGCTGATCCATATAGCGCCTCTAAGGCGTGTGCGGAGATTGCGTTTAGTTCCTACTTTAGATCGTTTTATCAGCACTCCGCTACATTGAAAGTGGCGGCGGCCCGTGCGGGCAATGTGATTGGCGGTGGTGACTGGGCCCGCGACCGGATTGTGCCGGATTGCGTGCGGGCATGGAGCAAAAATGATAAACCTGTTATCCGTAAACCCGATGCCACGCGTCCCTGGCAGCATGTGCTGGAACCACTCAGTGGGTATTTGTGGCTTGCGGCAGAACTTTTAAATTCTGGCAAAGGGAATGGAGAGTCTTATAATTTTGGCCCTGATAGTGGGGAGGTCAAATCGGTAGGCGAGTTGGCTGATGAATTTCTTAAATTTTGGGGCAAAGGGGGTTGGGTGCATGAACCTCTTGAAGGCAATATGAAGGAAGCCAAACTGCTTAAGCTATCGATTGAAAAATCGCATAAGGATTTGGCATGGGCGCCGACGCTTAACTTTTCAGAGACGATACAGTTTACAGCCGATTGGTATAAACGTTTTTACGGCAATACAGAAGATATTTATGAATTAACGGTCGGACAAATTAATGACTATGTTGCCAAAGCATCAGCAAAAAAACTAAGGTGGGTGAAGGCATGATTGAGGGTATTTTGATTGAACCGCTTAAAGTTATTGCTGATGACAGGGGCGCTGTGATGCATATGCTTAGAAACGATGCCGGGCATTTTACACAGTTTGGCGAAATTTATTTTTCTGTCGTTAATCCGGGCATCATTAAAGGGTGGAAGAAGCATAGTGAGCAAACACAAAATTTTGCCGTTGTTGAAGGTAATATACAGCTTGTCTTGTATGACGCAAGGGACCAGTCCTCGACCAAAAGTCAAGTGCAAGAAATAACAATCGGTGTTGATCATTATCAACTGGTGCGTATCCCGCCAGGAGTTATATACGCATTTAAAGCGTTAGGGGATACCAAGGCCATCATTGCGAATTGCGCGGATTTGCCCCATTCACCGCAAGAATCTGAAACACTTTCGTTAGATGATAAAAATATTCCCTACTCTTGGAATGTGTGATTTATGAAGAAAATATTGATTACAGGAGGCTTGGGTTATGTGGGCGGGCGTCTGGCAACATATTTGAAACAGCGGCAACCTGCCTGTGATATTGTTTTGACGACAACCAGAGACAATTTTCCCGCCTGGAGTAGTGCCTTTACTGTTGTTGTGATGCAGCTGACCGATGAGAAAAGCATTACGTCGTGTATCGAAACAATCCAGCCTGAGGTTATTGTTCATTTAGCAGGACTTCCGCAAAAGGCATGCCAAGATGATCCTGATCTAGCTGAAAAAATCAACGTCCAAGGAACACAGGCGCTTTTAACAGCGGCCCAGTCGGTTGGGGTAAAGCAGCTTGTCTATTTTTCTACCTTTCAAGTCTATGGTCATGCCGATAAACTACAAGGCGAAATAACGGAAAAGACAGTCTGTAATCCCGAAAGTGTTTATGGGCGGACGAAGTTGGCGGCTGAAAATATTGTGCGTCAATTTTCTGGGCATATGCGGACAATTATCTTTCGTTTATCCAATGGCTTTGGGGCGCCAGCCGATCTTGATGTCGCAGAGTCGGTATGGAGGTTGGTATTCAATGCGTTTTGTTTAAGCGCCTTGCGTGAGCACATCATTAAACCGCTAGGTAACCCTTGCCGTGATTTTATTCCTATGGATGATGTCGTGCGTGCGGTTGACTATACGCTTTTTTCTCAATCGGCCAATGACTCTGATATGGTTTTCAATTTAGGTGGGGGCAATTGTATGAGCATGGTTGAGGTGGGGCAATTAATTGCGCGACAGATTAAAGTGCAAAAAGGCATTGAAGTTGATGTGGATGATGATTTCAAAGAACCACAAGAACGGTTTGTCTATGATGTCCAGTCATTTCAGTCGGCAGGCTTTAGCTTTAACAATAATGTTGAAGAAGAAGTGAATAAATTGATTGAAAGGTGCGCAGAAAAAAATGGTTAGTTTGACGACGTCTCCATTGGTTTCTGTTGTTATCCCTACCTATAATCACTCCCAGTATCTGCCGATCGCCATCAAATCCGTATTAGACCAGACCTATCCGAATATTGAAATTGTTATTGTCGATAACTATTCGACCGATAAAACAGAAGAAATTGTTAAGTCTTTTCAGGATAATCAGCCGGGTGAGGAAAATACCCGGGTGATTAAATATTTTAAATTTGCCAATAAAGGCATCATCGCAGCGTCACGTAATTACGGGATTAAACAAGCTCAGGGTGAATATATTGCTTTTTTAGACTCAGATGATGTTTGGTATGAAGATAAAACTACTCAACAAGTGAAAGTGATTAGTCGCGATCAAGAAATTGGTTTAGTTTATTGTACGTTTAATATGATT
The DNA here is from genome assembly GCA_028280285.1 of Candidatus Omnitrophota bacterium. GTDB lineage: Bacteria > Omnitrophota > Gorgyraeia > Zapsychrales > Zapsychraceae > JANQNA01. The sequence goes on along the minus strand of JANQMA010000011.1, from coordinate 57,396 downwards.
AACGGTGAAGGTGTGTCTATTAAAAAAGTGGTTGGGCCGAATGTTCATGACATTAAAGGATATTGTTACGATCAACTATTGAATTGTAATTTTGTTGTTGCTTCCTCAGCATTGGTCAAAAAGCAGGTTTTGGATGATGTTGGTGGATTTGATGAATCAGAGGATCTGGTGGCATCGGAAGATTATGACTTGTGGTTAAATATTGCACGGCAATATAAAATTGAATATGTTGATGGAGTTCATGGTGATTATCGCGTGCACGCGGCTAATGTCAGCGCTGATGGATTCCGGGTGCAAAAGGCCATTAATGTGGTTGGCAAACATGTTCAAAAAGGATGGTTGACAAAACACAAGTACAATCAATGTTGCGGTAATTTCTATTTTCGCGAAGGTTGGTCGGTTATTGGCGCTGATGTTAAGTTTGCCCGCCAAAATTTTATTAAGACGATAAAGGTTAGTTTAGGTCATCCGCACTTATTTATATTTGGGATTGTCAGTCTTTTTTTCTCTGTTTTTCCTTCGTTTTGTGTTTTTATAAAAAATTATCAACCATGTAATACGTGGATTAATAAAATTTTGGATATCCAAAATATCCGAAAAAAAGCACCGGCTGCTCAAAATAAACGAAAGACGGTTGCTTTGTTATGTACAGCGTTGCACGGTTTGGGAGGGACTTCCCAACATATGCTGCAATTATACCGTCATTTAGATCATCAAAAATACAGAGTGCTTTTGGTTTTTTATTCGCGTTGCAAAGATCAGATGGTTAATTTTTTTAAATCGGGTGGTGTAAAGGCGGAAGATATCTATTATGTTCCATTTTCATTTAACACTTTATTTTTAGGAGGTATTAGCCGTTTAAGACACTTGTGGTCAAGTGAGAGGGTGGATATTGTTCATTCGTTTTTTCTGCATAGTGATATTTTGGCTTATGTTTCTGCGCTGCTTTCCGGTGGGAGATGCCTTATTTCATCTGTCGAAGGAAAGTTCTTGTTGGATGAAACAAACGGCATTCCGAAATGGAAACAGTTTTGTTATCGTCATATTAATAATGCTATTCGTAAAGCTTTTTGCAAAACGATTACGGTGTCCAATGATTTAAGGCAGGAAGTTTTAGAAGCTTCAAGGGAAGTATCTGATATTCAGGTTATTCCCATCGGCATTTCTGTGCCGGATACGCAAAATGTTATGGCGCATAACAATCATGATGCTAAGGTGGTGGCCAGTGTCTCCCGTTTAACAAAAGATAAGGGGGTGCATTACTTTATCGAAGCTATAAGTTACATTCATGCCCGTCTGCCGCATGTCAAATTTGTTGTTGCCGGTTCCGGAGAGGAAGAGAGTCGATTAAAACAATTAGCCTTTGATCTGGGTGTCGACAGACGCATCGATTTTGTCGGATGGGTGGATGATATAGGAGGCTTTTTAAATAACATCGATGTCTTTGTCATGCCCTCTATGCGGGAAGGCTGTCCCGTTGGATTATTGGAGGCGTTTTCTCATAAAATGCCGGTTGTCGGATTTTCTGTTGCGGGTGTAAATGAAGTATTGATTCATCAAAAAAATGGGCTGGCCGCGCCTCCGTATGAAACACGGATTTTGGCGGAGCATATTGTGTCTTTAGTCAATGATGACGCCGAAGCTTTGCGGCTAGGTGAAAATGCGTATAAAGATGTTGTTGAGCGTTTCACGATCGACAATGAGATTATCGCTATCGATAAAATTTATCAAGGATGTTTTACATAGAATAATGAAAGAAAATCGTGCCATAAAGATGCCAGTTATTATTGGACACTTGGGTTTGCTGGTTAATCTGACATTTTTTGTTCTATATTTAGCTTATACCAATGTCTTTGCAAAACTTCACGTGCAGTTTAGCTTTTTGAGTTTTCCAATATTTGTCGGTGAGTTTTTATTGCTGTTCAATTTTGTGGTTTTTATTCTATGTTTGTGCTTCTCAAAAAATCTGGTATTAAACAAATTTAATATCTGCGTATTTTTATTTATCACTTTCGTTTTGATGCATGCTTTAGTTGGTTTCAACAACTGGGGGATTTTAGCCTTTCGCCATGCGCAAATGTTTAATTATGCGTTGTTTTCTGTTTTTACTTATACCTTTTTATCGCCGTATTCGAATAAACAGTGGCAAAATATTTTCATTTACATGCTGGCTGTTTTTTTGATGTTTTGCGGCAATACTAACTGGATGTTTGTGTATTTTATTCTTGCGTTATTATCGACCAAAAATATTTCCAATCGAAAAATAAAGTATGCTTTATTAATAATTTTATTAATTATTACGCCTTACACGCGGTTTATTTATACGGCACGTATGATTATTGTAGCTAACATGGCTTCATTGCTGTTGATTAGTATTTCACTTGTAGCTATGTGGCGGGCAAAAATACTGTATAAAATATTCGTTAGTTTGGCAGCTATTGGGTGTATTATTGGTGTATTTTGTTTTAACTATGAAACTCTTGAGACGATTTTTAATTATAATAAATTAAAAAATCGATTTATTCATCAAGATAAAATTGTTCAAAAACATCAGCAGCTGGAGATGCAAAAGACCAAAAAGTGGCAACATGACTTCGGTATTAATCTTTATAATGCTAAAAAAATCAAAAAAGTCAAAACAAAGGAAGTTAATCATCAACAGCCTAATACTAGTGTTGAACAAAGTCGTAATAATTTAATAGATCATGATCAATTAAAAAGAAATGTTAAAAACTTGTATTTGAATAAGGATTCTAAGACGAGTATGGTTAATATAATGTTCCGCCTTTTTATATGGAGGGATCTTATCAGAGAGTTGGTGAGTGAGAGGGCTATATTTGGGTTTGGCTTCGGTAAGCCAACACGTTCGAAGAGTATTGAAATACTGGGGTGGGGTGATAGTGAATGGAAGCGTGATGGATGGATCGCTGTTCATAATTCTTATTTGCATATTATCTATCGTATAGGTGTGGTCGGTGTTGTTTTTTTACTGTTGCTTGCTTTTCATTTGCTTAAAGCAATATGTTTTTTTGTTAAAACACAGAATTTAAATGGTATTTTACTTTGCAGCATGGTGATCAATTGGTTTGTAGCGGCTAATTTTTTATTAATTTTTGAAGTGCCGTACACTGCTATTCCTATGTGGTGCATAGTAGGAGTTACAGCTCATTATTACGATGTTTGTCGTAAGCGATATACAGAACAAATTGCTTAAATGAAAATATTAATTGTGCATAATTGTTATATCAATCGCGGTGGAGAAGAGTCGGCAGTTGAGGCAGACATCGCAATTTTAAAAAAAAATGGTCATGAGGTAGATGTTTATTATCGTGAGAATGTCGAGATTGTTAAATCTTCACTTCTAGGAAAAATAAATCATCTCCTACAATTAAGCTGGTCTAGACAGACATATCAAGATATAAAAAGTAAAATTAGCACGTTTAAACCTGATCTCGTCCATTGTCACAATATTTTTTATCTTGTAACTCCGGCCGTTTATGATGCTTGTCGTGAAATGAATGTGCCGGTTGTACAAAGTCTTCATAATTATCGTCTATTTATTCCTAGTGGGTTGTTGTTTCCAAATACTCCAGTTGTTGCCGGTGATCCACAAAAAACTCTATGGAAGTCCATAGGGCAACGAAGTTTTAAAAATTCTCACTTATTAACTTTTCTTTTGGTGGGCATGCTTAGTAAGCATTGGAAACAGAAAACATGGCAAACAAAGGTCAATGCTTTTATCGCGTTAACACAATTTGCTAAACAGCAGTTTGTCGAAATGAGTTTGCCTGCAGAAAAAGTGTTTGTGAAGCCAAATGCTATATCGCATAAAGATGATTGTAAGGTCCAACCAATGGGGAATTACTATGCCTATATAGGCCGTATCAGTGAGGAAAAGGGGATAAAAGTTTTAATTGAGGCCTGGAAAAATGATTATCCTTTACTAAGGGTTATCGGGGACGGGCCGTTATTGGATGAGATACGTATGCTGATTAAAAAAAATGATTTAAAAAATGTGGAGTTATGCAGACATTTACCAAAAGAGCAATTAGAACCTGTATTAGCCTGTGCACGTTGTGTGATTGTGCCGTCGATCTGCTATGAAAACTTTCCGATGATTATTGCCGAGGCCTTTGCTTATGGTGTTCCTGTTTTAGCGAGCCGTTTAGGGAGCCATCTGGAGATTATTAGTGAGGGTAAGACTGGGTGGCTATTTGATGTTGATGACATAGGTTCGGTAAGAAAAAAGTTGGAACAAGTATTTAATGATGAAGGTCAGTTGGAACGTATGCGCCAAACTGTGTATAAAGAATATGAATCGAAGTATAGCGATAAGTCATCTTATAAAAATCTTATAGGGATCTATGCGAAAGTGATGAATGCATGATGTTAGAATGGATGAATAAACAGAAATCGTATCTCGTTATTTTCGGTATATGTTTATGCTTCTGGATTTATCTGCTGTTTGCCTCGCAGATGGAAATCAAAATGGATGCGATTGGTTATTTGCAGTCTGGCAAACTTTTATATGAGCAAGGATGGTCGTGGTTTTTTCAGACCGGGCCGCATCGAGAGCCTGTTTATTTAATGGTCATGGCCGCTTCACATTTTTTAGCTGCCAAAACAAATATTGATTTTCAAATTATCCAAAAGATATTTCAACTTCTGTGTCTATTAATTACTCAATTGCTTGCTCTATGGATTATGGGGCAGCTTAAAATCCGTCGGGTATTTAAGCTGATTGCCGTCGGTTATATAGGATTGTCACCGGCATTACTTAATGCTGCGCTTAGTTTGTATTCCGAAATCGTTACGTTGCCGGTTGCTTTACTTTTGATAATTATACTGTACCGCCTTTGGGGTAAGCTTTCCTCGGAAAATATAGCTCAAATAATCAATATCGGTATTTTACTGGGAAGTGTTTTTCTAATCGCTACCTTTGCCAAGGCTGTCTTTGAGCATGTATTTAAAGTTGTTCTAATCTTGTTCTTTTTGTATGCAGCCTTGAGCGCAAAAAAACGAAAATGGCGTCAGTGTAAGAATATAATCGTCGTTGGTTTTATTAGTTTTTGTGTTTTATCAGCCGGTGTCTTTGCTTACAAATATGCTAACTATAAAAGTAACGGTAATTTTCAAATGACAACCCGTTTTGATTATGCCTTTTTTGGCATTACGTACAAAAGAACCAATGATATTAATGCGAAGATTATTTTATCGCATCTAGCCGGTATTCCCGGGGAAGGCGTATGCCGCAGTCTCTTTTCAAGACTTGATTGTGACTACACAATGTTTTATGCAAGCGACTATTACTTTGGGGCGGCTGGAAAAGATAAGTGTCAAGATGAGCGCTGCCGCTATTTTTTGGATATAGGGCGTAATAGGCCTTTATTAAAAGACCACTTATCTGCGGAAGAAAAGGACAGAAGCAAAAAAACGGTGAAGCTTGCAATTAACCACATTTTAGAGAGGCCGCACTATTATGCTTTATTTTGTTTGCTTGAATTTCCCAAGATGTTTTTTTGGGAATCAACGAAAATAGGTTTTGTTGCCTATCCCAAATGGCTTGCCGAGATTCATTCACAAAAGGCAGTGCGTTTTATCGTTCGTTTCGGTGCGGGGGTTTTGACGATTTGCGCCTTTGTGTATCATTGTGCCTTTTTATGGCGTAGGCGCAGGCAATTTTTAGATAAAAAAAATAATGATTATGCTGTAAGATTATTGCTCATGACGATTATCATTGGGTTTATGGGATTATACGCCTTGTTTTTAATTCTTACCCGCTATGCTTTTCCGATAGCTCCGTTTTATATTATCCTTATTGCAGCTATGGTTAATGATTTTATCGAATTAAGGGGACACAATACTTAATTATTTGTTTAATTAGCTATGTTAGGAATTAAGTATTGTGTCCCCTTAATTACATCCTAAAAAATCCCTTTATGATCCAGCCGCCTTGTGTTATCCTTAAACCTCTCAAAGCACTAATAATAGTACTAATATCATAATATGCAAAAAGACTGCTTCGACCTTTTAGGAGTAAAAGTCGCTGATACCAATATGGATATAGCTTGCGCGACTGTTGAGCGTTGGCTGAAGGAAGGCGGGAAACGCTATATTTGTGTTGCCCCTGTATCAACCATTGTTGATGCGCAATTTGATAATGCATATCGCACAATTATCAATAATGCGGATATGGTGACGCCTGATGGCGTTCCTTTGGTATGGTGTGGGCGGTTGGCTGGACACGAAGGTTTAGGCCGGGTTTCGGGCGCTGATTTTATGGCGCGTTTATTCACTATCAGTGAACAAAAAGGCTATCGGCATTATTTTTATGGAGGCATGCCGGAAACCTTAGAAAAGCTCAAAGAAGAGCTAGCCCAAAAACATCCTGATCTAAAAATAGCCGGATGTTACGCACCACCGTTTCGTAAGAGCGGAGATATGGAGGATAATGAGGTTTTAGAACGTATTAATGCGCTTAAACCGGATTTTGTATGGATTGGTTTAGGTTCTCCCAAACAGGATGTTTGGATGGCTAACCACCGTCATCTACTTGATGTGCCGATTATCGCCGGTGTAGGGGCGGCCTTTGATTTTTTAGCCGGTGTGAAACCCAGGGCGCCTCAATGGATGCGGTCTATTGGGCTTGAGTGGTTTTTTCGTCTTTGCTGTGAGCCGAGGCGCCTTTGGAAACGTTACTTGGTGGGTAATTCTATTTTTATTTTTTTATTAGTCAAACAATTGATTGTCCCTAAAAAAAATGTTTAGATTGAATAAAAATTTTTGTTTAGTAAGGAGCTTGCCGATTATATGAGCTCCAATGTCCGCAAGATATTAATTCATTTCACCTATCTATTAATAGATATTACTGTAGTTATTTTATCTATTTATCTCGCCTGTACTATAAGACAAACCACGGTCCCTTTTGATATCACACTCTACAATATTTTTATTAATCCGGATAATGACTTTCGTTTGATTTTTGTTTTTTGGGTTGTGACAGTTGTCTTTATGCTGGAAAGAAAGCTTCTCTATCAAACCCGTCGGGAAGTTTTAGAGGGATTTGAAATCGGTGAACTTTTTCATGCCATTTTAACAAGTACCTTGCTTGTGATCGTTGCGCTCTACGCGTTTAAATTTGAGGGTTTTCCGCGGACAGTCTTGGGATTGGGGACAGGGTTTATGGCTTTGTTTCTGTCGATATGGCGCGTACTTAAAAGAATGTTTGTTAATTATATCGTTGCACATGGCTACAACAATCTTAATGTGGTTATTATCGGTAAAGGTAAGGTGGGTATGACGCTTCTTAATGAAATCCGTCAGCGTCCAGGTATTGGGCTCAATGTTGTTGGGTTTCTCGATGATTTTAAAACGAATGGTGCAACGAACAATGAAGAAAGGGTGCTTGGTAAAATAGAGGATTTCCGCCGTGTCTGCCGTAATGAGTTTGTCCATAAAGTTTTTATAACACTACATCATAACTCTGAGGTATTTCTTAAAATTTTAGAAGAAGCCAAGAAGCTTGGTGTTGCTGTGCGTGTTGTGCCCCAAGGTTTTCAACTCATGCAAAGCGATTACTCAAAATATAATATCGGCATCATTCCTATTTTGGAGTATTGCCACGCAACGCCCCTTGTTAAGCAATGGGGTAAGCGTGTCTTTGATCTTATTGTGGTTACTCCTTCTATTATTGTGCTTTTGCCGTTTTATTTTGTCATGGGGATTATTATTATGGCGGACAGTAAAGGGATTCCGTTTTATTTTTCCAAACGCTATGGGCGTTCGGGTAGAAAGTTCCGTATGTTTAAATTCCGCAGCATGTATACTGATGCCGATAAAGAGTTGGAACAATTGAAAAATAAGAATGATGTTGACGGGCCGATTTTTAAAATGAAGGATGACCCGCGTATTACACCGGTTGGACGGTGGATGCGCCGTTATAGTATTGATGAGTTTCCGCAGTTATTTAATGTGTTTTTGGGGCATATGAGCCTCGTCGGTCCCAGGCCACTTCCGATTGAACAGATTCGTAAAGAAGACCTTCGTCAGTTGCGCCGATTGGATGTCAGGCCCGGTATTACGGGCCTATGGCAAATCCGCGGGCGTAGTGATATATCTTTTGCACGGCTGGTTAAGTGGGACATGTGGTACATTAACAATTGGTCGTTATGGTTGGACCTAAACATTTTATTTCAGACGGTACCGGTTGTGATTAAAGGAAAAGGTGCTTACTAGGTTATGCCAAACTTAACGCTGACTGCAGTACGAAATTACCTGGATCATGTCATTCGGTTTTTATTATTTGTTTGTATCTTCTGGCTGCCTTATAGCGGTGCGGTAATTGAGGTGACGATTAATGTCGGCTTTTTATTGTGGTGTCTTAAACGAATGTTATTGTGTGCTGAAAGGATTCGGATTAACCGTAGCTTTTCTTTTTCTCTTATTGTTCAATCTTTTCGTCCACCTCAAAGTGTCATCGACTGGCCTATTCTTTTATTTTTGATTTTTTCATTTCTGTCCGCTTTTTTTACGGAATATAGAGATGTTGCGGTGCCAAGCTTTTTTCGCAAAACACTAGAATGGTTTCTTGTTTATTATTTGGTGCTTGAGGTTTTTACAAAGAAGAAACACTATGTTACTGCTATCGGATTTATGTTTTTTACGGCCACGGCTGTTGCCTTGGATGCATATTGGCAAGTATTTTCTGGGTATGATCTATTTAATCGACGGGAAATAGGGCCGGAAGGCAGGGCAACTGCTTCGTTTAAATATGCAAACTCATTAGCGGCGTATATAGCTCCACTAACAGCAGGATATTTTTGCATTATTTTGCGGATTAAAAAAATTTTTTCCTATAAGGCGTTACTGCTCATAGGGTTTTTTGTGTTTGGCACAGCGCTTATTTTAACACAATCACGCATAGGATGTGTCGCAGTGGGGCTAACTTTAGTACTGCAAACATTAATATATAAAAATTATAAGGTTTTGTTTGCTGTTGTCATTGCTTTAATTATGCTTGGTGTTTTTGTCAATAAAGGTATAGGTGATGGCCCTTGGGCAAAAAGGTTATCTTCAGACAAGGTGCAAAAGGCTATGAAGTGGAGGCTGGGTATTTGGCAGGATACACTCAAAATGATTAAGGCCAAACCATGGCTGGGGCATGGGTTAAACCAGTATATGCCGGCATCGAAGGAGTATCGCAGAAAACAAAATATAGAGGGTACCTTCCAGCCCTTTCCGCCGGCGTATGCCCATAATTGTTATTTACAAGTGTTTGCCGAGTCCGGTGTTTTTGCCGGTTTTGCTTTTTTATGGATTATATGGGGTCTAGTTAGAGAATTGTTTGGCTGCTTGATATATATATTGGACGATTCTGTGAAAATTTTGATTTCTATGATGTCTTGGGGCATAATAATTTATTTGATTCACGCGTTTTTCGACGTTCATTTTTATTCATTGCAGTTATTTACTCATTTTTGGTTTTTGGCCGCACTCGGTATTGGATTGGGAGCTAATAGATTAGTTGAAGATTGAGGAAGGAAAAACAGTTATGGCTAAAAAAATTAAAAAAGCACTCATTACTGGTATTACCGGTCAGGATGGATCATACCTCGCTGAGTTTTTGCTTAAAAAAGGGTATATGGTCTATGGTTTAATCCGCCGGTCCAGTTCGTTTAATACATCGCGCATCGACCATATTTATCAAGATCAGCATGAAAAAGATGTAAGGCTTCGTCTTATTTATGGTGACCTGAATGATGCGAGCTCGCTTAACCGGATTGTTAAGCAAATTAAGCCGGATGAGATTTATAATTTAGGCGCGCAAAGTCACGTGCGAGTCAGTTTCGATATCCCTGAATATACAGCGGAGATTACGGCTTTAGGAACAACAAGGCTTTTAGAAGCGATACGTGACTCCGGACTTAAAACAAAATTTTATCAAGCGTCCAGTTCGGAAATGTTCGGTAATGCCGCGGATAATCCACAATCGGAGAAAACCATGCTTTATCCGCGCAGTCCTTACGGCGCCGCTAAAGTTTACTCTTACTGGATGGCGGTTAATTATCGTGAGGCGTATGGGATGTTTTGCTGTAATGGTATCTTGTTTAATCATGAGTCTCCCCGGCGGGGCGAGACTTTTGTGACACGTAAGATCACTATGGCTTTGGCGCGCATCAAACATGGGGTCCAGAAATATTTATATTTAGGTAACCTTGATGCGCAAAGGGACTGGGGTTTTGCCGGGGATTACGTTGAGGCGATGTGGCTCATGCTTCAGCAAAAAAAGCCGGATGATTATGTGATTGCAACAGGAGAAACCTATTCCGTTAAGGATTTTTTAAAAGAGGCTTTTGGATATGCAGGGTTGGACTGGAAAAAGTATGTTAAATTCGATAAACGCTATCTGCGCCCAACAGAAATTGATTGTTTAATTGGGGATAGTTCAAAGGCACGTAAAGTCCTTAAATGGAAACCGAAGGTTGATTTTAAAGGGCTTGTGCATATGATGGTCGATGCGGATATGAAATTGGTTGAACAAGAACTATACGGGACAAAAGGAAAAACCGAATGAAGTTTTGGGAAAAGAAAAAAGTGATTGTTACCGGTGGTGCCGGCTTTCTGGGAAGAGCGGTTGTTGATCTTTTAAAAAAACGGGGATGTAAGAAAATTGTTGTCCCGCGCAGCAAAAATTATGATTTGACCAAGATGTCGGCCTGCAAACGTTTGATTAAAGAACATGCGCCGGATATGATTATTCATTTGGCCGCTGTTGTCGGCGGTATCGGGGCCAACCGTGAAAATCCGGGTAAGTATTTTTATGATAATTTGATGATGAGCGTACAACTCTTAGAGCAGGCTCGTTTGCAAAAGGTGCCCAAGTTTGTTGCGATCGGAACAATTTGTGCTTATCCGAAATACGCTACAGTACCTTTTACTGAGGATGAAATATGGGAGGGATACCCTGAAGAAACGAATGCGCCGTATGGTTTGGCTAAAAAGATGCTTCTGGTGCAATCGCAGGCGTATCGTCAGCAGTATGGGTATAATTCGATTTATTTGCTTCCAGTCAATCTTTACGGTCCGCATGATAATTTTGATCCAAGTTCTTCACATGTGATTCCTGCCTTGATTAAAAAATGCATCGATGCGAAACAAAACAATGATGATCACATTGAGCTTTGGGGAACAGGAGAGGTTACACGGGAATTTCTTTACGTGGATGATGCCGCGCGGGGGATTGTCCTGGCGGCGGAAAAATATAACAAGTCTGATCCGGTGAACCTGGGGGCAGGATTTGAAATTTCTATTTTAAAGCTCGCCCAGAGGATTGCTAAGCTAACTGGTTTTGCTGGAAAAATAAAGTTAAATCCGTCTCAGCCCAACGGACAACCCCGACGGTGTTTGGATACAAAACGGGCTAACAAAGAATTTAATTTTCAAGCCAAAATGCCCTTGGATAAAGGTTTAAGTAAAACGATTACGTGGTATAAAAAACAAAGAAAGTTATAGAGTATGAGTAAGTGTGAGTCGATTATACGCCATTGCGATCAAGTGATGGTTTTTTTATTTTATATCTTGGCATTTATGTTGCCCATATCATCGGCGGCGTGTGAGTTGATTTTTGGATTATTAATGTTGAGCTATTTGATTAAAAAAACGTGTAGGATGCAAGTGGCTATGCAGACCGGGCGCTCATTTTTTTCTTCCCTTAAAGAGTACTTGCCTGATATTGGATTTTTGAATGTTCCGTGTTTATTGTTTGTGGCCGCCGGAATATTGTCCGTTATTTTTAGCCAAATACCACTGCGTAGTTTAAGTAATTTATTTTTTGAATTTTTACAAAATATTTTGTTTATGTGTTTTTTTGTGGAAACGTTTCAAAATAGACGGCAAATAGTAACCATTATTAAAATATTTTTTGCATCTATGACTCTTGTCGGTATTAATGGTCTTTGGCAGTTTTATACTGGAGAGGGGTTTATCCTTAAGCGCTCCTTAGTACAGGAAGTAAGGATAATGTCGACATTAAAACATCCTAATGATCTGGGAGCCTATTTAATGCTTATGCTCGGGCTTAGTTTCGGGGTTTTTAACTTTTATTTAGGTGAGATGCGTTCAAGTAAAAAATGGACGGCATTGTTATTTTGTCTTATCACTATTTTATTAGTATGTGTAGGATGGACGTATTCTCGAGGAGCTTGGGCAGCCCTTATTATTATGGTTGTTGTGTTGATCGGTTTACTACACAATAAACGATCATTGATTTATATCCTTTTAATAGGATGCTTTTTGGGAATATTTATGCCTCAGATGCATAAATACCGTAATGTATCTTTTATGACAGATAGATACAGGCAGCTTCAGAATGAGATTAAGTTAGCATCTGTATCTGTTGACAGAAAGGAAATTAAAAAGGAGGAAAGAGGCTCAAGTGGCGAGCCTATTAATTTATGGAGAGAGGTCAAAAAAGATGAGCACTTTTCAGCCTCTGGGCGTTTTGGTTTTTGGCGTGAAGCCTGGCAGGTGATTAAAACCTATCCTGTTTTTGGTATGGGGCTTAATACGTATACGGAAATGACGGAGCGTAAATTTCCTCATAATTCATTTCTGCGCATGACGGCCGAAATAGGCTTTGTGGGGTTTTTGACCTACGCTTGGATGATGCTTGTTTTTTTAGGTAATTTTTTAGCCTGTTATTCTAGAATTTCAGATAGGTATTTGCGCTCTGTAAGTATTGGATTGATGTCCGGGTTTATGGGTTTCTTAGCGCATTCATTTGTTGATACCCATTTTTATTCTATTCAGCTGGCCACTCTTATGTGGGTGTCTATGGGGATGATTATGGCGATTATGCGGGTGGCAGAGATGAAGTGATTTGAGTCCTGCTCTGCTTCGCGTCGCAGGTAAATTCGCTGTAAGGCTTATGTTCGTCACCCCGCTTCTTGCATTCTTCAAGAATGCAGCGGGGTTCCTCTATAAGCCTAACGCTCATTTATTGACAAATCCCAAAGCTTCGTTATAATACAGGCTTCCTGAAAATATAGTGTTAATATAAATATATATAAATAAGGGCTGTACTATGGAAAAACTGACAATAAAAGATGTAGACCTTCAAGATAAAAAAGTCATTATGCGTGCGGACTTTAATGTTCCGCTGGATGATAATCTTAATATAACCGATGATATCCGTATTCAGGCAGCACTACCTTCGATTTTATATATTCTCGAACAAAATTGTTCTAAGTTAATACTTATGAGCCACTTAGGTCGCCCTAAGGGGCAGGTGGTTGACTCTATGAGTCTGGCGCCGGTGGCCGCAAGGCTCGAATCTTTGATTGGAGAAAAAGTGGTGAAATGCGATGATTGTGTGGGGGACGGGGTTAAAAGCACTGTTGAGTCAACCGATGCACGCATTATCCTTCTTGAAAATCTGCGTTTTCATGGGGAAGAGACAAAAAATGATCCTGCCTTTGCCGAGCAACTAGCCTCTTTTGCGGATGTCTACATCAATGATGCCTTTGGGGCAGCCCACCGTGCACATGCCTCCACAGCAGGGATTGCCGAATATTTGCCTTCGGCGGCAGGCTTTCTTCTGGAAAAAGAAATCGCTTATTTAGGTAAGGCCGTCACAGATCCTGACAGGCCGTTTGTGGTTATTTTAGGCGGGGCCAAAGTATCCGATAAAATCCTTCTGGTTGAAAACTTGCTTGAAAAGGCAGATTCTATCATTATTGGCGGGGGCATGGCTTATACATTTCTAAAGGCTCAAGGAAAGAATATCGGCAAATCATTATGTGAAGATGACCGTGTGGCGACAGCCAAAGAACTTTTGGCTAAAGCGGAAGAAAAAGGCGTTTCTATTCATCTGACCGAAGACTTTTTGGTCGTTCAAGATTTCGGCAAGCCGGAAGAAAAGAAAATTGTTGAGGATATTGAAGATGATTGGGAGTCGCTTGATATCGGACCGAAAACGATTGAAACATTTAAAGGTGCGCTTAATAATGCCAAAACGATTGTGTGGAATGGGCCGGTTGGTGTTTTTGAAGTGGATGCTTATGCTGAAGGAACCAAAGCCATAGCCGAACATCTTGCAAGTCTGACGGATGCCACAACCATCGTTGGTGGGGGTGATTCAGCTGCGGCCGCTAAAAAATTTGGTGTGGATGATGCCATGACACACATATCGACGGGTGGCGGGGCATCCCTTGAATTTTTGGAAGGAAAAGACCTTCCAGGTATTTCATCTTTGAGTGAAAAAGCGAAAGTTTGAAAGGATTTAATTATGAGAACACCTATTATTGCAGGAAATTGGAAATTGAATAAAACACCACATGAAGCCATTGAGCTTGTGACAGAACTAAAACGTGAAGTAAGCGATGTCGAAGGGGTTGACATTGTTGTTTGTCCTGTGGCGGTTGCGCTGACAGATGTGAATGATGTTGTTCGGGACTCGAATATCGAATTGGGCGCGCAAAACTTGTTTTGGGAAGATGCCGGGGCTTTTACCGGCGAGATGTCGGGCCCGATTATTAAAGCTGCTGGATGTAAATATGTGATTATTGGTCACTCAGAAAGGCGTCAATATTTCGGCGAAACAAATGAAACAGTGAATAAAAGAATCCGCGCAGCGCTAAACAGCGGTTTGATCCCGATTGTTTGTGTCGGGGAGAGTTTAGAAGAACGTGAAGGGGATCAAACATTTGATGTGGTTCGCGATCATGTGACAGGCGCTTTGAGCGGTTTCACGGCGGATGAAGTGGCCGCAATGGTGATTGCGTATGAACCTGTCTGGGCTATCGGCACAGGTAAGACGGCCACACCAGATCAAGCGCAAGAGGTTCATCAGTATATACGTGGTCTTTTAAAAGAATTGTATAATGAAGAAGTTTCGGGTGCTGTACGTCTGCAATACGGCGGCAGTGTCAAACCGGATAATATTGAAGAATTGATTGCCCAGCCGGATATCGACGGGGCTTTGGTGGGTGGTGCCAGTTTAAAGAGCGATTCTTTCGCAGGCATTGTCAAAGGCGCCATTAGCAAAGTGACAGGGTGAGTCCGATTAATTTTTAACATTTGTACTTCGTACATCGTACTTAGTACATCCTAATCCACGAAGTACGAAGGTCGAAGTACCAAGTACGAATTAAAGGAGCAAGTTATGACGGGATTTGTAATTGCTATTCATGTACTTGTTTGTGTGCTGCTGCTTCTTGTTATTTTGATGCAGTCAGGAAGAGGTGGAGGTTTGACCGAAGGTTTTGCTTCGGCCGAATCAATGTTTGGAACACAGACGAATGAATTTTTGATTAAAAGCACAACGGTTTTAGCGATATTGTATTTTGTTACGTGTTTGTCACTCGCAGTACTATCAACATCAAAAGGAAAGTCTTTAATGCCTGATCAGGTGGCCACACAGGCGGCAACCGAGGTGGTCATACCTGAAGAGGTGCAAATACCGGCCGGGGATTTGCCAGAGCAAGAAACAGCACTACCGCTTGAGGCTGCCGAATAAGCATTTGTATTGTTGAGGATTTGCCAAGCAAAACCTCCAATGTGATGACTAAACTAAACCGCTATACATTCCTAATCCTGCCGCGTGTAATTGGCGTCTTCCAATTATTTCTTTTTATTTTTATTTCAGGCGTTTTTGCCCAGCCGCCTTATGGTGGGCAGATTGTCCTTGCCACAACATCAGATCCAAAATCATTTAACGAAGTCTTAGCTAAAGAAACCTCCACAACAGATGTGCTCGCCAAATTGTTTGAAGGTTTGACCACATCCGATGGTGTTACCGGTGAGGTGTTGCCGCATTTGGCCGAATCATGGGAAGTTGATGAAGAAGGTCTTAACTGGATATTTTATTTAAGAAAAGGAGTGAAATGGTTTGATGGGGAACTTTTAACCGCCGATGATGTGGTTTTTACTTTTAACGATTTGATTTTTAATGAAGATGTTCCTAACTCGGCCAAAGATATTTATACGATTGAAGGCAAACAGTTTGAGGTTATCAAACTCGATGACTATACAGTGCAGTTTAAACTGCCTGTCAGGTTTGCACCGTTTTTGAAAAGTTTAGGCCAATCAATCCTGCCTGAGCATATTTTAAAAAAGTCGGTTGAAGAGGGTAAGTTCAATTTTACGTGGGGTATTGATACACCGCCGGAAGATATTATCGGGACAGGACCTTTCCGCCTTGTGAAATACC
Organism: Candidatus Omnitrophota bacterium; assembly: GCA_028280285.1. Lineage (GTDB taxonomy): Bacteria > Omnitrophota > Gorgyraeia > Zapsychrales > Zapsychraceae > JANQNA01. The sequence goes on along the minus strand of JANQMA010000011.1, from coordinate 41,189 downwards.
AGCCGGGCCAGCGCCTTGTTTACGTGCGTAATAAAGATTATTGGATGAAGGATGAAGAGGGCAATGCTTTTCCCTATGTTGAGAAACTTATTTATTTGATTGTCCAAAATCAGGATGTTGAAGTCCTTAAATTTATGGACGGTGAGCTTGACGTAATCGGTCTGCGGGCATCGGATTATCCTTTGGTCAAGCCTTTGGAAGAAAAAGGTAATTTTGAAGTGCTTGATATTGGCGCGGCCAAGGGCAGTAACTTTATCTTTTTTAATCAAAACAGAGGTGTTCATCCGGAGACCAAAGAGCCTTTTGTTGACCCGGTTAAACTGAAATGGTTTACCAATGTTAATTTCCGCAAAGCCGTTGCCCATGCGATTGACAAAGATAAGATTATCGAAATTGTGATGAATGGATTTGGCTATCATCAACACTCTTCCATGGGGCCCAGTGCCGGTTTTTTCTTTAATCCGGATGTGACTAAGTATGATTATAATCCTGAGCGCGCCCGACAGATACTTGCGGCCGAAGGTTTTATTGACCGTAATGGCGACGGCATTATTGAAGATGAGGATGGTAATGCGGTCGAGTTTAACCTCTACACCAATGCCGGTGTCACTGCGCGGGAAAAAATCGCATCAATCATTAAAGCTGATCTTGAACAGTTGGGGATGAAAGTAAATTTTTTGACACTTGAGTTTAACAATATTGTGGCCAAATTAACATCGACGTATGCGTGGGATGCGATTGTCCTCGGGCTCACAGGCGGGGAGGAGCCGCATTTCGGGAAGAATGTTTGGGCGTCCGACGGCAATCTGCATATGTGGTACCCGCGGCAGGAAAAACCGGCGACTGATTGGGAGGCGCGCATTGATGATATTTTTACTCAAGGTGTGCAGGAGCTTGATCCGTATAAACGCAAAGAGCTTTACGATGAGCATCAGCGTATTGTCTCTGATAAGCTTCCGCTGATTTACACAGTGCTTTCCAGTAGGCTTTATGCGGTGCGTAATAAATTTGGTAATCTCAATCCAACGAGTTATGGCGGGTTGTTTTACAATCTAGAAGAGATATATATTAAAACCAATGACTAAATTTATTATCAAAAGAATTTTAGTTGCGATTCCATTGCTTTTGGTGATGTCGCTTCTTACATTTGCTTTGATGCAAATGACGCCCGGCAATTTTTTTGATTCCCTCAGGCTTGATCCGACGATCTCAGAGGATACACTCAACCGCTATGAGGAGTTATATCAACTCGATAAACCTGTCTTGGTTCAGTATTTTTATTGGCTTAAAAATATTCTGAAATTAGATTTCGGGTATTCCTTTTTCTACAATGTGCCGGTGTCCCGTATTATTGCCGATCGCTTGTTTAATACATTTATCCTTTCACTGGCCAGCATGCTTTTGACATGGATGTTGGCTATTCCGCTGGGGATATGGGCGGCACTGCATCGCAATAAGTTTATTGATAAAACCTTATCGATTTTTTCTTTTATGGGGCTTTCCATGCCGAGTTTTTTCTTGGCCATGCTTTTGCTCTATGGAGCAGCGCAGATCGGAGGTATTCCTCTCGGCGGCATGTATAGCGCGAATTACGATGATCTACCGTGGTACGGCAAGATCATTGATCTTCTCAAGCATTTGATTATACCGACGGTGGTGATATCGCTCGGTTCGATCGCGAGTCTGCAACGGATTATGCGCGGGAATTTTCTGGAAGTTTTACGTCAGCAATATATTCTATCGGCCAGGGCTAAGGGGCTGCCGGAAAACCGGATTATTTACCGGCATGCGCTGCGTAATGCTATTAATCCGCTGATTACGCTTTTCGGGTATGAGCTTTCGAGTTTGCTCGGTGGTGCGGCCTTAATTGAAATTGTGTGTAATTGGCCCGGGCTTGGGTCACTCATGCTGACTGCAGTGCGCGCCAAAGATATTTATCTTGTGATGAGTAGTATGCTCATGGGAGGAGTGTTGCTCCTTTTAGGGAATTTGATTGCCGATATATTACTTGCGTGGTCGGATCCACGGATACGTTATGGGAAATAATTCAAAATCAAAAAATCAAACGGCACTCGCCTTTGCTGCGTTTAAACAAAATAAATTTGGTGTGTTTTGTTTAAGTATTCTTTGCTTATTGTATTTTACGGCCGTCTTTGCTGATTTTATTTCACCTTATACCTATGATTCTGAGGTGCGTAGTCATTCCTACGCACCACCGAGCAAGATTCATTTTAAAGATGCATATGGGAACTTAACATGGCCGTATGTCTATGGTATTTCGTTTACCTTTGATGAGTATCATAAACGTGTTTATACGGAAGTAGTCAATGAAAAATATCATTTTGGCTTTTTTGTCAAAGGGGATAAATATAAATTCCTCGGGATTATTCCAACCGATAGGCATTTATTTGGCGTCGAAGCACCCGGGCGCGTCTATTTGTGGGGGGCAGACTCCAGGGGAAGGGATTTGTTTTCGCGTATTTTATATGGCGCACGAGTGTCTCTATCCATTGGGCTTATCGGTGTGAGTATTTCTTTTACACTTGGTCTTTTGGTCGGCGGGATTTCCGGTTATTACGGCGGGCGTGTCGATAGTATTATTATGCGTGGGTGTGAGATGTTTATGATGATCCCGGGATTTTATTTGATGCTTGCGCTGCGTTCGGCGGTGCCGGACAGTTTTAATTCGTTTCAGATTTATTTAGCGATTGTGGTAATTTTGTCCTTTATCGGATGGGCCGGCCTTGCGCGTATCATCCGCGGCATGGCGATTTCTCTTAGGCAAAGAGAATATGTTTTGGCGGCCAAGACTTTGGGATTATCCGATTTAAAAATTATTATACGGCATATTTTGCCGCATACACTGTCGTATTCGATTGTGGCGATTATGCTTTCCATTCCGGGATATATTCTGGGTGAGGCAGCGCTTAGTTTGATCGGCCTTGGGATACAAGATCCGATTGCCAGTTGGGGGAATTTACTCACCGATGCGATGGCGATTGCGCATATTAAACTGCATCCATGGATTTTGATTCCTGGTTTTTTTATTTTCATAACGGTGATTTGTTTTAATGTAGTCGGTGATGTATTGCGTGATTGTTTTGATCCGCTTTTAAAAGGAGAAGGTGAGGCCAATGCCTAATCCGATTGTGACTGTTCAAAATCTATCGGTTGAGGTGAAACAGACAGGGGCAAAGATTGTGCGGAATGTTTCCTTTTCTGTTGAGCCCGAGTCGGTGACAGCGCTTGTCGGGGGTTCAGGATCAGGTAAGACAACAACAGGCATGTCTATTTTAAAGCTTTTATCGCCTGCGCTTAAGGTCAGTTCCGGACAGATACTTTATAAAGGGTTTAATTTATCGGCCTTTTCGGAATCAAAGATGCAAGAGATCCGTGGTCGTGAGATTGGTGTTGTGTTTCAAGAACCGTTGTATGCCTTTAACCCTGTGTTTACTATTGGTGATCAAATTGATGAAGTTTTGCGGTTTCATACGCAGCAAGGGGTCATTCAAAGAAAAGAAAAAATACTCCATTTGTTTGACCTTGTTGGCCTGCCGGATCCTGCGCGCATTTACATGAGTTATCCACATCAATTGAGCGGAGGGATGCGTCAGCGCGCGATGATCGCACAGGCAATTGCGGCCGATCCTGATTTAATCATTGCGGATGAACCGACGAGCAGTTTGGATGTTACGCTTCAGGCAAAAATTATTGAATTGTTTCACGATCTGCGCAGCAAGCTAAAACTTTCTATTGTTTTAGTTTCTCATGATTTAGGGCTCGTGAAACATTTGTCAGATCAGGTTATTGTTATGAAGCAAGGCGAAGTTGTTGAAGCGGGTAAAACAAATACAGTTATTGAGAAGCCGCAGGAAGAATACACAAAAGATTTGCTAAAGGCTGTTGAGGTAAAATAATGTTACTCAAGCTGAATAATATTTATAAAACTTTTGGTGGGGTAAAAAGTTTATTGGGTACAAAAGAATCCGCGATAGAGGCTGTGAATGATGTTTCACTCACTATTAATCATAAGGAAAATCTCGGTTTAGTCGGAGAGTCGGGCTGTGGTAAAACAACTTTGGCGAGGATCATCCTCAAATTATACGGGATTAATTCCGGTCAAATCATTTTCGATGGCACTGATATCACCCGTATGAGTAATCGTAAGTTCCGGCCCCTGCGCAAAAGTGTGCAAATGGTTTTTCAAGATCCGTACAGCAGCCTTGATCCGCGTTTTACAGTGCGTGAAATTCTCAAAGAAGCGATCAGCCTCGATGAAGTGAAATATAAATCAGAGGCAGAGCAAGAACAGAAAATGATATCTCTGCTTAAAGAGGTGCAATTATCGGGGGATATTCTCAGCCGTTATCCACACGAATTCAGCGGCGGGGAAAGGCAGCGCATTGCCATCGCCCGGGCGCTTATTTTGAGTCCGAAATTATTAATATTGGATGAGGCCGTTTCTTCTCTAGATGTTCTCATTCAGGATCAGATTCTTCAATTATTGACGGCAATACAAAAGAGGCATGACATTACTTATCTTTTTATTTCACATAATTTAAAAGTTGTAAAACGTCTTTGTCATAGAATCGCGGTCATGTATAAAGGTAAAGTGCTTGAATTGGGATCCTGTGATGATATTTTTGATAATCCACTGCATCCTTATACCCAGGAGCTTTTAACCGCGGCGGTGGAATATCGTTCGACAGAACGCTCCACTGATCTCAAGATTCCTGATAAGGGGCGATTGATTGAAAAAACTAAAGGGCATTTTATTATTGAGGGATAATTATGTCAGACTTCTTTTGGAAAAAGCTTAATCTCTACGGAACATGGATATTTATTGCGGTTTTATTTAGTTTTCTTGGATTCCTTCTCAGTATTGAGATAAAGGATTTTGATTTGTGGCTGCATTTAGCGGTTGGAAAGCATATTGTCCAGACGGGGCTTATCCCTGAGGTTGACATTTTATCATTTACACGTCAAGGTGTACATTGGAACAATCATGAATGGCTTTTTCAGGTCATTGCGTATTTATCTTACCTTGTGGCCGGTACCCAAGGCCTTGTGAACATGCAGACGGTTGTGGTTATGGCGACCGTTGCGATTCTATTTATGATGGGCTATAACCGCGAACGGCCCTTAACACCGCTGCTGCTTCTTTTGCTGGTTATTCTCGTCTATAAGTCACGCCTTACGCACCGTCCTGATCTTTTCAGTCTTTTTTATTTTGCCTCCTATGTTTTTGTTTTATCGTCCCATTTGCATAAAAAATGGTCTTTGTTTGCGCTTTTTTTCATTCAAGTGCTATGGGTCAATACGCACGGATTTTTTATATTCGGTCCGCTTATGATGTTAATAGGGATGGCGGCGGAATATGTGCGCAGATTTATTCCTTTGCCTTTTGAGTGGGGCAGAACAGGCAATCTGACAAAAGAAGAATTTGTTAGACTTCATGTCGGGTTTTTGGTTGTGAGTGCCGCGTGTTTTGTCAATCCGCTTTTTATCGAAGGGGTTATGTATCCACTGAAAATTATGTTCTCTTTAAGTGGCGAAACGAAGGTATTTTTTGAAAATATCGTTGAGCTGCAAAAGCCGATCACCAAGGATAATCTGTTTGCTATGCGGCCTTATTTTCATTTTAGACTTTTGATTTTGATCTCCGCATTCAGCTTTATGGTCAATTTTAAAAAGATTGATGTCAGTGCTCTTTTTATGTGGGCGGTATTTCTTATTTTTTCCATTAACGCGGCACGCAATATTGTGTTCTTTGCGGTCATGGCCTATTTTGCTGTGTTGGTTAATATGCAATACCTTGATTTTTCCGATAACAAGATCAAGGTTTCTGAAAAGATAGTGTGTATGCTTTCTCTTATTTGTAAATTTGTCGTTGGGGCATGGATTTTTCAGCTTATTTTTGCCTTAGGGCTCAACGGGTATTATGACTTTGATAAGATGGAGCGTAAATCGGCGTATGATGGAAAGTTTAGCAAACGAAGTCACCCTTATAAAGCGGTGGACTTTCTGGTTGAACATAAAATTCAAGGTAATGTTCTCAATGATTTTAATTCCGGCGCTTATCTGATCGGCAGGACGCATCCCGCTATCAAAGTTTTTATCGATGGGCGGACAGAACTGTATGGTGCGAAGTTTTTTACCGAATATAAAGATCTATGGCTTGGTGATAAAAAACTGCTTGAGAAAAACTTAAATCAATACCCTATTACGGCCGCATTTTTACATGCCGGGAAAACAGGTGTGCCGGCGCCACTTTTGCAATATTTTCATAAATCCAAAGAGTGGAGGTTGATTTATTTTAATTATGATGCGGCTATCTATTTAAAAGATATTCCGTCCAATCAAAAATGGATAGAAGAACTTGAAATAGATATTGAAAAGTGGCAGGTGCCGGAGTTTGACTTACTCGCACTTGGCCTTACGAATGTGCCCGGTTTTCAATACGCGCTGCGTGCGCGGATGCTGTTTAATCTCAATCTGCTTGATTTGGCAGAGCAGGAGGCTGATATGGCCATTACTATTCATCCACGTGAAGGCTTCGCGTATCATACGCTTGGGAAAATTGCGATGAAAAGGGAAAATTATGAAGAGGCGTTTAAAAAATTTCGCCAGGCCAAACTGGTATTCGGGAATAATATGGAGTTGCGGTATGATGTTGCACAGGCCTATTATGAACTTAAAATGTATGATAAAACGCAAGAGCAGTGTGACGGTGCGCTTAAAATTAACCCTAAGAGTAGCAAGTTTCAGATATTTTGTGGTCTGCTTGATGTTCAATTAGAGCGATATGAACAAGGTGTCAATAGGATCAAAGATATCAAAAAGATTAAACCTCTCTATATTGAGGAAGTCCTTGAGGTGGCGGATTTACTTTATGATAGGGGCCAAATTGATTTAGCGCGAGAAGTCTATCAGGTGGCACAAGGCGTCCATGATTCTCATCCGAAGGTGCTTGAAAGGATGAAGAGACTGGAGCAGTAATAAATCTAAATCGTACGTCGCACATCGACCTTCGTACTTCGTGATCCACGATGTACTAAGTACGCTGTACGAAGTACGAGCAAGACAATATTGCAAATTAACCTTGCGCGTTGTACAATACGCACAATTATTTAACATTAAAAACAAAATATGTCAGTTAATACAAAAGATATCTTAACATTTGTTTTGGCCGGAGGGCGCGGGGAGAGGCTGGATCCTTTAACGCGTGACCGCACAAAGCCGGCTGTGCCGTTTGGCGGTATTTACCGGATTGTTGATTTTACTTTAAGTAATTGCATTAATTCCGGTTTGCGTAAGATCTGCATCTTAACGCAATACAAATCATTTTCTCTGCAAAAACATTTATTGGCCGGCTGGGATGTGGTCTCGACCCAGCTTGGGGAATTCATTGATATTATTCCGGCGCAACAGCAGATCAGCTCCGAATGGTACCGGGGTACGGCCGATGCTATTTATCAAAATGCTCATGCGATTGAGGATCATAATCCGGAGTTAATTCTGATTGTCGCCGGTGATCATGTTTACAAAATGGACTATGGACGGTTGATCAACAATCACATAAAGTCCGGGGCCGATATGACAGTGGCCTGTAGTGTTGTGCCTAAAGAAGAGTCGCCGCAGTTTGGTGTGATTGAAATAAATAAAAAGAGTTTTCTTCTCGGGTTTGAAGAAAAGCCTCAAAACCCGAAGACGATTCCCGGGGATAAAGATAATATTCTAACATCTATGGGGATTTATCTTTTTAATAAAGAAGCTTTGTTGAACGCGCTTAAGCGTGATGCCGAAGATAATAGCTCGCAGCATGATTTTGGCAAAAATATTATTCCGCAAATGTTGGCCAATAAAAAGAAAATCTTTGTCCATAAGTTCATTAATAACCGGGGAGAAATTCAGTATTGGAAAGATATTGGAACGCGTGATGCGTACTATCAGGCGAACATGGATTTGGTCAGCGAGAGCCCATCATTTAATATCTATGATAAAGATTGGCCACTGCGCACATATTATGAGCCGTACCCGCCATCAAAGATTGTCGGGGAGGATCGCACCATTGTGGATTCGATTATTTCAGGCGGATGTATTATTGAATCAAGTTTTGTGAAAAAGTCGGTGCTATCACCTAATGTTGTCATTTGTAAGAATGCAAAAGTGGAAAACTCTGTTATTATGGAAGGGGTTGTCGTTGGCCCAAATGCGCGTATTAAAAATGCCATTATTGATAAGCGTGTCACTATCCCCGAAGGCATGCAGATCGGCTACGATCACGAGGAAGATAAAAAACGGTTTACCTTAACAAGATCTGGTATTGTGATTGTTGCCAAAAAAGCGTCTATTGAAAAATAAGAAAGAGGAAATATGATTGTCCAACCAAAAATCCGCGGGTTTATCTGCACAACAGCTCATCCCGAGGGGTGTGCTAAACATGTGCAGGATCAAATTGATTATGTGAAATCTCAGCCCGCTTTGAGCAGTGTCGGTAAAAAAGTTTTAGTGATCGGATCATCAACGGGCTATGGACTTGCTTCGCGTATTGCCGCGGCGTTTGGCGGTAATAAAGCAGCCACCATTGGTGTCTTTTTTGAGAAGGCCTCAGACGGCAAACGCACGGCCTCGGCCGGGTGGTATAATTCGGTTGCGTTTGAAGAAAAAGCGCACGCCGAAGGCATGTATGCGAAAAGTTTTAATGGCGACGCCTTTTCCGATGAGATGCGTGCGAAAGTGATTGAAACGATTAAGAACGATTTAGGGAAAGTCGATTTGGTTGTCTATAGTCTGGCTTCACCCCGTCGTCAGGATCCGAAAAATGGGGAAGTGTATAAGTCCGTGTTAAAGCCGATAGGTAAAGATTATACCAATCTTTCCATTAATATAGCTGCCCGTCAATTAGAAGAAGTGACGCTTCAAGCTGCAACGGATGATGATATTGCGCAAACACAAAAAGTTATGGGCGGGGAGGACTGGCAACTGTGGATCGATGCGCTTCTTGAAGCCGATGCTTTGGAGGATGGCGCACGCACGGTTGCGTACTCCTACATTGGGCCAGAGTTAACTACGGCTGTTTACCGTAACGGAACAATCGGACGTGCTAAAGACCACCTCGAATCGACTTCAAAAGAATTAGATAAAAAATTAAAAGATAAAGTCGGCGGACGCGCGTTTATATCGGTTAATAAAGCTGTTGTGACGCAATCCAGTTCGGCGATTCCGTTTATCCCGCTTTACTTTATTATCTTAACGCGGGTCATGCAGGCGAAGGGGGTTGAAGAACTTTGCATTCATCAGATTTACCGCATGTTTGCCGAACGTTTGTATGCCGGTAAGGTTGATGATAATGGGTTTATCCGTGTAGATGATTGGGAAATGCGCGAAGATATCCAAACGGAAGTTAATGGGTATTGGGATAATCTCAGCCAGGACAATCTGTTGGATGTCTCTGACTTAGATACTTATGACAAAGATTTCTTAAGGCTTTTTGGCTTTGGGCTCGAAGGTGTTGACTATGCGGCAGATGTGGAAATTAACCGGCCACTACCGTCTATGGAGGGGGAAGGTTAAATTACATTGGACTTAGGACTTGGTACTTAGGACATCGTGGAAACCTAAGTCCTAAGGTCTAAGTCCCAAGTACGATTTAGTATCCCATGGGATTTTTATTCTGTGGGGTATTTTTTTGCATAAATATGTCAAATAATGTAAATAAATGTAACTTTTTGATTTGATACGGATTAAACTGTGAAAAAAAAGGATAATATAATTGACACGTCTTTTTATTAATAATAATCTAAGAAGGTATTAATTATATATGAGAAGTAGACAATAATGGATCAAGGGTTGATGACAATTGAGGAAGTGGCCGATTATTTGCGGGTCAAGAAGCGCACGGTGTACGATTGGCTTAAAAAGGGCAAGATTCCAGCCATTAAGACCGTAGGGCAATGGCGGTTTAAAAAAGATAGAATCGATGCGTGGCTCGATCAAGATGATATGTAATTTTCAACTAGGATAAAAGGGGAATTGAATGCATTTTAAAAAGTTAGAAATATTTGGATTTAAATCATTTGCCGAAAAAACGGTGCTCAATTTTGAGGACGGGATCACCGCGATCGTCGGACCGAATGGATGCGGTAAAAGTAATGTCTTTGATTCGATCCGCTGGGTTTTGGGCGAGCAAAGTATTAAAGAGTTGCGCGGATCGGCCAAGGAGGATGTTATTTTTAACGGCACCCAACACAAACCCGCCTTAGGCTTCGCTGAAGTAAGTCTAACACTTTCCAATGACAAGCGCGAGCTTGATATTGACTATGATGAAGTAACGGTGACCCGCCGGCTCTTTCGTTCGGGAGAAAGCGAATATCTTCTGAACAAATCACGCGTGCGTTTAAAAGACATCCAGGCGCTTTTAATGGGTACAGGAATTGGCGCCGAGACATATTCTTTGATCCAGCAGGGCAAGGTCGATACGGTCGTAAGTGCCCGTCCGGAAGAAAGACGTTTGCTTCTGGATGAAGCCTCCGGTATTACGAAATACAAGGCTAAGAAAAAAGAAGCGATGTCGAAGCTCAAAAGCACCGATGATAATCTGCTGCGCGTCAATGACATTGTCGTCGAGGTTAAACGTCAGATCGGCTCAATCGAACGACAAGCGAATAAAGCAAAAAAGTACAAAGTAGAATATGAAAAGCTTAAGTATTTAGAGATTATGCTGGCCAAACATCAAATGGCATCCATTGAAGATAAAAAGTCGGAGATGAATACTAAGCTTAACAATATGAAGTCGAAGGAAACCGAGTTATCTTCTGAACTGGAAGAAGTTGCAGAGAGACTCAACAATGAAATCAACTTTTTAGACGAGATTGAACAGAATGTGAATGATCTTAAAACACAAGAGATCAAAATTGACGGACAGATCGATTTAAACAATCGTCAAATCGGCTTTAATCAAGAACGTATCACCAATCTCGAACAAAATGAGCTTAAATATGCCGAACAAAAAGAGCAGCTTAAAGAAAAGTGTGCCCAGCAGCAGACTAAAATCGATGAATTAAAGACAAGTGTTGTTGAGGCTCAAAACATCGTCGAAGAAAATACCACCAAACTTGAAGAAAACCTTAATGCGGTTGATGAAATCGAAAAGACGGTGAAGGTCTCTCAGGAAAAAATTAAAGAAAATGAGGAGCTTTTATTGACGTTGACTTCGCAACAAATGCAACTACGTAATAATCTGACCGAAAATATGAAAGAATTGCAGGGCGCGCTTGCAAGGCGCAAACGTTTGGAACTTGAACTGCAAAAAATTCATGACGAAAAAGGCGAAGTCGAAAACAAGTTTAAATACTTAACACAAAAGATTGTGCATTTGCAGGGTTCGATTAATTTCCTTAAGGTGCAACGCGTACAGGATCGCGCAACGCTCGATTACCAAATCAAAAAACTCAAAATCATTTTGTCGGAAATCGATGCAACCGAGAAGAAAAAGCTTTTGGCTATTTCTCAGAAAGAATTTATTGAAGAGTTGCAAAGTCAATATCAGGAAAACCCCGAGCCGACGATCGATGGGCGATTGATCGTTGATATAAGGCCTGATGACAATCATACCGGGATTATCGGTAAGATTAAAGAGATCAGGGTCGTTGGGGAAAAGTACGAAATCCTTTGTGAAAATAAATTCATTGAACTCGATCCGCAGCAAATTACACGCAAGATCGAAGAGCATACACGTGAGTCGGCAAGATTAACCAGTTTAAAGGAAGAGTTACAAGAATGGATCACCGACCTTGAGTCTGACTTTGAAAGACTTGAGCAAAGAATCATTGATAAAGAAACCGGATGTTCTGTTTTAATCGCTCAGCGTAATGATATTAAATCGGAAACGGGTAAACTCAACGGCGAGTTGGGCGGTGTCTATGATGAGGTCGATGAGATCGAGCTTGTGATTCAATCGGCGCGTAAACGTGAAGAAGAAGTTAATTATAAATTGGATACGGTCAATCAGGACAAAGAAGATGTGAAGACCGATATCAAAGCTAAACAAGAGGCCATCGCGCAAAAACTTCTTGAGCGTGAAGAAGTGAATGTAACGATTGCTCAGATTAAAACAGAGATCGAAGGACAAAAGCACAAACTGCATGATGTGCAGGCCAATGAGGCGATGTACAGAGAAGTGCTTGATGGATGTTTGGAGGAGATGAAAAGCATTGATGATGAAGTGGCGGATTATGAAACGAAAAAAGAATCTTACAGAAAAGAGAATGAAGAGCATCTGCATAACATTACTGAACTTAAATCAAGCAGAGAATCGCTGCACACTTCTTTGACGGAATTTGAAGCGCAGAAAGAAGAAGTTGGTCTGAGGATTAACACCGTGCGTTCCAGTATGAAGTCTATTGAGGATGAATTGGACGAAATCAAAAAGTTTGCGCACACACATGAGCTTAGCGCGCAGGAGTTGTCATTTAAAGAACAAGCGATTAAAGATAAACTCATTCAATCGTATAAGATTTCTTATGAAGAAATCCTTGAGCGTGAAGAAGAGGCCCCGAGTTTTTCTGACGAGGTTCAGGCGTCTGCCAGTACGGAAGACGAGCAGCAATCAACGGCAGATGCAGAAGCCGAGGCCGAGGAAAAGGTTGCCGCCGTAAACCAAGAATTTGTTTTTGACCCTGAAACAGCGCCGGAGGAAATCAGAAAACTACGCAAAAGATGTGATGCCTTCGGCAGTGTTAATTTGGTTGCCATCGAAGAGTATGAAGAATTAAAAGAACGCTTTGAATTTCTTACTCAGCAGCAGGCTGACCTTTTGGAGGCGAAATCACAATTGATGAGCACCATCAACAAGATCAACCGTTCGACGCGGCAAATGTTTCTCGATACCTTTGAAAAGGTTGATGTTTCTTTCCGCGAGCATTTTAAACTGCTTTTTGGCGGCGGGGATGCGCAGCTCATTTTGCTTGATCCGGATAATGTTTTAGAGTCCGGCATTGATATTGTGGCCAGACCTCCTGGTAAAAAACTGCAAAACATTAGTCTTCTCTCCGGGGGGGAGCGTACGATGGCCGCCATTGCGCTTATCTTTGGTGTATTTAAGGTCAAGCCATCTCCTTTCTGTGTGCTTGATGAGATTGACGCGGCGCTTGATGATGCCAATGTTGACCGTTTCGGCACCATGTTAAAGAAGTTTGCCGAAATTGCACAGTTTGTGGTTATCACGCATAATAAACAAACCATTTCTGCATCGGATATCCTGTATGGGGTGACAATGCCTGAAAATGGTATTTCCCGCGTTGTCTCGGTTAAGCTTTCTGACAAAAAAGAGGTCGAAGAATTAACGGCCAGTGCCGGTGTTTAATAAATATTAAACCTTGTATTGTGATCTCTAGATCTATAGATAATTAATTAAGAAACTTTGCGAAATACTTTTCCAGGCATTTGGCGGTGTTTTCATAAGTTATTTATTTTCAATTATTTATAAATTAAAAAAAGTTATTTTCGCAAAGAAAGCGTTTTCTTGACACCCTATAGGGGGTGTGTTATACTTTCACCACCTTATGGGGGAATAGGGTTGTATCTTCCTAAAAATATTTGATTTATAAGAATTTGGTAGGTGAGAACCGGGACGCTTTTATGGGGTTGATTCCTGAAGATGTTATTGCGCAAGTATTAGACCGGTCAGATATTGTTGAAGTTATATCTTCCTATATTCCACTCAAAAGAGCAGGTAGAAATTTTAAGGCGTTGTCTCCATTTACGCATGAGAAGACACCGTCTTTTATTGTAAGCCCTGATAAACAGATTTTTCATTGTTTCTCAACAGGCCAAGGAGGAAATGTTATTTCATTTGTCATGCAAATGGAACACGTTTCGTTTCCGCAAGCCTTGAGAATATTGGCGGATAAAGTCGGTGTAACCGTTCCGGATACACGATCGTCGTCGACTGAAAGTAAAAATCTTAAAAAAGAATTATTTGAAGTCAACCGTCAGGCGGTTGATTATTTTTGTGACACATTGCTCTGTGACAAATCGCAAGCGACAGTCGAGGCGCGTAATTATTTAAAAGGACGCGGCCTTGATCTTGAGACAGTCAAATTGTTTCAGCTGGGTTTTGCTCCCGATAGCTGGGATGGACTCATTGACCATTTGCGCGCAAAAAATGTCAGCTTGGCCATGATGGAAAAAGCAGGGTTGATTGTTGAGCGTAATAATAAAGAAGGGTATTATGACCGGTTTCGCGGACGCATTATTTTTCCTATTTTTGATTCCTTCGGTAATGCGATCGCGTTTGGTGCAAGGACATTGGCGGACGATCAGGCGAAGTACATTAATTCGCCGGAGACATATGCCTATACAAAAGGGCGGCATCTTTACGGCATGCATTTGGCTAAGCACGCCATCGCCAAGTTGGATTACGCGATTATCGTTGAAGGATACCTTGATTGTATTACGCCACGGCAAGCAGACATTGAAAATATTGTGGCCTCATGCGGGACGGCGTTGACGATAGAGCAAATACGTTCGGTTAAGCGTTTTACGCGTAATGTTGTTTTGCTTTTTGACACCGACTCAGCCGGCGTGGCGGCGATGATCCGTAGTTTGGATTTGCTCATTGAAGAAGAGATGAATGTGAAGATTGCCGTTTTGGATGAGGGGGCTGATCCGGATTCTTTTGTTAAGAATCATGGTAAAGAAGAATTTTTAAAGAAGCTTAAAGATGCCAAGTCGGTCTTTGCTTACAAATTTGATTATTTGACGAATAAATTTGATATCAACAGTGTTGAAGCAAGGGCAAAGATAGTCGCTGAGATGCTTGCGATGATTAGTAAATTTGAGAATGAAGTGATACGTGTGGGCTATATTGAAGAACTCGCACGTAAATTAAGAGTTAACAAAGAAGTAATTGTTCAAGAATTTAATAAGTTAGTTCAAGGTGATAAACGCCGGCAGGCACCCGTGGAGCAAACACAAACGAAAGCTCCAAAACAAAAAACCATTCCTGCCGAAGAGCGAAACATCTTGAGCTTAATGCTCACGGATCAAAAGTTTATAACTCAGGCAAGGGCTGATTTATCGATTGATGAATTTCAAGACGAACGAATCGGAACGATAGTCAAAAAAATTTATGAACTTTTTGATCAGAATCTCGATCTTAATAACGCAAACCTTTTTGATGCAGCAGATCCATCGATCACGGATTTGATATCCGAGCTGATCTTTGAGGCCGAGGATTTCGTCGGAGATAAAGACAAAATTTATGCTGATTGTCTTGGACGCATTAAACGTCAGCAGAAAAATATTCTCAGCGAAAGTCTTAATCTGGCCATTAAAGAAGCCGAAGCCAACAAAGATATGGAAAAGGTTTACGAATTATTAAGACAAAAAAACCAATTATCGGGGAAATAAAGATATGGGGAGAAAACCAGCAGCAAAAAAATCTTCTGAAAAAACAAAGATGTCTCAAAGCGCTTCAGATGATAAGAAGAATGATTTAGGCCAAGATATCGAAAAGCTCGTCTTAATGGGTAAGAAAAAAGGTTTTCTGACCTATGACGAAGTTAATGATACATTGGCTGATTCTGTTGATTCATCGGAAGAAATCGATCGCGTCTTTGATATTCTAGACGGGAAAGATATCAAGATTATCGAATCGGATGATAATTCGGAAAAGGGTGAAATTGGCGAAGAATCACGTGAGCAAGAAGTCCGTCGTGCCCGCGAAGAAAATAAGGCGGATGAAGTCTATTCGGAGAAATTTATTCCTCTTGATGACCCTGTGAAAATGTATTTAAAACAGATGGGGTCTATTCCTCTGCTTTCACGGGAAAACGAAATCAATTTAGCTAAACGAATCGAAGAGGCCGAGCATAAATTTGCCGAAGCGCTTTACATGACAGCTTATGCGCGCAAGGAAGCGCTTAAGGCAGTCAACCGTGTTTTAGGTGAAGAGATTAATGTTGAGGACGTGATTAAAGATGAGCTTGAACGCCGGCCGAAACTTATCCAAGAGCTTAACCGGATTAAAAAAGGCGTTGCCCGCACTAAAGCCGGGACAGAAAAGTCAGCGCAGTTTTTGGCTGAGTTTAAACTGCTTGCTTCGTTTAACGAAGAGCTTGTGGCGCGCATTATCGACATGGTTACGCGTGTTGAGAAAATTGAGAAAGTACTTAAAGGTCGACGTAAACTAACGACGGCCGAATCAAAAGCACTTAGATCTGAGAAACAGACTGTTCTTAAAGAGTTAGGCCAAACACCTAAAGTCATTAAAGAACAGATCCGTGTTATTAAGCTAAGACAGTCAAAGTTCAACAAAGCCAAAAAGCTGCTTGTTGAGGCAAACTTGCGTCTGGTTGTTAGTATTGCCAAAAAATATATCAACCGCGGTTTGTCCTTTCTTGATTTAATTCAAGAAGGAAACATGGGGCTTATCCGTGCGGTAGAGAAGTTTGAATACAAACGCGGATATAAATTTTCGACTTATGCGACGTGGTGGATTCGTCAAGCCATTACGCGTTCGATCGCCGATCAGGCACGGACAATCCGTATCCCGGTGCATATGACCGAAACAATTAATAAGATCATCCGTGTCTCGCGTCTATTCGTGCAGGAATACGGGCGTGAACCGACAGCGCAGGAAATTGCTAAGCAAATGCGTATTCCGGTCACCAAGGTTAAAGAGATCCTTAAGATTTCTCAGGTGCCGATTTCTCTTCAAACACCGATTGGAGATGAAGGCGACACTAACTTTGGGGACTTTATCGAAGATAAAAAGGCCATTTCACCGGCGAATGCGACGCTGCAATCCATGCTTAAAGATGAGATCACGCATGTCTTAGATACATTGGATGAGCGTGAACGCAGAATTTTAGAGCTGCGTTTCGGCATTACGGATGGCACCACACGGACTCTGGAAGAGGTAGGGACAGAGTTCAATGTCACGCGTGAGCGTGTGCGCCAGATTGAGTCAAAGGCGCTCAGGAAGCTTCGGCATCCGACCCGTTCACGGCGTATCAAACAATTTATGGATATGGCGGCGCGCGAAGATGAAGTCATCTAAATGCCGCTTAGATCAAAGAAAAAGGCCTACTGTTAAACAGTAGGCCTTTTTTTTTGGAATTAAGAATTAAGGGGACACAATACTTAATTACAGTAAATCAGAAAAAAATAATAGGGGTCAGAGCACTAATATATTAGTATTAGTGCTCTGACCCCTATTACGCCCGGTGCAGACGCCCCCGGTGCGGGAAACGGTTAGTACATAATTAAGTATTGTGTCCCCTTAATTCTATTAGTATATATATAAGAGACCGGCCCGACAAATCTGTTGAAACCGCTAGGCCCGTATGATATGCTAGGAGACAAATTTGCCTAAAAGATAGGGGTTCAAGGCTTTTTGATCCACTTGTATTTGAAGCGGGCCCATAGCTCAGTCGGTTAGAGCAGTGGACTCATAATCCATTGGTCCCTGGTTCGAATCCAGGTGGGCCCAGTTAATACACCTAACAAAAGGACGTTATTGTGACAGAAACATCTGTAAAAGATCAGCTTAAAAAGTTAGTCGAAGTCCAAAAAATCGATGAACAGATTTACAAGTTCAATCAGGATTTACAAGAAAAGCCGCAGATCATTGAAAACCTAAAAAACGAGTTTGAAGAAACCAAGACCCATTTAAATGCGTTAGAAGAGAAACTTAAACATATTCAGGTAGATCGCAAGGAAAAGGAATTAGAGCTAAAAGCGAAAGAGGATGAGATTGCGAAAGCTAATACCGTATTGTCCGAGCTTAAAACAAACAAAGAGTACTCTGCCAAAATTTCGGAAATAGAAAGCATCAAGGCTGATAAATCACAGATCGAAGAAAAGATTTTAATTTCATTTGATGAGGCCGATGCGGTTAATCAAGATATTGAGAAAGAAAAGGCCGTACTTGCCGAGCGTGAAAAAGAGTATTTGGCCAAAAAACAAGTTGTTGAAGGCGAGATCAAAGAAATCGAAACACAGGTAACAGGACTTAAAACCGGGCGTGAAGAAGCGGCCCGTGACATTGATCCAACCATGAAAGCGCGTTATGAAAAGATATTAGAGCGTCGAGAAGGTCTTGCGATTGTTCCGGTAATAGGTGGCAACTCTTGTGGTGGTTGTCATATGAATGTAACACCACAAATGGTCAATGCGATTAAGATGAACACAGAGCTTGTTCCGTGTGAATACTGTCAGAGAATTTTATACCTTGAGGAAGATCTTGGGTGAGCATTTGGAAATAGCCGTGGATGGGGCCTGCAGCGGTAATCCGGGGCGCGCCGGTATCGGTGTTGTAATTAAACAAAACGGTGCGGTTGTCAAAGAAATTGCCAGGCCGATTGGAGAAGCAACGAATAATATTGCGGAGTATTCGGCTCTAATTTGCGCGCTTCAAGAAGCGGTCGTAATGAAGGCTAAGACAATAAAGATATTTACCGACAGTGAGCTTGTTTATAAACAAGTGTTGGGAGAATACAAAATAAAAAATGAAACGCTTAAAGGGCTTTGGGAACAAGTCAAGCAACTTGAGGCGGCCTTTGAAAGCGTTGAGTTAATACATGTGTTGCGGGAAAAAAATCAAGAAGCGGATCGTCTCGCAACGAGTTCTTTAAAATAAAACAGGCTGATAATGGTTGCCCTGGGTATCGCGATGTCCGGGGAGGAAAGTCCGAGCTCCAAGGGACAATGTAACCAGGTAATTCTGGTCTCTTCGTTTAACCGAGGAGGATTAGAGCTACAGAGACGAGACTTTCTAGCGTTTAGCGTAAAGCGTTTAGCGTTTAGATTTAAGATCTATACGCTATACGCTATGCGCTATACGCTATTAAGGGTGAAACGAGCAATCTCTACATGGAGCAATGCCAAATAGGTGCAAAGTGGTGGTCCGCCGCGTTTGGATGCACGGGTAGGCTGCAAGAGTCTAAAGAGTGATCTTTAGAGTGAGTTGAATAACCATTGCCTCGCGAAGAGGTTAACAAAACTCGGCTTAAGTGAAGGCCTGTTTTATAAATGAGGCCACAACTTAAGGAGCATAAGCGAACTTAAGTTGTGAGGTCGAATTTATCCCGCCGTTTTGGCGGTTGGTATAAATAATTTAATCGGATTATTGAATTAAAACATATTCCGCCAAAAGGCGGGATTCAATTCCGACGGATAATTTATGAAACCAGATGGTTTCATAAATTATGTCGTCATTGAAGGAGGAATCATGTCAGGACATAGTAAATGGGCAACTATTAAACACAAAAAAGCGGCAGCGGATGCTAAGCGCGGAGCGGCTTTTACTAAACTTATTCGTGAAATTACAGCGATTGCACGTCAAGGCGGTGGGGATCCGGATACGAATGCGGCTTTACGTAATGCGATTGATCGTGCCAAGGGTGCGAATATGCCGTCGGATAATATTGATAAGGCGATCAAGAAAGGAACGGGTGAGCTTCCCGGGGTAACGTATGAAGAAATTTCATTTGATGCGTACGGTCCAGGCGGTGTGGCGATGATGATCACAGGTCTGACGGATAATAAAAACCGCACAACCGCTGAGTTGCGTAATATTTTAAATAAAAAGAACGGGAATATGGCGAACGCGGGCAGCACATCATTTTTGTTTTCAAAGTCAGGTTTTATTTCGATTGAAAAGAGCAAGATCAGCGAAGACGATTTGATGGAAGTTGTCTTGGATGCCGGGGCCGAAGATATTAAATCGGAAGGCGAATATCATGAAGTCTTTTGTCCGATTGAAGTGCTACAAGATGTGAAGGAAGCATTGGACGGCAAAGGCATTGAAGTTGTAACCGCTGAAATGACTATGTTGCCAAGCACGACGGTTGCCGTGACAGGTAATGATGTTAAGGCATTGCTCAATCTCATGGAAGCATTAGATGAACATGAAGATGTTCAGAAGGTTTATGCTAACTTTGACATTTCTGACGAAGAAATGGAAAAAGCCGCTGGTTAATGATCATTCTTGGCGTAGATCCTAGTTTAAAAGCGACAGGGTACGGTGTCATTGAAGCTTGCAGCAAATCTGATATCAAGCTTCTTGAGACGGGGACGATTGAACCGAAACAAAAAGATTTGATTCAAAACAGGCTTAACAGGATTTATTCCAATTTAAAAGATATCATTGTTGAATTTAAACCGGATGTTTTGGTATTGGAGAAGGCTTATACGCATCATTCCTACCCAACAACCGGACTTATTTTAGGTCACGCACGTGGCGTGATTTGTTTGCTGGCAGCACGTCAAAACGTTGAGCTCATTGAATTAAGTGTTAAGAAGGTTCGCAAGGCGGTTGTTGGTAACGGGAATGCGTCGAAACAGCGCACACGTTCAACGATTGCCGCTCTACTGCACATTAAAGAGAAGCAATTAACGCTTGATGCCAGCGACGCACTGGCCATGGCATTTGGGTATTTGCATTTAGTTTAGTGGAACTTCTCGCTACTTGAGTAGCTCGAAGTCAATTTCGCCCCTTTATGGGGCTCATTGATATGATCGTCAGTCTTTCAGGTAAGTTAAAAGAAAAATACGAACAATCATTGGTTATTGACGTTGATGGTATTTCCTATGAAGTATTGGTGCCGGGTTCAGTCATTGCGCGTATTGATGAGACGACAGACAAAGAAGGCAAGGTTCATTTAAAAACGTATTATTATATGCAGATCAATCAGGCAAGTGGTTTGCCGATGCTCATTGGATTTTTGAACGATATTGAGCGCGACTTCTTTCTACAGTTTATTAAAGTCTCCGGTATCGGTCCTAAAGCAGCGGTACGGGCGCTTAATAAACCGATTGCCGAGATTACTCAGGCGATTGATCGCGGTGATGCTGCTTATTTAAAGACATTGCCTGGTATTGGTATGCAGCGTGCGCGTGAGATTGTGGCCAAGTTGCAGGGGAAAGTCGGTAAATTTTGTTTGATTCAAGATAAAGCCGCTGCCGTGGTTGAAAAAACAGAGGCGGTCGATTGGCAAGAAGAAGCCTTAACAGTTTTGCTTCAGCTACAATATAAAAAGCAAGAAGCCGCTTCGATGATTGAAAAAGCGCTCAAACAAACCGACAGTATTAATTCAGCGGAAGAGCTTTTAAACGAAATTTATAAGCAAAAGGTTAATACCTAAATAAGGATGACTATGGATAATATTGCTGAAGACACACAACAAGAGTCTGTAGAAAAACAAGAAGTTAACACGTATATCAAAAACATTATTGAGACACTTTTGTTTGTTAATGAAAAGCCGGTTACACTTGATCAATTAAAAAAGGCGATCGATACCGCTGATGGTGCTGAGGTCAAAAAGGCAGTTAATGCGTTAATGAATGAGTATAGCGAGCGTGACGGGGGTATGACCATTGTTGAAATTGCCGGTGGTTATCAAATGCGTACCAATCCGCATTATGCGAGCTATGTCAGAGAATTTTATAAAACAAAGCATAAAGAAAAGCTTTCTAAACCGGCGCTTGAGACACTTGCGATTATGGCTTATAAGCAGCCGGTTACGCGCGCGGATATTGAACTTGTACGCGGTGTTAACTCCGACGGTGTTGTTGTGCATTTGATTAATAAAGAGTTGATCAAGGTGGTTGGGCGTAAAGATGTGCCTGGTCGTCCGTTTTTATACGGAACGACCAAACAATTTTTACAATACTTCGGCCTTAAGTCGCTTGATAATTTGCCGAAGCTCGAAGAGTTTCCTTCGCTTCTGCCTGAAGAAGAAAAAGGTGACGCATCTGAAGAAACAGCACCATCTGAGGAAGTCAAAGAACATATTGAACAAGAGCAGGTTAGTGAAATTGAAGAAATAGAGCAAGAAGCTAAATCAGAGTTAGAAGAAACAGAGGATTTAAAGGATAATTAATCAATGGGCTTAAATGATTTAAGAAAAAAAATTAACGCGCTCGATGCCAAATTGGTCAAATTTATCAATGAACGGGCCAAGTTGAGTGTTGAAATCGGTAAATTAAAAAAGCAAGAAAACTCCCCGATTTATGCACCACACAGGGAAAAAGAAGTTTTAGACAAGCTTAAGGAGCTTAATAAGGGGCCGATGACCGATGAAGCCTTTGAGGCCGTGTATCGTGAAATAATGTCGAGTTCTTTATCACTTGAGGAATCGTTGCATATCGCTTATTTGGGAACGGAAGGCTCATTTACGCATATGGCGGCTAACAAAAAGTTCGGCTCGCAGGTTGAGTATGTTTCATGCAACAGTATTTCCGAAGTGTTTCAAAAAGTTGAGCACAAAGAATGCGATTACGGGGTTGTGCCGATTGAAAATTCGGTTGAAGGGGCTGTGACACACACATTTGATATTCTTGTTGATTCCGATTTAAGAATTTGTGCGCAGATTCTGCTTAAGATTTCGCATAATATTATGGCGAAATGTAATTTAAAGGATGTTAAAAATATTTATTCTAATCCAATGGTGTTTGGTCAGTGTCGCAACTGGTTGGCGCAGAATCTGCCTGATGCCGGACAAATTTTAATGGCATCGACAACAGAAGCGGCACAGAAAGCATCTAAACAAAAGTTTGCCGCGGCGATCGCCTCAAGCCTGGCCGCTAAGGTCTATGAAGTGCCTATTTTAAAGGCCAATATTGAAGATGTTGCGCATAATGCGACACGTTTTCTCGTTGTTTCGGATCAGGATGTTCCGCCGACAGGCAAAGACCGAACATCTATTTTATTTTCGATTAAAGACAAGGTAGGCGCTTTGCACGATATGCTTGTTCCGTTTAGACAGAATAAGATAAATTTGACCAAAATTGAATCGCGCCCTTCCAAAAAACGTGCATGGGATTATTATTTCTTCGTTGATTTTGAAGGGCACCGTAATAGTAAGAATGTAACAAAAGCACTCGATCAGCTCGATAGTATGTGTAAATACTTAAAAGTGGTCGGGTCATATCCGGTATAGAATTAAGGGGACACAATACTTAATTAATAATTGGCGGTAGTGTCCAAATAATTAAGTATTGTGTCCCCTTAATTCAAGATAATATGAGAAGTTTAGCAAAAAAATCAATCCATACGATTAAACCGTATGTCGGCGGTAAGCCGATCGAAGAGGTTAAGCGGGAGTTTCGTTTAAAAAGTGTAGTTAAGCTGGCATCCAATGAAAACCCTTATGGGCCGTCGCCGAAAGTTGTGCAGGCTATTGCCAATGCCGCGCGTGAGCTTAATCGATATCCTGATGGGGATTGTTTTTATTTAAGAGAAGCTTTGGCCAAAAAACTTAAGGTAAACCCGAAGCAATTTATTTTCGGCAACGGTTCGGATGAGATCATTGTCTTTGCGGCGCGTGCTTTTTTAAAACCGGGCGATGAGGTTGTGATTGCCAAACCGTCATTTCTCATCTATAAGCTCGCCTCAAAAATCGAAGGAGCTAAGATTAAAGAAGTGCCACTTAACAAAGATTTTCGCTACAACTTGGCGGCCATGAAAAAGGCTGTTACGCGCAAAACAAAGATCGTCTTTTTAGGAAATCCCGATAATCCGGCGGGATGGTATTTTACCGCTCACGAAATAAGAGCCTTTTTAAAAGGCCTGCCACAAAACACATTGGTGTTTATTGATGAAGCCTATTATGAATATGTCGCGCAGAAAGATTATGCGGATTCTCTTAAAATATTGAGGAGTAATAAGAATGTGATTGTTACACGTACTTTTTCAAAGATGTACGGTCTGGCGGGTCTGCGTGTTGGTTATGGAATCGCGCACCCTGAGGTGGTTGATTATTTAGACAGAGTCAGAGAGCCGTTTAATGTGAATACATTAGCGCAGGTCGGTGCTGTCGCGGTACTTAAGGATAAAGCGTACTACAAAGCGCTTGCACGTAAAATAGAGAGGCAAAGACAATATCTTTATAAAAATTTAAGGGCTCTTAATCTGTCGTTTGTTGAGAGCTGCACCAATTTTATTTTGATTAAAGTGGGCACTCGTGCAAGCAGTATTGTGCGTGCGCTTTTAAAAAAGGGTGTGATTGTACGCGATATGAGTGCCTGGGGGATGAAGGACTATTTGCGTGTGTCGATTGGTAAGGCAACGGAAAATAAAAAGTTTATCAAAGCATTAAAAATATTAAAAGGGTAGGGATGTCATTTATGGCGTTCGTATAGTGCATATCTAGGAGGAAAAAATGATTATTGTATTAAGGTCGGGGGCGACCGAAGATCAAATTCAACATATTATTGAAAAGGCTGAAAAACTCGGACTTTCGGCCAATATATCACGCGGAGTGGAGCGTACGGTCATCGGTCTGATTGGGCCTGAAGATGTATTGCGCGTCACACCACTGGAGGTTTTTCCAGGTGTTGAGCAGGTTATTCCTGTGCTTGCCCCGTACCGTCTGGTGTCGCGTGAATTCAAAAAAGAAGATTCGGTTATTAAAATCACCGATGATGTGAGTATTGGTGGTAAAAAACTGCATGTCATGGCGGGCCCTTGTTCGATTGAAGGTGGTGATGAATTAGAAGCGATCGCCAAAGAAGTGAAGGCCGCCGGGGCAACTATTCTCCGTGGTGGGGCATTTAAACCGCGCACATCCCCGTATGATTTTCAAGGAATGGGGGAAGAAGGTTTGAAGATTCTTCAAGACGTTGGGAAAAAATATGGTTTAGCGACCATTACGGAAGTCATGGATCCGCGTGATGTGGAGCTTGTCTGCAAATATGCTGACATTCTTCAAATCGGTGCGCGGAATATGCAAAATTTTAATCTTCTCAAGGAAGTCGGGAAAGTTAAAACACCGGTTATGCTTAAGCGCGGGATCAGTGCAACGTATAAAGAGTGGCTTATGTCGGCCGAATACATTTTAGCGAACGGTAATTTTGATGTTATGTTCTGTGAGCGCGGTATCAGAACATATGAAACAATGACAAGAAATACACTCGACATTAATGCGGTTGCGATTATTAAATATTTATCGCATTTACCGATTATCGTTGACCCAAGTCACGGGACCGGTAAATGGGGATTGGTCAGTAGCGGTGCCCGTGCAGGCATTGCGGCTGGATGTGACGGCCTTCAAATCGAAGTGCATGACCGTCCGGAAGAGGCCTTCAGCGACGGAGCACAGTCGCTTCTGCCGGTTAATTTCACCAAACTCATGGATGAAACACGCAAAATAGCACAAGCTGTAGATAGGGAACTTTAATATGATATTACGATCAACATTATTCAAACGTGTTACCATTGTCGGCGTCGGTCTTATGGGCGGCTCGCTTGGAATGGCAATCAAAAAAAATAAACTGGCCCGGGAAGTGGTTGGCTTATCGCACAGACAAGAATCACTCAAAGAAGCCTTAAAAGTTAAGGCCATTGATAGTGCGCAGACCGATATTCAAAAAGGTGTGCGCAATTCCGATTTGGTTGTTATGGCTACGCCAGTCGAATCGATCATTAAACTTCTCGGCACAGTAGCGCCGTATTTAAAGAGAGGTGCTATTGTGACCGATGTCGGCAGTGCCAAGACAGAGATTGTCGAGTACGCCGAAAAGACACTTCAGCAGCCGAATTTATTTGTCGGTTCACATCCGCTTGTCGGTTCTGAAAAAAAAGGCGCTGAGAATTCAACGGCCGATCTTTTTGCCGGTGGGCGTTGTATTATTACACCGACAGAAAAAACACATCGCGGTGCTACGGAGAAAGTCAAAAAACTTTGGACAAAGATCGGCGCTCAAGTGTCGATTATGACAGCGGCGGAACATGATGAGATTTTATCTTACACATCACATCTGCCACATCTTTTGGCATTCGGTTTAATGGAAACAGTGCCGCAAGAACATTTAAAGTTTGCTTCCACAGGTCTGCGCGACACAACACGTATTGCTTCTTCATCAGCCCAGATGTGGAATGACATCTGCATGTCCAATGCCAAAAATATTATCAAATCATTGGACACGTATGTCGAAAATTTAGCGCGGCTTCGTCATGTGATTGTTGAATCCGACCGCAAAAGCCTGATCGAACATTTTACGAAAGCTCAGAAAAAGCGCGATGAGTTTGTCAAATAATCCATGCATAATCACGATTGACGGGCCTGCCGGCGCCGGGAAAAGCACCGTCTCCCAGGGGCTTGCCACCAGGCTCGGGTACACGTATATCGATACAGGCGCAATGTACCGCTCGGTTGCATTGAAGGCTCAGCGTCAATCCCTTTCTCTCGATGATCAAGGCGCGGTGATCAATCTTACGAAAAATAGCGAGGTTAAGCTCAATTATGTTGATGGCGAAGTAACGGTGTATTTAGATGGGGAAGATGTCAGTAAAGCCATACGTGTGCCGGAGGTAACGGCGGATGCGTCGGACATTGCTAAGATACCGGGTGTACGCGAAGTGCTTGTCGGCTGGCAAAGAAAAATGGGTGAGGCCGACAATGTTGTCATTGAAGGAAGGGACGCCGGCACGGTTGTTTTTCCCAATGCGACATATAAGTTTTATCTTGATGCCGATGTGAATGAAAGAACACGAAGACGGTTAAGAGATTTAAAGGCGGCCGGTAAAGAGGTAGATGAGCAAGAGCTTAAAAAAACTATCGAAGCCCGCGATCATAATGATTCCACCCGCAAAGCAAGCCCGCTTAAACAGGCCGACGATGCGATTGTCATCGATTCGACCCATCTTTCCATCGAACAAACCGTCGACGAAATCTGTAAAATCATGAATAAGAACTAAACAATGGATCAAAGTCTTATCCGTAACTTCTCCATTATTGCGCACATCGATCATGGCAAATCCACCTTGGCCGACCGGTTGCTTTTATTTACCGGTGCTATTGATGAGCGTAAATTTAAAAATCAGCTGCTCGATGATATGGATTTGGAGCGCGAGCGCGGGATCACCATCAAGGCATCTGCTGTCAGCCTCAACTACAAAGCCGATAATGGCAAAGAATACACATTTAATCTGATCGATACGCCGGGGCATGTCGATTTTTCCTATGAGGTTGAGAAGTCACTCCGTGCCTGTGAAGGCGCGCTTTTGGTGGCCGATGCATCGCAAGGCGTTGAGTCGCAGACGGTCGCCAATTATTATTTAGCCATCGATAATAATCTCGAAATACTCCCTGTTCTCAATAAAATTGACATTGCCAATATCGATATTGAACACGCGCAGCTGCAGCTCATGGAGGTATTCAATTTTGATGATAAAGATATGTGCTTGGTTTCGGCTAAAGAAGGGATGGGGATTAAGGAGCTCTTTGAAAAGATTGTCGCTTTTATTCCGCCGCCGGACGGTGATCCTTCGGCGCCGCTTAAAGCACTGATTTTTGACATGAAATATGATATTTATAAAGGCATTATCATTTATGTGCGTGTGCTCGATGGGGTTTTAAAAGAAGGCATGAAGATTACAATGATGCATATGGATAAAACACTCACGGTCGAAGAGATTGGTGTTTTCCGGCCTGAGATGACTAAAGGTAAAGAATTAGCTACGGGCAATGTAGGGTATATTACATGCAATATTCATGAGCCGCGCGATGTGCGGGTCGGAGATACGATTACAGATGCGGCGAGTCCCTGCGCCGAGCCTTTGGAAGGATACCGGCAGCTTAATCCGCTTGTCTTTAGCGGTGTCTTTCCGGTTAATTCCAAAGATTATATGCCTTTGCGTGAAGCGATTGAGAAGTTGCGTTTAAGTGATCCGAGTCTTGTGTTTGAACCGGAGACATCCCAATCATTTGGTCATGGATTTAGATGCGGATTTTTAGGTCTGCTTCACATGGAGGTTGTGCAAGAGCGTCTGGAGCGCGAATACGATCTTAATCTTGTTTTAACAACGCCGAATGTTCAGTTTCGTATTCAAACTAAAGACGGCGAAACAAAAGATATCGATAGCCCCAACGAATTGCCGGACCTATCCAATATTGCCGAAGCGCAAGAGCCTTATTTGACGGTTACGGTGATGACACCGGTTGAGCATATGGACGGGGTGATGGAGTTGTCCAAACGCAAACGGGGCGTGTTTGTTTCAAGCGAATATGTCTCGGATCGCATGAAAATCATTTTTGATATTCCGCTCTCCGAGGTCATCGTTGATTTTAACGATATGGTTAAATCCATCACGCGCGGATACGGTTCGGTGGACTATAAATTTAAAGGATTTTTGCCGACAAAGGTGGCCAAGTTGGATATACTGATTAACGATAAAATTTGTGACGCGTTTTCGTTTCTTGTTCATAAAGACCGTTCTTACGAAAAGGGCCTGGCCCTTGTCACCAAACTCAAGGAACTTATTCCGCAACAGCTTTTTGAAGTGCGTGTGCAGGCCTCCTGCGACGGGCGTATCATCTCCAGCGCCAGGGTCAAGGCGGCAGGTAAAAATGTCACGGCGAAATGTTATGGGGGCGACATCACGCGTAAGAAAAAGCTCTGGGAGAAGCAAAAGCAGGGCAAAAAGAAGATGAAACAGCTGGGTAATGTGGAGATTCCGCAAGAAGCGTTTACCGCGGCATTAAAGTTATAATATGTTTATACGACGGAAAAACAATCGAGGTTCGGCCGCACGGGAATGGATCGAGTCCATTATTATCGCCTTTGTGCTGGCGATGTTTATCCGCACCTTTTTTATTCAAGCCTTTAAAATCCCCAGCGGATCAATGATCCCGACGCTGCTTGTCAAAGACCGGCTTATGGTCAACAAACTCCGCTATGGCGCCAAAGTGCCCTTCACCAAAAAAAGATTACCTGGATTCTCACAGCCTCAGCGGGGGGATATCATTGTTTTTGTTTATCCGGGCAAGCCTAAGAAGGATTTCATCAAACGTCTTATTGCCTTTGGTGGCGAGACGGTCGAAATCAAACGCGGCGACGTTTATGTTGAGGGTGAGCTGATCGAAGAGCAGATTATCAAAAATATCTACTATTACAATAAAGGGCAATACGGACAATTTCATCAAAAGGTGGTTGTGCCTGAAGGCCATGTGTTTGTTTTAGGGGACAACAGTGCAGCCAGCTCAGACAGCCGTTTTTGGGGATTTGTGCCCGAAGAGAATGTTATCGGTAAAGCTGAATTTATCTACTGGCCGGTTGACCGGGTTCGGTTTCTTAAGTAATAGGAAAAGGGATAAAAAGTGATAGAGTGATAATAGTGGTAAAGTGATAGAAATACTGAATTAATGGAAGTGTTTTCTATCAAATCATTTAATATTTTTTGATCATCTTCAAAATTTTTTATCTTTTTATTATCACTCTATCGCTACTATCACTTTATCACTTACATTGCAGTATTGTATTCCATGAATCGACTTTTATTTCCATTTCTCATTTTGCTAATCTGTCTCCAGGCGCAGGGTTGCCAGACAGTGCGTCCGTCGCTTAATGAAGGTGAAACAACGGAGGATTTAAAGCGGGCGATTGGCTCAGTCGCCGGTGCGATTAGCGGTGAACAGCTAACAGAGGAAGAAGTCGCCGACTTAACGGATCAGATTCAAAATGATCCGGAGGCCCAATCGGCCATTCAGTCTATTTCAGAAACGTACACCAGTGATACGCCGTCCGTTAAATATAACCCCGAAACAGGCCAGCGTTTCGCCCCGCACCTAACCCATGACCCAGTCACCGGCGTCGAACTATTGGAATTAAAAGATTAAATAATACATTTATTTTGTATCTTGATCCTTTTTTACAGCATTCACCGTTGCGTTGTTAGAGTCAGTTATATATAATTAATCTTACGGATAAATTTTGTTTTAGATGAGATTGGACAGGAAGGTTATGTTTTATTATGAAGACGTTTTAAGAGCGCTTAATCGTGCAAGAGTAGATTATGTTGTTTTTGGCGGTGTCGCGGCCATTCTCTATGGTATCCATCGTAGCACGATGGATATTGATATTATGATTGATTTAGAGTCCAAGAATATTACAAAATTCTTTAAGGCAATTACAGATCTAGGTTATTCTCCTAAAGTTCCTGTGACTCTTGAAGAGTTTACAGATCCGAAAATTCGCAAGACGTGGATTAAGGATAAGAATATGAAAGTGTTGTCTTTTTACCATAAAAAGGATAATTATAAAATGGTTGATGTTTCTATTGGTCAATTAATGAATTATGCGCATGTTGAGAAAAAGATTTTTAAAATTTCCGGAATTAAAGTGCCGGTTATTGCTTTTGAACAACTAGTTAAGTTAAAGAAAAAAGCAGGACGGCCGCAGGACCTGATTGATTTGGACGAATTAAGGCGTGTGAAGGAGTTAAACGATGATTAAATTAAAGAAAAAAGGACGTTATTATTCTAATGTCACTGATGAAATGCGCATTCGTTGGTATAAAACCTCACCACTTAAAAAAATGCAGTGGTTAGAAGAAATGCGTTTGTTTTATAAAAGAGGCGCAGCAAAGAAAACACAGAAGAAGTAGCTGAGTCCGTTAAATATAACCCCGAAACGGGCCAGCGCTTCGCCCCGCACCTAACCCATGACCCAGTCACCGGTGTTGAGCTTTTAGAGTTAAAAGACTAATGTGGATAAATTAAACGTTATTGTTCAACTTCGCTAGGTTCAATATTTTTTATGTCACTTGGTAAAAATATTGTGTCAAGTAACACGGACAGAGGCAGGTTTATCAAACCAAATACAAATCTTACAGGTCGAAACAATGCAAAAGCTCCGTAATCCTCAACGATATTAAGAGGGAATTCCGTATCTTTTATCAAGCTTAAGTCTACTTTTGTTGCAGGATATGTTGTGCTTGAGAAGTACTCTTTGTTTTTATCTGCAAAACGATTTAAGGAAGTGCACCCTGTGAGAAATAGAGATAATACACAGATTATAATTAGAGCCTTTTTCATGTATTTTAGTATGCCATGGGTTACTGAAAAATGGAAGGATTACGTGACTCAATAGATAAATGCGGTTGTGTTGCCATCAGGGGATTTAATAAGAAAGGTGTGTTTGGCATTTAGGTGTCGAGGTGTTGGAGTTAAAGGATTAATAATATAATTTGTCTAATGTGATATCATATGTTATCATTTGATTGTATTAGATAACATTGGAGGGAAGCATGATTAAACCGAAAGATGTGTTATTGGGAGTCCGTATCTCGGACAAAATTAAAAAAAGTTTAGATTTGTATTGTCAGAAAAATGGTGTTTCACGTAAATTTTTTGTTGAGGAAGCTATTAAAGAACGGTTGCTTGAAATTATGGAAGATATAGAGGATCGTGCTTTGGCAGAAGAAAGACTTAAAAATATGGAACTTGTTGATGAAAAGGAGATGGAGCTGTTTTTTAAGAAGAAATTGAAGGGGTGAGTGTGTATAAGGTTGTTTTCGAAAAACGTGCTAAGCAGGATTTAACCAAAATTCCCCAAAAATATTTAATAAAGATCAAACGCAAAATCGATTTACTCGGCGAGGACCCCAGGGCCTCGGGATGCAAAAAATTACAAGGTTTTAAAAATCTTTACCGGATACGCAGCGGTAATTATCGTATTATTTATCAGGTTATTGATGATCAGGTTATTGTCATTATTGTTGCGGTCAAACACCGCAGATCTTCCTATAGGAGTTTAGGTTAGTTCACAATGATTTTTTTAGGTATTCTTATCAGTTATCTCATCGGCTCGATCCCAACAGCCTATATTTTTGGCAGGCAGCTTAAGGGGATTGATATCCGTGAGCATGGTTCCGGTAATGTCGGGGCCACCAATGTCTTCCGCGTTCTGGGCAAGGGGCCGGGGTTTATTGTGCTGTTTTTGGACATCCTCAAAGGGGTTATCGCGGTTTGGGGACTTTCCAATCTGCTTGGGCTTGGCAGCAATATGCAGTTAATTTTGCTGGGTGTGGCTGCGGTCTGTGGGCATAATTGGACCGTTTTCCTCCAATTTAAAGGTGGTAAGGGCATTGCCACAAGCCTTGGGGTTCTGATCGGATTTATGCTCCAAATAGAGTCTCTACAGCTTGTGGTCGGGCTGACCCTTTTGGTCTGGATCGCCTGTTTTCTCATATCGACCATTGTGTCGCTATCTTCAATTGTTGCAGCGGTTTTCCTTCCTGTGGCAATGGTTCTGACCGATCAGCCCCTTGAGTTGGTTGGCTGCGGGGTGCTTATTTGTGTCTTTGTCGTCTTTCGCCACAGGCCGAATATCAAGCGTCTTTTAAACGGCCAGGAGCCGCGGGTTCCGTTATATAAGAAAAGACAATAATCTGGGGACACCCTCAAACGGGGCGCATTTAAAGCGCCCATTTTGAGAGTGTCCCCAAGTTTATTTTTTTACCTTACGCAGGCAACCCTATTTATCCATTATTTTTCTGACCATTTTTATCTCTCGTCGACAAATAGCAAGAAAACGTTTTCTTGAAGGGCCTTGTCAGGCCTTGTTTCGGCTTTCGCGGGTGCTATACTCTCACTAGTTGGGGAACCTAAGGAGCCGTTGATGAAAAAAATGTTATACAAAACAGACAAAGATTTGAATAAGCGAATGAAGACCATGTCTATCTTGCAGGAAATAGAGGATAAGGATGCGACGACTGTGGTCAATAAGAAATTTGAGTATAAAATTGACCATAACCATGATAAAGCCATAGATCCTACGCCACGGGTTGATATCATCAAATCGGCAGATACTAATCTGAGATTGGAAAAGCTTCATTTTGTTGTGCGCGGAACATTTGATATTACCTATAACCGTAAACCGGTAAGGGTTAATTTCAAGCACAGTTTGAATGTCAAGATTTATTGGAAAAAAAAGATCTTCTCCCCCAAAAAGTCAGCGGTTCTGACTGAATAATGCTTGCCTTTGGCGAGCTAAAAATAGCGGAGGGTTGTTGCCTTCCGCTATTTTTTTTGTTAGACTTAGGTCATTCTAATAAATACTACTATTTATAAATAATGCCTAGAATCATTTTCCCACTGTTTTTAATGTTGGCCTTTTACGGATGTGCCACAACTCAATCGACTAAGCCGGTTTCTGAAACAAATATTATTGAAAAGGCAGAAAGTATTGCCGAGGAGCTTAAACAGCAACCTACTGTCGATACCGCTGATGCCGAAGTCCTTGTTCAAGAAGAGATCGAGGGAGAGGGGCCTCTTGTTCCGACCGGTATTGTATTTGGCAAAGTTAATTTCACCGGTGTCTTAAATAAATCTTACGCACTTCTTTCTATTAAAAGTTTAAGTGACGAATCAACCCGTTTTAACCTTACGCTTGGTGATCGAAAACAGGATGAATCCTTGCCGTGGCAGATAACGACTACAGAGGCAGGTTATTTTTTTATGGAGCTGCCGGAAGGGGCCTACCAAATGACAGACATCTCTATCCCTGTCAGCTCAACGCTTGCCGTGGAACCGATTAATATTCTTTTCAATGCGAGAGTGGATGCGGCTTTGTATATAGGAGACCTCATGATAGAGGGGACAAAAGAGAAGATTAATTGGGGGGGGATTCCTGTGATCAAGCCCGGCTTTGAATATGAAGCCAAAGCAAACCAAAACACATTAAAGGCTTTTGAGGTTTTTCGTCAAACATACCCTGAATTTACCGGAGAACCTGGCACGGATTTTATGGTAATTACGCCGGTTGAATCAGAGGTGACTACTGAGCTAATACCGCAGCTTTAAAAATTTTAGACAGTTAGAGATATATATTTTCTTTATGCTAAAATAGCGGCATTATCAAGAAAGGTCTGAAAAGAAGTGAATAATTATAACTATGGGATTATTGGTAATTGCTCCAGTGCTGCTTTAATCACAGATGATGCCAGTATTGTCTGGCTATGTCTGCCTTACTTTGATTCGCCCTCTGTTTTTGCCCAGATTTTAGACAAAGAGAAGGGCGGTTTCTTCAAAATCATTCCGTCTAATTTGGTGTCCTCCAAACAAGAATATATTGTGGATACCGCTATTCTTAAAACAACATTCACAACCACGGACGGTATTTTTGAAATAAACGATTATATGCCGCGTTTTGCGACCCCGCGCGATGAGTACTATTATCCAAGTGAGGTGCATCGTAAATTGCGTGTTTTATCAGGAAGTCCAAAGATGAGAGTTGAGTTGGATGCCCGGCCCAACTATGCATTGGGCGGGGCCGATTATGACATTGAGGATGAGTATTTAAAAATCAAATCGCAAAAGGGTCATTATAATAGTTTTTATCTTTACAGTGACTTTGATTATCAAGATATATTAGACAGCAAAGAACTTGAGCTTCCTGAGCATTCCTTTTTTCTTCTGTCGTTCAACGAAAAAGTGGATAAGATCGATAATGACAAACTTTATGTCGAGTATGAAAAGACAAAGGCGTATTGGCTTGATTGGCAGCAGAAAACCAAGAATCTTAAAAGATACAAAGCGGAAATATTGCGTTCGGCCATTACGCTCAAGCTGTTAATGTTCCAGCGAACCGGGGCTGTTGTTGCTGCCCTCACAACATCACTGCCGGAGATTATCGGTCGTGATCGTAATTGGGATTACCGGTTTTGTTGGGTGCGCGATGCCGCGATGATTATTGATCTTTATGTGCGTATCGGCCACATATCATCCGCCGGTGAGTTCCTCGAGTTCATTTTAGATAAGATCCAACTTAAACATGAAGACATTGGTGTTATGTACGGTATTAATGGCGAGGAGCAACTTGATGAGCTTGAGCTCAATCATTTAGCCGGTTATGAAGATTCCAAACCGGTTAGGATCGGTAATGATGCCTACCGTCAAAAACAAAACGATGTCTATGGGCAATTAATGGAGACGATCTATACATTTTTTGTCGTTAACAAGAGGACTTCCTACCAGTTGAACGAAGAGATCTGGACTATGGTGCGCTCTTTGGTTAATCGTGTGCGGGATACATGGAAATGTCCTGACAGCGGTATTTGGGAAAGGCGCGAGGCCTTGCAGCATTATGTTCATTCAAGGCTTATGAGTTGGGTGGCGGTGGAAAGGGCCGTCAGTATTGCGAAATTTTTAGGCCGGGACAATTATGTTGAGCCTTGGTCGCTTCTGGCAGAGGAGATTAAAATCGATATTCTTAAAAACGGATGGAATGAAGAGCTTCAATCATTCACTATGTATTATGGGTCGGATGTGTATGATGCCTCTAATCTGCTTATGCTTCACTATGGATTTTTACCGGCGGATGATCCGCGCATGGTAAGCACGGTTAAAAATTCGTATAAACATCTTGTCAAAAATAATTTAACCTTTAGATATATTGATGAAGATGAATTTGGCGCGCCTGAAAATTGTTTTATCGTCTGCACGTTTTGGATGATTAATGCTTTGTACTTAATCGGTGAAGTGGACAAGGCGCGGGAAATGTTTGAGGAAATTAATAGTTGTTCCAATCATTTGGGGTTATTTTCAGAGGATGTTGAAATTACAACCAAAAGATTAACAGGGAATTTTCCGCAGGGATATTCACATCTGGCTTATATTCAGTCAGCGCTTCTTCTGGAAACAGAGTATGAATGGTCTGACACAATGAGCTTAAGAAAATAAAAATATAAATTCAGGAGGTTGCTGTGTACTTTAAATTCTTACTTGTGTGTTTATTAAGCTTAATGGTGAGCGGATGTGCTTCTTCTAAAAGCAGCAGTCTTAATAGCGAACTTAAGGTTCAAACGGTTCAGCTTAAACGTCAGTTAGATGAAAAGGAAGCGGAAATTGTATCGCTTAAACAAGAAATTTCATCTCTCAATAGACTTGTCAGCCAATTTGAGGATGGAAATTATCAAGAAGAGACCGACGATAATTTTATTGAATATGAACCGTATCAACAAAAGCCTAAGAAAAAATCATCTACTGCAGCACAGGCAAAGAAAAAGTCTCTTAAAACTCAGGCGATTGTGCGTGTCAACGTAGATCATAAAACGATTCAAACAGCCCTTAGAAATGCCGGTTATTATGAAGGCGGTATTGACGGAAAAATCGGCCGCCAATCTAAGCAGGCTATTCATGCTTTTCAAAAGGACCATGATCTTAAAGTGGATGGTATTATCGGGCAGAAAACCTGGACCGAGCTTAAGGTTTATTTAGACTAGTGAACATGAAGGTGAGTGTTTTAGGGTGTGGGCGTTTAGGTATGCCCTTGGCGGTGTATTTAGCCAATGAAGGATGTGCCGTACGCGGCTCATCGACCAGTGCTGATAAAACTGAAACAATGAAACAAAACGGCATTGAGCCGTTTGTCTTTAAGATTGAAGAGGCCGCTCAGGCCCTTGACCCTGATTTTTTTGATGCTGATGTGGTTGTTGTTACGCTGCCGTTTTTAAGAAGTTTCAAAGATCCCTGCCAATATTTAGATCAAATCAAATCTGTTGTGCATGCGATTCAACAATCCACCATTAACTTGGCAGTATTCACAAGCACGACATCTATTTATCCAGACAGTGACGCTGTTGTCGAAGAAGATCAACAATTGCCTCTGTCGACCGATCGTCAAAAAGTTTTATGGGAGTGTGAACAGCTGTTTCTCAATATGGACCATGTACAGAGTGTCGTTCTACGACTAGCGGGTATATGGCATGGCGCGCGATCGGCTGACTTAATGTTGGGACAAAAGGGGCGGATTATTCAAAATTCTCACGCTAAAATGAATACTGTGCATTATGAGGATTGTATCGGTATAATGACACAGGCTATTGAGAATAAGATTTCTGCAGGTGTATATAATGTGTGTGCCGATCAGCATCCCGTGCGTAAAGATTTTTATCTCAAGTGTTGTGAAAAACTGGGATATGATGTGCCGGAATTTGATGAGAAAGTATCTTCCCGCAAAATTGTCAGCAATGCCAAAATAAAAGATACGCTCAATTATACATTTCAGTACTCCGATCCATTGCAATTTTGAAAAAGTATTTGGTAATTGGTAGTTAGTAATTGGTCGACCAATTACAAATTACTAACGACTAAATACAATTTTTGAATGTTACTTTTTTGATGAAAAAACTTGCCGATATTTTTATCAATAATCTTCCTATACTTACCATTTCCGCCTTAGGCATTATCTGTTATTACAACTCTTTTACAGTGCCGTTTCAGTTCGATGATTTGCCGTACATTGTTAAAAACCGCAACATACGTGACATTAATGATTTGTCTGCTATCTGGCAGTCTTTGGCTCATCCAAGCCGTTTTGTTGCATTTTTTACATTTGCGCTTAACTATCATTTTTTTAAATACGAAGTTTTCGGCTATCATTTAACCAATCTTCTGATTCATATATCTTCTGGCATCCTGGTCTATGCCTTGATTCAATTATTATGCCAAACACCAAGCCTTAAAGGGAAGTACCCGTTAGCTCAAGCTAAGGCCATTGCCCTTTTAACAGCCTTATTATTTATTGCACATCCCCTGCAAACACAGGCGGTCACTTATATCGTCCAGCGTTTTGCCTCACTTGCGACATTTTTTTATTTATTGAGTCTATGGGGTTATCTTATAGCGCGACTTAAAAGCCGGAAGGGGTATTATGCTGTTTTTATTTTAGCCGGGATTCTTGCCCTATTTACGAAACAGATTGCGTTTACACTCCCGCTTATGATTATTTGTATTGAGGTGTTTTTCTTTGATGCGTTCAATTTTTTCAAAAAGCAAAAATGGGTGCTTGTGGTTTTGATCGTATTTTTAGCCGTTGTGCCATCGTTTTCGCATTTCAGTTTAGAGAAGGTTTTTGGCATGCAGGTTTCCTCGGGCAATTATGAGGGCGATATTATTACGGCGCCGAAATATTTTCTAACGCAATTTCGCGTCATTCCAACTTATTTAAGGCTTTTTGTTTTTCCGGTTAATCAAAGCATTGATTATCAATTCCCATTATCGCGCAGTTTTTTTGAAGCAAAGACATTAGCGGGTTTTTTATTTTTACTGTTTTTGTTTGGCTTGGGTGTTTTTCTTTTCAAGCGTAACAGACTGCTTTCTTTTGGTTTTTTCTGGTTTTTTCTGACGATTAGTGTGGAGTCGTCGATCATTCCCATCCATCATGTGATTTATGAGCACCGGTGCTATTTGCCATCGGTGGGTGTGTTTTTGGTGTTCAGTCTTCTTATTAATCAATACATCACATTTAAGCGTCTGCGTTATGGGCTTATTGTTATTATGATCGGAGTCCTTGGGTTTTTAACGGTCAAAAGAAATGTGGTATGGCAGGATAAAATTCTTTTGTGGCAAAATGCGCTTAAGACCGCACCAGGGCAATTTAAAGTGCACGATAATTTGGGTTATGAATATTGGAAGAGTGAGCAATACGATAAGGCGCTCGAGCATTTTAATAAGGCTATCGCCATTAATCCTGCTTATCCTGGTGTTTATAATAATCGTGGAGGGATGTATGCTGATGAGGGTAAGCATGAACTTGCCATTAAAGATTTCAAACGGGCGCTTTCTTTAAGACCTAACTATGTCGAACCTTTTTATAATTTAGGAAAAGTTTATTATGATATGGAACAACTGAATACGGCATTAAGTTATTACAGTAAGGCCATTGCCATTGATCAGACCTATGCCGAGGCTTTCAATAATCGCGGTAATGTTTATGGCGAGATGGAACGTTATCAAGAGGCTTTGGAGGATTTTAATAGTGCTCTTCAATATGAGCAAAAGGCGCACACGTATTATCACCGGGCATTTACCTATAAAAAAATGGGTAATATTGCCGCAGCCATTGCAGACTATACCCAGGCGATAGAGCTTGATCCGGCATATGCCGAGGCCTATAATAACCGCGGCAATATTTATATGCAAAAACGTTTGTTCGACAAGGCGCTGGCCGACTATTCCAATGCGATCAAAGCGGATGAAACCCTGACCAAGGCCTATTATAGCCGCGGGTTAATCTATAAAGAGAAGATGGCGTTAGCCGAAGCCTATCATGACTTTTCCAGGGTGATTGAACTGGATGAAGAAAATGCCGGAGCCTATTTTCAACGTTCACTTATTTTATCGGCCATGCGTGAAAATAAAAAAGCGATAGAGGATGCCTATAAATCCCGTGACTTAGGTTATAATCTCGAAGAGAAATATTTAAATTATCTTAAAAGCCAGATGCCATAAGAAAGGAAACACAATGAGTGTAGTTGATTTATCCATTAGTAAAAAAGAAGAAGAGGCCGATAAGACAGACATGATCGGAGATCAAATCCGTGAAGACGTTCTTAAATATTCGAAAGAGTTTAAGATGTCGTGGCTGAACTTAGGAAGGCATTTATACACAGTCCATCAGGATAAGATGTTTCATGCGTGGGGGTTTGATAAATTTGAAGACTATACGGAAGAAGAAGTAGGGCTTAAAAAAACACTATGCCTTAAGTTGCTCAAGGCCTATTTGTTTGTCGAGCAAGATGAGCCGCAGTACTTGGATAAAAGTTTTGCGGAGGACAAAGAGGCCGTTAATGTGCCGAATTATGATGCGGTCGATGTCCTGCGTTTAGCCAAGTCAAAAAAAGAACTGGTTAAAGACGATTATGACCGTTTGCGTAAATATGTTTTTGATAAAGGCAAAGATGCTGGAGAGGTGCGCAAGGAATTGGGAACCATGATTAAGGAACGCACTCCGGTTGATCCGGAAGAAGAGAGGCAGAATCGCAGCAATCAGTCGGTGAAGAAGCTCATTTCGGCCCTTGGGACTTTTTATAAGGACATGGATGCTATTAAACTGCTTCCGGCCGGCCTTGTGGATGAAGCCAAAGATCTTATGCAAAAACTCGCGGCAGAAATTGAGTAAAAAGGGATTTTGTACGGTCATTTTGTCGACGAGAATTATAAAAATATCAAAAAAAATAAAGTTGTTCTTGAAAATTCCTTGTAAGGGGTCTATAAGAAGAATAGACAGATATTAACCCTACTACAAGGAGGAGTTAATGACAGATCCTAAGCAGCTTCCTCACCTTATCAAACTCCTTGATGATGATTCTGCCGATGTTCGCCAATCCATCTCGCTGACCTTACAATCGTATGGCCCTGCTTTACAGGAGGAGATAAGAAAACTCAATGTTTTGCTTACCCCGCTACAAAGAGCTTCACTCGACTGTATTTATTTCAAACATAAAGTAAACAAATTAATCGATCTTTGGCCCCAATGGTTTAAAATCGAAGATGAATATGAAAAACTCGAGACAGCGCTTTCTTTAATAGCGGATTTTATGGAAAATATCGACGGAAGGACAGGTCTCAAAGACACACTGGACGATTTGGCTTTAAGTTATAAAGAACGCTATCACGAAATTAGTCCGTTTTTATTGGCAAAATTTTTATTTACAGAAGTCGGGTTAAGAGGCGATGAGGAAGATTATTATAATCCGCATAACAGTAGTTTGACGTATGTGATCCGTGAGAAAAAGGGTATTCCGATCAGCCTATCGAGTGTTTATATGCTTGTCGGTTGGCGGCTTGGCCTTGAAATCGAAGGCTGCCATTTTCCCGGACATTTTTTATCACGTGTTAATGTGAATAATAATCTTGTATTCATAGATTGTTTCAGTTCAGGACAAATTATTCATCAAGAAGATATTATCCGCGTGCAAGACAGCCGTTTGCAGGGTATCGAAGATATCCTTCACGAAGAAGTAAGTGCGCAGATAATGATTCGCCGGTTTCTGGCCAATATTATCCGGGCCTATCAACTGCAGGAAGAAGATAATTTTTCTTCCGCTATGATTGATCTGTTTAAGCAATTGGACTTTATGCTCATCGATAGTGATTTGGCACAGATCTCTCCAGAAAGTATTATTATGCGCGAGGCTATGGCTTTTAAATCGGGCCAAGTTGTACGTCATAAAAAATATGGCTATAGGGGGGTGATTGTCGATTTTGATGACTTTTGTCAGTCATCGGATGATTGGTATTACGGCAATCAGACACAGCCCGACCGGAGTCAACCATGGTATCACATTCTTGTTGACGGTACTGATCAGGTGACCTATGTGGCGCAGTCTAATTTAAAAAACGAAGAGTCTTTTGAAAAAATAGAGCATCCTTTGCTTTCTTACTTTTTTACCGAAGGTAAAAAAGGAAACTATATCCGCAACGGCAATCCCTGGCCGGAAACGGATTTTTAGCTTGACATTCCACTTATTTGTGTGGTAATATGTCTTTATGCTAAATAATATCAAATCACTTACAGACAAACAAGTGGAATGTCAAGCTAAAAATCCGTTTCCGGCCAGGGATTGCCGTTGCGGATATAGTTTCCTTTTTTACCTTCGGTAAAAAAGTAAGAAA